>JBCBVA010000019.1:0-41549 GCA_039817825.1 Cyanobacteria bacterium J06642_12 | reverse complement strand
TTCAAGCTCTCGTCTAATTTCAAGCTCTCGTCTAATTTCAAGCTCTCGTCTAATTTCAAGCTCTCGTCTAATTTCAAATTCTCACCCGAGCTCGCAAGATCGATCTTCTGGAGTACCAAGCTCGCTTGCAACCCCCTCAACCATCTCCACAATTCGTTCGGCAGCTCTTCATCCCCAACGGCAAGAGCGACCCCTCTTTGCATCGCGAGTTCCAGCCGGGTTTCCCTCACCCGCCGATGACTACATTGATATGCATTTGGATTTGAATGACTACCTCATCGATTGCCCTGCTGCGACGTACCACGTTCAAGTCAGTGGCGACTCAATGATTGATGCAGGAATTGTGGATGGGGATATCTTGATTGTCAATCGTTCATTGGAGGCCACTCATCACGCGATCGTGGTGGCGATCGTGGATGGAGAACCAACCGTCAAACGGTTACATCTGGAGCCCTCAAATATCCAATTGCGGCCCGAGAATGCGGACTATCCCACCATTCGTATTGGTGAAGAACAAGACTTGCAGATTTGGGGAGTTGTAACTGGTGTTGTCCGCAAGCTTTGATCCAGACTTTTCCGGGGGAGGAGTTACGTTCTGGCTGCGACCAGAGGAGAGAGTGAGCATTCAGGGATGGCAATCTCTGGACCGAACGTTTAAGAGGTGCGATCGCCACGTAGCGAGGAATGTTGAAGATAGCGCTACACAGTCTCCAAAGGCAGAAAACTTGAGGTGAACATGTTGAATAAACGGTAGTCTCCCAAAGATGTATTCTCCTCTAGCCTTGTTGGTGAACTTGAGTCATGAAGTCGCGTCCAACAGGTAACAGCAAAATGGAAAGACTGTTTGTTTATGGAACATTAGCTCCAGGAAGAGTAAACCATGGAATGTTGGAGGCTATTCCAGGATCTTGGAGAGCTGCAACGCTAAAAGGGAAATTGTTAGCGGAAGGATGGGGCTCTGAATTGGGTTGTCCAGGAATTATTCCTTCAGAAGACGGAGACGTTATTGAGGGCTATGTTTTTTCCTCAAATCAGCTCTCGGAGCATTGGACAATGCTCGATAAATTCGAAGGAGATGGCTATAGGCGCGTACGAGTGCTGGTTGAAGTAGACGGTGAAGAAGCGCTCGAAGCATTTGTGTATGCGCTTAACCATGCCGCCTGACATTCGCCAAAGCTCGCTCCAGCCGCTGCATAACGATGCTGTGGTGTACGTTTGCCATTAGATGGGTTGCTGATGCATGGAACTTCTCTCCGCAGAAAGCTCGGCTATCTCTTCTGTCAGATACTGCTCCTGCTGCCACTGCTGGAATCGAGCGGGTAACTTGCGCCGTAGCGATCGATCGATCGCCGTCAACACCCCTTTTGTAATCGTGTTTCCAATTCCTTCCACGATGGACTTGGGAGTGAACTGCAACAGGGGAGGCATGCCAATGCTGACTTCTAAATTGGCATCTCCCACCAATTCAACGCCGTCAGTTGTTTCCATACCGCGAGGAAACAGACAGCCTTCGAACGACAGATCGAAATTGCGATCGATCCAGTTATTACCGTGAATGCGACAGCCAACAGCTTTCAGCAGTACGCGAGACTGACGATCGGTGACTATTTCCAGCTCTACTTCAGGCGTTATCTGCACGTTCAGTGCCTGAATCGGTGACATCCGCACCACAAACCGACCCGCTTCTAACTGACGCACGCGATCGGCATCCAATAGTGCTTCCACGAGATGGCGAGGGTCGCCGAGAAATAATCTCACTCGCTCGGGCGAACCAGCGATAGGTAGGGTGGTTGCTTGGCGGGCATTAAACGTGTGACGCACTGTGCGAAGAAATCCTGATAGGCATACCCCTGAGCATAACCTTTGAGCGAACTCCCGCGAAATTACGGATTGCTAAGCTAGCCGCGATCGCCATTCCCTCCCTTAGCCCTGTTCATTCTTGCAAACACTGCGATCTCCCACCATTGCCTGAGATCGCCCACCATTGCCATCAAATACCCTCAATTGAACCCTGCAGAAATGAGCAGATCTCCCTACCCAAAATCGCTGCCAAAAATTGCTTGCTTTGCTCGATGATTCGAGCCTTGCGGCTTCATTCCTGCAAAACTGCGGTTGCCCCACGCCAGACTGTCTCTCGAACCTGCTAAAAACCGAGTTACTTCCGCCGAAAATAAGTCGTGTCAACGGCTCTCTCAATTCCCGCTTTAGTTCACTGATACACATATGCGGTTGCAGGAGTATTCTTACCAACCAGCTTTGGATAGGATTGAGTGTCGGTAGCGCGAACGTCGGCGTTAAAAACCGTACAGACGCTACAGGTATTGAAAGAGCATTCGCTACGTAGGTGATCGCCGTGCCGGAAGATGGTCAAGCCGATCGTGAGAATCGGCCCGATGAGGAGCAACCGCCCTCCCATCCATCCGATTCATCCACCCCAGATATGCCAGAACCCGATGACCCAAATTCCGATCCCGATCGCCGTTGGAAGCGTCAGCTAAAAACAGGGGCCCGCGTCGGAGCCGGTGTTGCAGTGGTGTTGGGGGTGGGGCTGGTTGCGGTCGGACTGGGGGGACGAGCCTACGTACAGCGCAAGCTGCTGCCACAGGTGGAAGCGGAGATGGAAACTGTTCTCCAGCGAGATGTCACCCTCGGTGATGTGCGGTTTGTTTGGCCCTGGAAAGTCACGATTGGGGCCAGCGAAATTGAAGAGCTGGCCACCGTCCGCAGCATTGATGTGCGCGCGAATTTATGGACACTGCTGTGGCGGAGGGAGTTGGCGATCGCCCTCCGCCTCAATCAGCCGGATGTGACGCTGGCCCAAACGGAAGAGGATGGTTGGGAGGGGCTCGCCCTCAACGTAAGTGGTACCGGGGGGGGATTGCCGGTTGCGGAGATCGCGCTGGAAATTGCTAACGGTCAATTGGAACTCGTCCCTGCAGACGGGGAAGCGGTTCGATTCGAGCGCTGGCAAGGGCGGCTGCAGGTGCCTGTAGACTCTGGCGAAGCCACATGGTCGACGCAGGCACGGAGCGGAGACGGTCGAGTTGACGTTGAAGGCACAGCGAGTTTCTCCACAGAAGGGAGTTCTGGGGGAAGCGATCCGCGAGTGGAGCTGGACATTCAGACCGACGATATGTCCGTCACCGCACTCAATCTGCTCCCCATTACGTCCATTTTTCGAGCTCAGTCCGGTACAGCCGACGTCAACTTGCAGGCTACCTGGCAGGCAAACCAACCGCTGGACTTCCAGGGGGAGGCGATCGCGGATGGAATGTCGTTTGCGATCGCTCCCGTGCCCCAAACCTTCGAAGAGTTTAGCGGTCGTGTCGAGCTGGCCCCCGGCATGGCCACCTTGCATGGGGTTGAGGGTCGGTACGGGCAAATTCCCCTGACTGCTAGCGGTACCCTGGAGTGGGACGATCCGATTTACCTGCAGGATTGGACCCCGTTCACCCGAGCTCGCTTCAACATCGCTGGCAGCAATTCCGAACTAACACTGACCCAACTGCAGGACACCTTTGGGCTCGAGTTTCCCGTCCCCGTTACGGGAGTGGTCCAGGGGTCAGCTACTCTGACCGGAATTGTTACCAATCCTCTGCTGCAAGGCAGCTTTAGCGAGGTGGCTCCCGCGACGGTCAGTCAACTAGAAATCGGCACCTACTCCGGCAATTTTGCCCTGCGAGGCGGACAAGTCAATCTCACGAACTTGGCCGGACGGTTAACCAATGGCGATGGTCGTTTTACGGGGAGCGGTCGCGTCAATGTGGCTCAATCTCCCGTGCGGGCTGAGTTTCAATTTGCGCTCAGCGATGCCGATGTGAACGGGATCGTTGCAGCCTATCAATTTGACCCACTGCCGCAATCGCTGGGAGCGATCGATGCCCAGGGGACAGCCGTCATTACCGGTAGCCGTCCCGTCATCACGGCAGACTGGCAGGCATCGGGGGGAGATATCGAAGGCAACGGCACGTTTGACTGGCGTGACGATACCGCCACCATTCCGCAGGCGGATCTCGTTCTGGGGGACGGTACAGCCGCCTTCTCCGCTGTACTCACCCCTTCTGCTGCCGATGGAGGACGCGCCTTTAGCGCTAGAGCCATCCCGCAATCCGTGCCGCTGGGATTGTTCGTTCCAAATGTCACCGGACGGCTGAATGGGGATATCCAGATTGATGGCACCACCCGCGACCTTAGCCTGGCAGGATTGGACGCTAGCGGTCAGGTGGAATTACCCGATGGCATCGATCGCCTGCCCGGCCCCATTACAGCCCAGGTAGCGTGGGACGGCACCGGATTGACCGTTACGGACGGACTCGTGCTGAACACTGTCTCGGTCAATGGGCGCATCCCCGTCGATATCGCCAATCAACAAATAGGTACGTTGGCCCTGGAGTTAAGCGCCCGCCAACTACCGCTGGAGAGCCTACCGCAACTTCCCGAGTCCTTCCCGGTGAGCGGCTTGGTGAATTTAGACGGTCAGTTGAGCGGTAGACCGGATTCCCTGACCCTGACTGGCCAGCTAGGACTCGTTAACCTACAGGCAGCAGGCCTAGATTTTGCCCCCCTACAGGGGCCACTACAGTGGCAGCCAGATAGCGCGGGAGTGGAGATTGACTTAGTGAGTGCCGCTGGAAATGGAGGCGATCGCCTGGCCATTTCCCTCGATCGCGCCTTTGCCCCCCAATCTTTTTTGCTGCAGCAGGGGGAGACCTCTGCCAGCGGACAGCGAGAGGGCGATCGGTTTGATATCCAGTTGGCGCAGTTTCCGCTAGCGCTGTTGAACGGCATCGTACCGGGGGTGTGGAATGGCACCATCGACAGCGAACTGGCCGTTAATTTAGTGGATGTCACGGCGGTAGGCAGTGTGACAACGTATTCTCCCAGTTGGCAGGGTATCCAGGCCGATCGCCTACAAGGCTCGTTTGTCTACGGAGCAGGACGGCTGTCCATCTCCGAAGGGGAATTGCAGCTACAAGACAGCCTATACCGCGCCAACGGGTCAGTGTGGTTGCCCAGCGGCCCCCAGCGCCAGATTCGGGCGGGCCGCAGTCAGGAAGTCGCGGGCGATCCGCTGCGGTTAGACGTCCGCCTGTCGACCGACAATGGCTCCGTTGAGGGCTTGCTGCGGGCAGTGCGCTGGCGCGACTGGAGTGATGTGACTACCGGGCTGCCCAACCCTCAGTTTGGTCCCGCCTCCGAACTGGAAGTCGCGGCACTCGATGTGCTGCCCCGCTCGCTTTTCGATCGCCTAGAAGCCTACTCCGCCATCGTGGTGCAGCAGACCGAACTGCTCGATCGGCAGGTGGACCCTCGTATCCCAGCCCTCTCTAACTTGACCGGCGAATTTAGCGGCGATCTGCAGGTGGTGGGAGCCATCACTGCTCCGACGGTCACCTTCGACATGACGGGCCGCAATTGGACATTAACCAACCCCGAGAACCCCGCCCAAAGCTACTCACTCGATCGGCTCGCCACGCGGGGGCAATACCGCGAGACGGTGTTGAATCTAGACGCACTAGAAGCCGAAAGTGGCGATCGCAGAGGCAGCCTCAGCGGCACATTTGGCAACGAAAACCAAGCTGGAATGCTGCAACTAACGCGATTCCCGATCGAGTTGGTTAGCGACTTTTTCCCCGATGCTCCTCGAGTGACAGGAGATCTGAATACAACAGCCGATATCGGCGGGACCCTGCAAAATCCGATGGCGAGCGGTCAGTTCGATCTTGCGGCACTGGCGATTAACGGCAATCAACTGGATGCCGCCAACGGGGTGTTTGATTACAACCAGGCCACCCTGCTGCTCGACGGCAGCATCCGCAGCAGCTCCCCCAACCCGGTGGTGGTATCCGGAGCGCTGCCGTTCCCGCTGCCATTCGCGACAGCCGTTCCTCCCTCCGATGTCATCGCCTTAGAACTGAGCGCCCGCAACGAACAACTGGCCCTGCTGAATGTATTCACCGATGCGATCGCTTGGGAATCTGGAGAAGGGTTGCTGGATATCACCATTGGCGGCACGCTGCAGAATCCTACATTGGACGGTGGCTTGACCGTTACTGACGGTGTCGTCAAACTCAGTACCCTACCCGATCCCCTACAGCAGCTCGACGCCTCGATTGACTTTGATTTCAATCGCATCAATGTTCAGTCCTTCAGCGGCACGTTTGGCGAAGGTACGATTGAGGCGGCAGGTCTGCTGGCCGTTAATCCAGAAGGACAACTGCAGCCGAACGATACCCCACTATCGGTTCAGATCGACGACCTGCAGATGGATCTGCCCGACCTGTATCGCGGTGAAGTGGATGGGGAAGTAGGGGTTGGCGGTACCGTGTTAGCACCGGAATTGAGCGGGGGCGTTCGCCTCACGAATGGCACGATTTCTATTCCCAGTGCCTCCAATGGTTCCGGAACTACCAGCCAGTGGCAGCCACGTTTCAAGCAATTGGAACTCACTCTGGGAGATAACGTCCAGGTAGTACGCCAGCCGTTATTTGTATTTACCACAGAAGGAACATTGATTCTCAACGGTACTTTGTCTCGGCTACGGCCGCTGGGGACAATCCGGATTGCCCGTGGCAATGTCAATCTGGGAGTGGCCAACCTGCGTATCGATCGCGGTCGGGACAACACCGTCGTCTTTGACCAACAGGGAGGTCTTGACCCGCTACTCAATGTGGCGGCCTTCACAGAAGTCTCCGAGCGGCTCGGCGGCGGAACCGTTTCGTCCGACACATTCACCTCTTCCGACAGCGACGCAGCCGCCGACTTAGCCGAGCAACGAACCATTCAGGTGATTGCCACCATTCAGGGGCGAGCCAGCGAATTGACCAGCGGGCGGGGAACCAATTCTGTCGAACTCAGCAGTCGCCCTACCCGTTCTCCCGATCAAATTTTGGCCTTGTTGGGGGGGGCGGCGCTTGATGGTGTGGGATCTGGAAATCTAGCAGGGTTTGCCCTGTCCACCGTCCTCTTTGGGGCGCAGAATGCCCTGGGGAATGCCATCGGATTGGATGAATTACGGATTGCTCCGTTCACGGGGGAATCTGGCAGTTTAGAAGTGGGAGTAGAAGCGGCGAAAGATCTGGGGGCTGGGGTCTCGGTATCCGTGCAGCAAAGCCTCAACGACCCCGACGTCAACCCGCGTGTCAATAGTCGATTCCGTCTGGGTGAAAATATTCTGATTCGGACGGGAACGGACTTTGAAGGGGACAATCAGGCGTCGTTTGAATTCAGCACGGATTTCTAGACGGGGTCATCCTGGCCCTTGAGCCTGTGCTGCCTCAGCAAAAGCCGGTACTATTCCCAGTGGTGAGTTGAGGGCCGATCGCCAGGCGATCTCCAAACGTATGACAACACATTTCGCTGCCGATTCTGCTTCCGTCAGAGTGCGTAGTCATTCGCAGCACGACGGGGACTGGCGTACCGAACCAGTAGACAACAAACGCGAAGACCAAGACCAAGCCAACCCAAAACGGGCAGACATCGATCGTCCTATACAGATTGAATTCGCGCCCGATGGGTGGCGCGGTCTGCTGGATAGCCAGATGAACAGCCAGATGGTGGCAACCGTCGCTCAAGCCTTAGCTGACTCACTGCTAGCCAATTTCTCTCAACAGGCCAATTTCTCTCAAGCCAGCACCACCGAGCGCACGCGCCCTGCCGTTGCCATTGCTTTTGACGGACGGCGACGATCTCGCGAATTTGCCCACCTATTCGCCCGCGTCCTGACAGGCAATGACATTGAGGTTGTCCTAGCCGATCGCGTCACTCCTACCCCTGTTGTGTCTTACACAGCCAAGGCCCGTCAGCTATCCGCCGGAATCGCCATCACCGCCAGTCACAACCCTCCCCAATACAACGGCATCAAGTTTAAGGGGGCCTACGGCGGTCCGTTTTTTTACGAGGCCACCCAAGATATCGAACGGCGATTGGGTCAAACTCCCGTACGCATGGGCCAATCAGAGGTGCAGTCCCAGAGCATCGTGGATGGCTACTTAAATTGCCTGCGCTCCCTCGTCGATCTGGATGCCATTGGCCGTTCGGGATTGCGAGTCTTGGTGGATTCAATGGGGGGGGCCGGCCAGACCATTGTGCAAGAGTTGCTAGAGCCCTATGGGTGCGATGTGTCCACGATTTATGGGACAGCCACCCCCGACTTTTCCGGGCGATCGCCAGAACCGATTGAGAAGAATCTTGCCCCTCTGAAATCCGAGTTGGAGCGAGGAGAATACGCCCTCGGCATTGCCACCGATGGAGATGCCGATCGGTTGGGAGTGTTGCTCGACGACGGCTCCTGGCTGAGCGCTCAGGAAACCATTCTGTTGGTAGTGGATCACCTCGTGACGCGACGCGGCGTTACGGGAGATATTGTCAGAACCTCATCAGTGACGGACACGTTGGGCCTGCATTTCGGGACTAACCGCCAGATCCACGATGTCCAGGTGGGTTTTCCCTATATCTGCCGTCAGTTGCTGGACGATCGCGTGGCGATGGGGTTTGAAGAAAGTGGTGGCTACGGTTTTAGCATGCACCTGCCGGAACGGGATGGCATCTTCTCAGCGCTGCTGGTGCTGGAAATGCTGGCCCAATCGGGCTGCGATCGTCTCTCGGACTATGTGGCTCGCAAGCGTCAGCAATTTGGCGAGATTTTCTACCATCGCGAAGACCTGCACTACCGCTCGGTCTCCCAGACAGAACTGAATCGGGTCATTCCTCGACTAGTCCAGCACCCTCCGCGCACCCTGGCCGGATACACCGTTCGCCACCTGTCGCAGTTTCACACCCATCGCGGGGTGCTCAATGGCGTCAAATTCTACTTAGAAGGCTCTCCTCGGTGGCTGATGGTGCGAGCCTCGGAAACGGAGCCACTGTTAAGGCTGTACGTGGAAGGTCAATCGGAACGCGATAGGCAAGCCTTGATCGCCGCAGGATTGCAACTGCTGCCCGAACGGTAGTACTAGCCCTCCTCCCCCATCGCAACACGGCAACACGACGACCAAGGGAGTTCCCACTAGCTGGACACGACATCGCGCGGCCAACCGCAGTGCTGACCGCTGACGGGCGGGGCATGATGAAGTCAGCCCTCTCGCCAAACCGCTGTGTTTTCGATCCAAAATCTGACGTATCACCCCGCTGCTACCGCCCTACCCATCTTGCGGCAGATTTCCCTGCAGCTAGCCCCCAAGCAACTGGGGGCAATTGTGGGGGCCAGTGGAGCCGGAAAAAGTACGCTGCTAGAGATCATGGCGGGACTGGCCCGCCCCACAGAAGGGTCTATCTGCTGGTGCGACAAGCCCTTGCAAGCCCGTCAATTACGCCAGCTAGCCGGCCTGGTCTTTCAGTTTCCCGAGCGGCATTTTTGCGGATTTTCCGTGGTGGAAGAATTGCGGTTTGGCCATCCCGAATTGCGGTTAGAGGATGTCACCCACGCCCTAGAACAGGTGGGGCTGCAGGATATTCCGCTGGAGCGATCGCCGTTGGAGTTGAGTGGTGGCCAGCAGCGGCGATTGGCCCTGGCGGTTCAGCTAGTTCGCAGTCCGTCACTCCTGTTGCTGGACGAACCCACAGCCGGTTTAGATTGGTCCGTAAGTCGGCAGGCGGTAGAACTATTGGCTCGATTGAAGCAAAATTGGTCCATCCTCGTCGTCACCCACGATCCTAAATACATGGAGGGGGTAGCCGACCGGCAATGGCGACTGGATGCAGGGCAATTGTTTGAAGGCTAGTCAGTGCGAATGGCGAAGCACCTCGTGGGGCACGTCCATGTGGCAGAAACGAGAAGTTTTGCCGAACGCATGTCAGCCAAAACGACAGCTTGTCCCCGAACCATATTTGGAGATGTTGTCTCTCCAAATCCGCTCCGTACAGCCCTTCGATAAGCGGCCAAAATCCGGATCGCAGTTTAAAAATGCGTCTAGACTGGTTCCAATTCGGTCAGCCCAGTCCTCACCATGCCGCGATATGCAACTGTTGCCGACCATCTCAGCGAGTCCGAGTTAAAGCGACGTTACCAGAAAGCCACCGATCCCGTTGAAGGACGGCGGTACCACTTGATGTGGTTAGTAAAGCGGGGGCGATCGCTCAAACAGGCCGCCGAAGTGGTAGGTATTAACTACGATTACGCCAAAGACGTGCTCAAAGCCTACAACGCCAACGGGCCGGATGCTTTGAGTAACGGCCGCAAGCGTCCCTACCGCCGGGGACGCCCCACCTTGCTCAGCGATGCTCAACTGCAGCAATTACAATTGGCGCTGCAACATCCCCATGCCGATGGTGGGGATTGGACGGGGCCAAAAGTTGCCAAGTGGATCGAGCAGGTAACCGGTCAGCAGGTATGGCCCCAGCGAGGCTGGGACTACCTCAAGCGATGCGGTTACACCTGCCAAAGTTCTCATCCCCGGGCGATGCAAACAGGGGCAAAGTGGAGAAAGGGTCGGCGGCGTCAGCCGTGATGGCGATCGCCTGTGCGCAACTTCCACTGCCTACAAATTCCACCTTTACGACACAACGTTCCGATCTGCGACGGTCTAGACGTTTACTGGCACTCCTGAGCTAACAGCAGTGCTATGAATATTGACTGGCGTCCCCCGACGGGTTGTCCCCTCGACAGATAGTCCCCTGATGTGCGACGAAACCACCGCGCGTCAGATACGGAAGAGAGGGTTGAGAAACGAGTGGCCCCGCAGAAGCTGTGCGATACACAAATAGTGTGCGATACCGGAATAAATGAATCTCGGCTCGGTACTGCTACCTCTCGGTATTGAGACAGCTTGGTACTGGGACCGCCCGGTACGGGAGGAGTTCGAGTCTGAAAGGGTTCGTTTCCGTTCGTTTCACAGTGTTTTTGGCCGATCGGTTTTGCGATGGCACGGGTATTGGCACGTGCTCGCATCCATGCTGGACCGGCTGGGTGATGCTTGAGGTAGACGATGTACGAAGCCAGCGACTCACTTGAACTCAGCTCATTGTTGGGTACCCATCCAGTGGACACAGCCGACAGGCAAGGCTCCGATAGACGTCCCGCGACCCCGCTTGCTGGCGATCGCGTCGCCGAGCGTTCCTCTACGCGTACGCACCGAGATCCGATCGAGAGAGTTCGCACTGAAGTTTATGCCCGTCTCAATCAATCTCTCTACGCTCGACTATTCAACGCTCAATTGGGACGCCAGCAATCCCCGGGGGATACATACCTAGCAGCCACGAGTCGCCCTTGGACCTACCGCGTATCCTGCGTCGCTCCACCCACCAGCACACTTCAACCAGCCAGTAACCCATCATCTGACACTGCCATCCAGCCGCTTGCGAGCCGTCAAGCCACCCTCGCCTTTCCCCAGCAACCTCTCTTAATCTTGGGGGAACCTGGCGCTGGAAAAACCACCACCCTGCTCGACCTAGCTGCCAGGCAACTATCCCAGCAGCAGATGTCCCAGATTGACAGCGAACCGGACACGATCGGCCCAGCCAGCCCCATTCCCGTTCTGTTCGATCTCTCCACCTGGGCACACCACTGCCAACCCATTCCCCGCTGGCTGGCTGGAGAATTGGTGGCCAAGTACGACATGTCCCCCGAGGTTGCCCACCGATGGATACAAGATGGCCGCGTTTGGCCTTTACTGGATGGGTTGGATAGCGTCGAGCGGATCTTCCAAGCCGCCTGTATCCGCTCCCTCAATCAGTGGCTGCAACAATCATTCTGCTCCTCCCAAACACAGGTGGGAGGTCGAGGCGATCGCCCTGCTGAACTATCTCCAGTTATCGCCCCAGTTATCGCCCCAGTTATCGCCTGCCGCATCGCTGCCTATACCGAACTCTCGCAGTCGCTGAACGTCACAGCCGTCGCTACGATTGAAGGGCTATCCGACCAACAAGTGTCATCAACCCTGCACAGCTTGGGGAGCTCCCACCTTGTGCCCTATCTGCAACACAATCCAGTCCTGGGCGAGTTACTGCATGTCCCGGCATTTTTATGCATGGTGGCCACGGTCGATCGCCATTCCCCCTCCACCGTCGATCGCGTATTTGCCCCCCAACGCTCTGGCGCCTATCTGGTGCAGATGTATGTCCGCAGCAGCATGAATCGTATCTGGCGTTATCCTCCGTCTTTGGTCTTGCAGTTGCTGGCGTGGGTGGCTCGCCAGATGGCGGAAACGGCCCGCTCAGAATTTGAGGTGAACGCCTTGCATCCCCTTACCAGCCTGCAGCACCCTGCTTTATTGGGGCCGTACGGGCTTGGGGTGAGTGCGACGTTTGGGTTGGTGGGCGGAGTGGTGGGGGCCATTGGAGGAGGACTGCCGGGGGCCATTGCTGCTGCGGTTGTCTATGCCGTTCTGGGGGTTGGCAATGCCTTGGTCTTGAATATCGATCGCCCGCTCTCCCGCTGGCGACTCTCGCACCAGTTTGGATGGCGTCAGTTGGCCAGCGTTGTGCTGCTCTACAGTCCGATCGTCCTATTGGCTGTTGTTTGCGTGGGGGCGTTTGGTACTGGACTGAGGTTGGGACTGGGGTTGATGCTAGCTGGCATCACTTGGTTTGGCCTCAGTGGGTGGCTGGTGGGGGATTTAGGGGAGCAACTCGTAGACGCAGATTTGAACGAGCGGGACTGGGTGCGGGGGGGGCTGGGGCGCAGTATCCGGCGGGGATGGCTGCGGCTGGTGTTGTGGCGCAGCGGACGCACCCCGTGGAACTATCAGCAATTCTTGGATGACTGTGTAGAAGCCAGCCTGTTGCAGAAGGTGGGCGATCGCTATCGGTTCATCCATCCGGCTATTCAAGACTATTTCACCCCAACGAAATACTGACCCAATGTCTGAAGCTCACTAACACTCTGTCCAACTAGACATGATGGGCAATCGCGTGCGCGCGCTCTTTCTTAGGCTGGCTGCAATGGGTTTGTAGCTGAAGAAGCTCTCCCAAAGCGAGCCTGAAAACCACTAGATTATGTGCTCAATCTGAACTTGAGGCACGGTCACTGAGAGTGCGTGTAAAAATGTTGGGGCTGAGTCGAGATGTGGAAGGGGCGAGCGTGAAAGAGAAACTACAACTGATGATTCCGGGACCGACCCCCGTTCCCGAAAGTGCATTACTGGCCCTGGCCAAGCATCCCGAAGGCCACCGCAGTCCCGGTTTTTCTGCGGTAGTTGCGGAGGTGACCGATCGCCTGCGCTGGTTGCATCAAACAAAGAACGACGTCTTCATCTTGTCCGCCAGCGGTACCGGGGCGATGGAAGCGGGCCTGGTAAACGTGCTCAGCCCTGGCGATCGTGTGCTGTGTGGCGTCAATGGCAAGTTCGGTCAGCGTTGGGCGGATATGGCCGATACGTTTGGCCTGCAGTGCGAGCGCATTGAATCGGAGTGGGGAGTGCCCTATCCTGTCGAAGCATTTGCCGAGAAGCTGAGTGCCGATAGCGAGAAGACCATTAAGGCGGTGATTCTCACCCACAGCGAAACGTCTAGTGCGGTGTTGAATGACGTGCAGGCGATCGCCAAGCTGGCCAAGGAGCACGGCGAGGCGTTGGTGATTGTGGATGGCGTCACTAGCGTGGGGGCCATCAGCGTGCCGATGGACGAGTGGGGCTTGGATATTGTGGCCTCCGGTTCCCAGAAGGGGTACATGATTCCACCTGGGCTGGGGTTTGTGGCGGTGAGCGAGCGGGCGATGGCTGCGGTTGCTACGTCCAAACTGCCGAAGTATTACTGGAGCTTTGCAGCGGCGAAGAAGAGCTTGGGTAAGAACACCACTCCGTTTACGCCTGCGGTTAACCTGATCTACGCCCTGCAAGCGTCCCTCAATTTGATGAAGGAAGAAGGATTGGATGATATTTACGCACGCCATTTGAAGCTGCGCAATGCCACTCGGGCGGGGGCAAAGGCGCTCGGTCTGGGGTTGTTGGCAGCGGATGACGCTTCTGCCAGCACGGCGGTGACGGCAATTGTGGCCCCCGAGGGGATTAATGCCGAGGATATTCGCTCGATTGTCATGAAGCGGTTCGATATCGCGTTGGCTGCCGGACAGGATTCCTATAAGGGCAAGATCTTCCGGGTGGGGCACTTGGGCTTTATTAGCGATCGCGATGTGTTGACGACATTTAGCGCGATCGAGGCAGCACTGATGGAGCTGGGGTACAGCTTTACCCCAGGCGCTGGTGTGACGGCTGCCTCCAAGGTGTTGTCAGGCTTGTAATTTTCCACTCTGGTCTGTTGTACTAGCATCGCTGGTCTCTCCTACAGAGCCAGCGATTTTTCATTGGGTTTGACTACTGACCTTTCATCGAAGCAAATTTCTAACATGAGTCAGTGTTGGTGAGTCAGTCTTCTCGACAACAGAGACACACATCTAGGGACATTGTCGAGCTAACGACATCCGGACTAGCATGCCTGAAACAAGAAGCTAGACCTAAGCTATGTAAACGTTGAGCACACAGAAATCGTATGTAGCCTTACCCTGACATTAAACGATTGCCCTTGCGCGCCGATCTCAGCAGTCTCGTCCACAAAACTTGCCTTTTTGACCTTTTGACGTGACCTGCGCAGTGTTTCCGGCACGGCATTCACCAATACACTTGCAGCCCTCTTCACATTCCGGTTCCATGACACTCAACACAGCGACTTCTGTGACCCTCAGCGACATTTGGGCTAAAAACGCCAAGCTCTATCCCAACCAACTGGCGTTGTGGAATCCCCATGCCAAGCCTGAAGAGAAATATACCTACCAGCAGCTGAATGAAGCCATTCAGCACTTTGCGGCTGGACTGCAAGCCTTGGGAATCCAACAGGGAGCACGACTGGCAATCGTTGCCGATAACTCTCCCCGCTGGCTGATCGCCGACCAAGGCAGTCTGCTAGCCGGAGCCGTCAATGTCCCGCGCGGAGGCACCGCCCCCGTCCCCGAACTGAGCTACATCATCGAACACAGCGGTAGCACCGTACTCGTCGCCGAGAACGCTGCCGTTGTCGAACGCCTTAAAGACAGCGATGGCCTAGAGTCAATCAGACACATCATTCAGCTCTATGGCGATCCCCTCCCAGACTGCATCGGCTACGACGACCTGCTCGAACGCGGACAAGCACACACATTAGAAGAGCATTTCTGCGATCGCTCCACCCTCGCCACCATCATCTACACCTCCGGCACCACCGGACGCCCTAAAGGAGTCATGCTCCTCCAAAAAAACTTGATGCACCAAGTCGAGGCGATCGCCGAAGCCTTGCCAGAAGTGAAAGCAGGCCAGCGATTTTTGAGCATCCTGCCCACCTGGCACTCCTACGAACGAGCCGGAGAATATTTTCTGCTCTCTCGCGGCTGCGAAATGGTTTACACTTCTCGCCGCTATATCAAAGAGGATTTGAAGCGCTACCAACCCCATTACATGGTGGCTGTCCCCCGCATTTGGGAAACTGTCTACGAAGGTGCTCAGCGGCAATTTCGTGAAAAATCCGCTACGTTGCAAGCGGTTATCTTCTTCTGCCTCTCCCAAAGCAGCCGTTGGGTGGAATTAGGTCGCAAACTCACTAACCAATCCCTCCTGTCCAACGCCCTATCCCTTCCCCAGTTCATCTGGGTCGTACTACAACGAGCCCTGCTTACCCCCATCCATCTATTGGGAGAAAAGCTGGTGTACTGCAAAGTGCGTGAAGCCGTTGGCCCTAACTTTGTGTATGCCGTTAGCGGTGGTGGCTCCCTCGCCGGTCATCTAGAAACCTTCTACGAAACCATCGGGGTTCAAATCTTGGTGGGCTACGGTCTAACAGAAACATCCCCCGTACTGACCTGTCGCCGCGCTCAACGCAACGTCCGAGGTACATCAGGGTTGCCCCTGCCCGACACCGAAATTCAAATCTGCAACCCCGAAACTCTAGAGCCCCTGCCGTACCAAGCCAGCATGCTAGAAGCCAGAACAACCCGCGGGCTGGTGAGAGCGCGAGGGCCACAAGTGATGGTGGGCTACTATCAAAATCCCGCCGCCACTCACAAAGTGTTGGACGGCGATGGCTGGTTCGACACCGGCGATTTGGGGTGGCTCACCCCTGACGGCCAATTAGTCCTCACCGGAAGGGCTAAAGACACGATCGTGCTCACCAACGGTGAAAACATCGAACCTCAACCCTTAGAAGATGCCTGCGCCCAAAGCCCTTGGGTGGATCAAATTGTCATGGTGGGCCAGGATCGAAAGCGACTGGCCGCATTGGTCTATCCCAACATCACTTCCCTAGTCCAAGACTTCGGCGACAATATCGCACCAGAAGCTCAACAACTGACCGGCAGCAACGACCCTACCCAGTGGGCAGACTCTGATGAATTCGTCCAGCATCTACTCTCCCAGTCCACCATCCAAAAAGCCGTTCTCACCGATCTTCAACAGCGTCTCAAACAACGAGTGGGCTACCGTCCAGACGAACTCGTGCGGGAGTTTCGCTTCGTGCCTAACCCTTTCACCATCGAAAATGGTCTCATGACCCAAACCTATAAAATCCGGCGCAATAAGGTGGCAGATATCTATGCAGAGACGATCGCCGAGCTATACGCTCAGGGGTGAGGTAGTCTTGTAGGGTCATAAACTTACCGTTGGTTTTGTAGTCTTGAGTACATTTACGAAATTCATGGACGATAACTCCTCCGACGATGCTCCGTCCCTGCTGCTCAAGCGCAGTGTCATCGTGAAGGCGATCGTGACAGAGGCGTTTAAGGCCAAAACCCAAGAGCAAGTGCAGCAACAAGTGCAGGGCCTCGACAATCAGATGCAGCAGCTCGACTTTCAGGCGAAACGGGCGATCGCCGAACTCGAGAAGCAAACCATCCAGCCAGCCGGTCCCGAAGCCACCCAGCGGATCGAAGCCATCAACGCTCAAGTGAATTCCCAGAAAGGCAAGCTTCTCAACCAAAAAAACGGTTTGTTGCAGCAGCTCAACCAGATTTCGAATATGGAGCTATACAAGGAAATCACCCTTCAGACCAACCTGGACAGCTACTGCCGAGTGTCTCCTGGCGACAACTTGGGCGAGAAACTACGGGTGGAAATTGTCCTGGAGGATGAAGTTATTAAAGAGATTCGCGGGAACCTTGGGTAAGGTCGCCTTATTCAATCTCTCTGGTCGCGTATTTCTGGCTGTCGTCGGATCTACATGTATGGTCCGACGACGCTTTGACTGTTGTTCTAGAACCCTCCAGGTCGCCTCACATGCCGTTTCGGCCTGTTAAGGTTGATGGCCGGGCTAACTGTCAAGCTTTTTGTCAGACCTACTGTTGGAGAGGCTATGGGATTCGGCAACGGTGTTGCCCCGGCATTTGGGTAAGCATTCGCGTTCGCCTCTGTTTAGCATCGAACTAGTTGGTAGAGAACTAGCCAGAAAAGTGGATGTTTTCTGCTGCATTGCACCTGCGCGTTCCCACTAATTGCATCGACGATCGAAGGGCTGACACGAGTGGACTGTGTCGGCCCTGATTGTGTTTAGGTGCCGCGCCGTCTTACAACTGTAGGTAGCGTGGCGATGACGTGTCCCCGAATTGCTGGAGGTGATGTCCCCGTGTTGAGCCAGACGCCGTTTCCATCCGGTGGTGACGATCCAGAGATTATCGTCGATACCGCTCCCCCTTTAATTCTGTCTGCTCGGCGGCGGGTGAAGGCCAGCTTAGTCTTGCTATGTGTCTGGATGGTGGTCATCGTTCTGCACGTTGTTCCCGTCACCCGCTGGGCCGTTACCGGGTTGGCCGCCAGCATGGTGGTCTATGCCGGTCGTCTGACGATCGCGGCCCCTGTCACTCCTCCAGCCACGCTTGAATTCTCCGGCGCTAGCACAGAAGGCTCCCCAATACCTAGCGATCTCACCAACTTTGCATCGCTGCAGCCAGCCCCCACGCTGGAGGTGCCCCGAGTCTCGCTGATGATTCCAGCGAAAAACGAATCGCTGGTCATCTCACATCTGCTCTCCAGCCTGCAAGCTCTGGACTATCCTGCCGATCGCTTTGAAGTGTGGGCTATTGATGATGCCAGCACAGATGGTACAGCAGACGTGCTGCAGCGCTGGAAGCAGCAGTTTCCCCAACTGCATGTCTATCGTCGCCAAGACGGTGCCAGTGGCGGTAAGTCGGGAGCCTTGAACGAAGTCTTACCCCTAACCTCCGGCGAGATTGTCGGCATTTTGGATGCCGATGCGACGGTTCCTGTCGATTTTCTTCGCCGCTCTCTGGCGGTATTCCAAGAGAAACCGGAAGTGGCAGCCCTGCAACTGCGTAAGGCGATCGCCAATAGCGACGAAAACTTTTGGACCCGCAACCAAATGGCTGAAATGGCTCTGGATAGCTATTTTCAGCAACAGCGTCGGGCGATCGGTGGTTTGGGGGAACTGCGAGGGAACGGCCAACTCGTGCGCCGCAGCGTGCTGGAAAACATTAATGGATGGAACGAAGCGACCATCACCGACGACCTGGATTTGACGTTCCGACTGCACCTCTTCGGCCAGGATGTCGCGTTTCTGTCGACTCCGGCGGTGCGGGAAGAAGGGGTGGTGCGGTGGGCCAACCTGTGGCCGCAGCGCACCCGCTGGGCCGAAGGAGGCTATCAACGGTATTTGGACTACTGGCCAGGAATTTTGAAAAATCGATTAGGCAGTGCCAAAACCTTTGACCTGGCTGTATTTTTCCTAATTCAGTATTTACTGCCGATCGCGGCTGTCCCCGATTTCCTCATGGCCGTGCGCTACAGCCACACGTTTGTCCTGTGGCCCCTCAGCTTGATTATGGTGAGCTTTAGCAGCATCAGTATGGCGAGGGGACTGTACCGAACCCACAATATGAAAGGGTTGGAATTATTGCGAACAACGGCTGTAGGCACCGCTTACATGCTCCATTGGATTCCGGTCATGATTTTGACAACTGCCAAAATGTGCGTGCGTGCCAAGCAGTTGAAATGGGTGAAAACCCTGCATGTGGGAGCGCAGGGCAGTGGTGCATAAGTGACGGTACATCGCGATCGCCACTGGTGAACAGCGCTGTCAAGCTAGGGACTGTATCAAGCGAGAGATCCGATCGAGCTAGAAACCATCATTCGCCAGCGGCAATTTGCGTCTGCGGGCGCAGCATGTCCCCAGCCACAATTTCCTCCACAATGGCCCGTACAATCGGAGCTGCCACGGTCGAGCCAAATACGTTGTCCCCTCGCGGGTTATCCACCACCACCAAAATCACGTACTGAGGATCGAGGGCGGGAAAATATCCCACAAAACTGGTAATTTGCTCGGATGATGGTAGATATCCTCCCCCATTCGGATCGGCCTTTTGCGCCGTCCCGGTCTTCCCGGCAATCTGATACCCTGGAATCGCCGCTGGACTGCCAGCCCCCGCCTCTACCACATCCAGCATCATTCCCCGTACAATTTCCGTTGTGGCGGGAGATAGCACTCGCTCTCGACCGGAGCGGGAGATAGCCTCCAGTTCGTTACTGTCTAAATCCACCAATCCTCGCACCACATGCGGAGTCACTCGATATCCGCCATTGGCAATGGTGGAATGTAGTTGGGCCAATTGCAGCGGCGTCATGGCAATCCCTTGACCAAAGCTCGTGGTGGCCGCCTCCACCCGCGACAATAGAAACTGCCAGCGCCGTTTCATGTAACTGTTGGGCTCAAACGGCAAATCTACACCACTGCGACCATTCAGCCCCAAATCGAGCAATCCGCTGTGGAGAGTATCCCGGCCCAGCAGATCGACAATTCGGATCATGCCGATATTGCTCGATCGCTGCAGCACTTCACTGATGGACATCCATCCCGGCTCGACAGCGGTTGAAGTGTAGTCGTAGTTGTGAATCGGCCAACCATCCACAATCAAACTGCCGACATCGTGTACGTGGGTATCGGGGAGAATCGCCCCTGATTCCAGAGCCAGGGCCACCGTCAGAGGTTTGAATGTGGAGCCAGGTTCGTAGAGGTCGCTAACGGCCCAATTTCGAAATAACCGATAATCTTCCTCACTGCTGAAATACTCGTAAAACCGGTTGGGGTCGTAAGTGGGCTCGCTGGCCATCGCCAAAATTTCCCCCGTATGGGGATCGAGAGCGATCGCTGTTCCTCGCTCGGCATTGAAAGTCGATACCCCTTGCCGCAACGCCTCTCGTGCGGCCCGCTGCAACCGCATGTCCAGGGTTAGTTGCAGTACCTGTTCATCTGTTTGTAACGCGTGAGGCGGCATTCCGTCGGCTAGCGGCTGTCCGTACCCGTCCGACATGACAGACACAACATCTTCCGGAGCCAATTCGAGCAGGTCTTGAGCCGACATTTCGACCCCAGCCTGACCCCTGCGTTCGGAGTCAAGTTGGATGTACCCCACCACTTCAGCTGCCTCTTCTCCCTGCGGATACAAGCGTTCGCGGCTAGGGGTCAGCTCCCAGCCACTCAAATTCATTCGCTCATGCGCCATCGCCTGGAAGATTTCCGTACGCACCCGTTGAGCTTCGCTTTCCGACAAGCGCTGGCGGATCAGGGTTGATTGCGGTTGTTCCAATAGCTCTAGCAATTCGTCAGCAGGTGCATCAAAGATGGGAGCCAGCACAGTGGCCAGCACCTCTTGCGGACGCTGTTGACCCTCCTCGTATTCGTACAGGCTGGGGCGACTCCACAACTGGTACGTAGGCCGGTCAATCGCCAAAATTTCTGAATCGGGGCTCGACACCGGATGGCGATCGACGATGGTCCGCCGGAAATTCGGAATCGTCACCGGCAAGTGCTGCTGCACCCCTGCTCGTTCCCTCCAAAAGCGTCGCTGTACAACTTGCAGTTGCACGAGCCGAACCGCAGGAGCGACTAAGGCAACTGCGAGCATCGCACCGGCAATCCGCAAACGCTGTTTTAGCTGGCGGTTGGAGGGAGCCGGCGCACGGCGATGGGCGCGATGGGAAGCGGACTGTTGGCGGTGGCGCGAATGAGGCGAGCGAGAACGGCGTTCCACTGGTGTTGGGGGAGAGAACTAGGGCCAGTGTACTAACAAGATTTAGCGTCCGGTCAGCACCGATAAAGATAAGTACCTCTATCGGTAGGTTCTGTTAAGAGGTCTAGGTGGGTGGGGGATGCGGCTGAATGACGAATTCGCTCGGTATATCCAATAGCCCTCTCCTCCCGCAAGCGATCGGACAAGAAAAAGGCCTGCTGGGATAAAGCTATTCAGCCAGCTCGGGGTCGAGGTCAATGGGAAACCCTGCAGGGAATTCATTTGTGTCTCGCACTTTCTGCAGCAATTCTGGAGGAATACGAATTCCCAATCGTTCGCCCAGGCTCTTAACCACATCCCCTTTATCGATGGTTCCAGAAATCGCGCCTGTGGGAGACAGGACGGGAATCCACTGCACCTGCTCCTGCTTCAAAATTTCAATCGCTTTCGGTATCGCCGACTCTTCGCCCACGCCATCCAACTGGTCCATCGGGGTCACAATGGCCATCAACGTCTGGCTATCCCAAAGGCTGCGCTCGATCGCCCGCATGCGATCCTGTTCCACTAAGCCCTGATAGCGACCATCGCGATCGGCAAAATACACCTCGCGTTCTTCTGCGAGCAGCAGGTAGCGATCGGCAAACTCCCGTAGCGACATGTCGGCATCCACCACGCGAAACTTGCGACCCATCACGTCCTTAGCCGTCAAAGACGACAGTACCTGTACCAGTTGCAGGTATTGAGAATAACGACGGGCACTGTTGAGGATGAATAGGCCAATCAGTCCGATCCACATGCCGGTGAAAATTCCGTATAGGAAAGTCAGCCACAATCCCCAAGCGATCGCCCCCCAGCCCAACACTTGTCCGGAACGTGCCGCCCACTTGAGGCCAGATTGACGGCTGCCGGTCTTTGCCCAAATCAATGCTTTGAGAATCTGTCCGCCATCTAGGGGTAGACCGGGGATGAGGTTGAATGTTGCAATAATCAGATTCGCCCAAGCAACGCTGGACAGCCATAAACCAATCGCCGATTCCTCGGGAAACCAGTGTGTCAGTTGGACTCCTCGGAGTAAGGCAAACAGACCAAAGCTGAGAACGGGACCGGCGATCGCAATCTTGAATGCTGACCACGGTTTGTCGGCTTCTTTTTCGATGGTGGCCATGCCGCCAAAGATAAACAGGGTGATGGATTTAACGGAAATCCCCAACGATTTCGCCACCAAGCTGTGGGCCAATTCGTGAACCAGCACCGATCCGAATAAACCGAGGGACGTGGCCAAACCAATTTCTGCAGCAGCCAGTGCCGTCCATTCAGAATTGTCCTGCGTGAGATTGGTTGCGTAGGACAGCGTCAGCAATCCCACGATAAAAAACCACGTGTAGTTGATGTACAGGGGAATCCCAAACAGGCTTCCCAGGCGGAGCCCACCTCTCATGATGTTTCCTTGGAAAACAACGTACCGGCCGAACCAGTGTGCCTACTAATGAGGCATGGCAACCCGTAAGTACAGTTGCCGAGTATGAATCAACCAAACCCAACACCTGTAACCCTTCAAGCGTCCCCCTTGGAGAGTTTGGAAGCCGCCTTCATTGTACGTCTAAGCCCCCAGAAAGCGGGGAATCTATCACCGAACATCGACTGATTCGACATTCGAACCAGGATAGTCCCATAAAAACAAATTGGAAGGTGAAGGCACCTCCCAATCTGCAGGGAACAAGTTAAGCGGACTGAGCGTTACTCAGGGCGCTCCTTACTCAACAATGATTTTGCCAGCCATACCAGCGCCACGGTGTGGAACGCAGTAGTAGGTATAGGTGCCAGACTCAACGCCATCAAAGGTCTCTACGAACTCTTGACCAGGGGCTGCAGCTAACTGCTTGTGAGAGTGCTTTTGAACGGACTCGGGAGCGCTGGCTTCAAATACAACGTTGTGGGGAAATGCTTTGTTGTTCACCCACTTAACCGTGTCACCAGACTTAATGGTGATGGTGCTGGGTTCGAATGCCAGCATGCCGGTATCAGTACCCATCTTTACAGTGAAGGTCTCGGCAGATGCGGGCTGAGCAAAAACAGAGGCTGCAATGAGTGCAAAGGCTGCAACCACAGCGCCCAGGCGACGTACGATGGAAAACATGGACTTCATTACGTTCTCTTAACGGGTTTAAACGAAAACAAGTGCTCAGTCAGCGCCGATAAGCCAATTCAGTCAAGCTATCGACAGGGCCTGCACAGAAATTATTCTACGACACATTGTAGTGGTTGTGGGAAATCCCTTAGATTTGCCTGCTCGAATGAAAAAACAGGCGAGAAGCCCCCCGGAATCTGGCCAGAAGACTTGGGGTTACAACCAGAGGATTGAGGCATGGAGCGTCTGGAAAGACCTCAGCTGACTGTCTGCGCTCTTGGATTTTGCAATCTTTGGATTTTGCGATCTTTAGGACTGTGTTGTAGCACTCTTGAGTTTCGCTTTGGCTCTCTAGGGTTTTGCGGTACAGTCCTTAGCCTTGGGTATAGCAATGTCAGGATCATCTCATAACGGCTGGCTGCATCTATCTATTTTTTCGTTAGTGGAATTTGTAAACTTCGGCTACGGTTGTGCAACTGGTTCCTATTGCTACCCGATTGACTGTTTGTTCGAATACATAGAAGCATCATGATTACTCCCCGTCTCAGTAAGCTTGGCGATCGCATGTCGCAGTTGACGGGTGTGCGCGCCATCATGAAGGACATTATCGAAACGCTTGCGAATACCGATGTCCGTTGGATTAACCTGAGTGCAGGTAACCCCCTTATTCTGCCGGAGGCAGAGCAGATGTGGCGGGACTACACGGCAGAGCTGCTAGCCGAGCCTGCGTTTGGAGAGGTGCTATGTCGCTATGGCTCCAGCCAAGGGTACGAGCCGTTTATCGAGGTTATTGCCGACTATTTCCGGCAGGAGTACGGCTGGAACGTGACACCCCAACAGGTTCTGGTCACGTCCGGCAGCCAATCGCTGTATTTTTTCGCAGCCAACAGCTTTGGAGGAGAGAGTTCGTCTGGCGATCTGCGATCGGTGCTGTTGCCCCTCAGCCCGGATTACACCGGCTACAACGGTGTCAGTTTGAATCCCGAAGCATTAGTGGCGCTGCAACCCACCATTCAACATCTGGGTAACCACCGCTTTAAGTACGTTCCTAACCTGGATCGCCTACCGTTAGATGAGTCTATCGGAGCGGTTTTGTTCTCTCGCCCGTGCAATCCTAGCGGTAATGTCATGGCGACTGAGGACGTTCGCCGCATTGCCGATCGGTCTGCTCGGTTATCTATTCCAGTTTTGATCGACTCGGCCTATGCCCCACCATTCCCCAATCTGGTCTCTCAAAATATGGATCTCGTGTGGGGAGATACCATCATTCACTGTCTGAGCTTGTCAAAAGCCGGACTGCCGGGAGAGCGACTGGGGGTGGCGATCGGTGCCCCCGAACTACTGGCACCGTTACAAGCATTTCAGGCCAATGCGGCCATTCACTCCTCCCGTTTCGGCCAGGCGATTGCCGCCAAAGCGATCGCATCGGGCCAGCTAGCGAATCTGGCGAAGACCGTGATTCAGCCTCACTATCACCACAAGCGGGAGCGGCTGGAAGCCGCCTTCGATCGCGAGATGCCGCAAGATATTCCCTGGCATTTGCATGTGGGTGAGGGAGGAATTTTTGCCTGGCTGTGGCTGCAAGACAGTCCGCATACCGATACGGATCTCTATCAAGCCATCAAGCAAGCGGGCACCATTGTCGTTCCCGGTCAGTCCTTTTTCCCCGGTTTGCGGGGCGACTGGGCACACACCCACCAGTGCTTGCGGATTAGTCTCACTGCCTCGGTGGAAGACATCGAAGCCGGAGTCGCGGCGATCGCTCGGGTGGTAACGCAGGCGTACAATGCTGAAGCTCGCTCAGCGGTACCTGTAGGGCAAGCAACTTGACGCTACCCATAAGTCTCGACCCACTCGACTTGAGCCCTGCAGACCTCGAGCATACTGTGACCGACTATCCGAAAAGCCTGAGCAATGGTGACTGAATAATGGCGACTGAAGGCACATCCCAGTCGTACAACCTAGACGTACCGACATCGGGACAGGGGGAACGGATCGATCGCTGGATTGCCTCTCAACTAGAGCTATCCCGCTCGCGGGTGCAAAGCTTGATCGGCCACGGTCAAGTGGAACTCAACCAAGGATTGTGTACGGACAAAAAGACTCCACTGCAAGCGGGCGATCGGATTCATCTGGTAGTCCCCCCACCCCTGGAGGTGGATTTATCTCCTGAAGATATCCCGCTCGATATTCTCTACGAAGACACCGAACTCTTGGTGGTGAACAAGCCCAAAGGTATGGTGGTGCATCCCAGTGCCGGTCACGCCTTGGGTACATTAGTCAATGCTCTATTAGCCCACTGCCAGCATCTGTCGGGCATCAATGGGGAGCAGCGACCCGGTATCGTTCACCGGTTGGATAAAGATACGAGTGGGGCGCTGGTGGTGGCCAAAAGCGATCGAGCCCACCAGCACCTACAAGCCCAGATCCAAGCCAAAACTGCCCGCCGCGAGTACCTCGCAATTGTTTTCGGACGCCCCAAAACCCAGTCGGGAACAGTCAATGCCCCCGTGGGTCGCCATCCAGTGGAGCGCAAGAAGATGGCTGTGGTGCCGCTGGAAAAGGGGAAACATGCGGTGACCCATTGGCAACTCAGCGAAGCGTTCGGCAACTTTAGCCTGATTGCCTACCAACTCGATACCGGCAGAACCCATCAGATTCGCGTTCATAGCGCTCATATCGGTCACCCGATTGTGGGAGATCCGGTCTATACTCACAGCCGACAATCTCCCGTCAACCTTACCGGTCAGGCCTTGCACGCTTGGAAGCTGACGTTTCAGCATCCGGTTACGCACGAAACGATCGCCACGGAAGCACCACTCCCCGACGAGTTTCAAAGACTGTTGGCTAAGCTGCGATCGCAGAGATGAATGAGAGTCTGCAATCCCTTGCGACAAATGGACATCAGCAGACTAACAGTCACTAACGAGCAAAAACTCCGCCGGCCACATTGAGGTCGAACGTGAAGTGAATATCGACTGACTGACCGGTGAAGGCCGCTGGCAATGGTTCTAGGGGCGAGGCTTGCTGAATGGCCGTCAATGCTGCTGAATCGGTTTGTTGATTGCCAGATGACGATGCCAATCGAACATTAGACACTGAACCGTTGCGGTTAACCGTGAACGTGACAACACTGCGGCGAGATGTATTGGACTGGCCGGGAATCCACCGTCGCTCCACTCGCTGCTGCAATCGAGCCAAATACGGCCCCCAATCTAGATTGGCATTGGCTGCCACGCTGGGGGCACCAGGGCCAGACTGGCTGGGATTGGTCAGGCCAGATGCACTATTGGACGATACGGGACCGCCCAGTTGAGAGGCAGCCGAATCGCGTGTGGGGGCCGGTCGCGTAGGAGCGGGCTGTCGGGGCAGGGGTTGGGGCAAAGCCGCCAGTTGATCGACGCTAGACTCTCGGGTCTGAGGCGCTGGGGTCGAAATAGGAGGTGGTGTGGGCCGTGGGGTCGGCACCGGCGTCGGTATCGGTGTGGGGGCAGGCACGGGAGGTGCTTGAGGAACTTCTGCTTGCTGAGGGATGGGGTCGGGCTCAGGGGGGGCAGGTTCGGGGGGCGCAACCGGCTCGGGGGGCGGTGGTGGTGCCGCTGCCTGCTGTTGTGGGGCGGGTTGGACGGGTTGGGGTTGGGGAGGCTGAGGGGGAGGGGCTTGCGTTTGAGTTCCTTCGACTGGGTTGCCACCCCCCGCATTGGGATCTTGGGTGGGATCGGCCTCTCCCGCATCCACAGAATTGTTATTCGCCTGTAACTCCGCATCGGTGGGGGCAAAGTCTGATGGGTCGACGATGGTGAATTCGACGGGTTCGTCGGGGAGCGGTGCTGAGGGAGAGAAGAGAAACCACAAGAGCAGCAGCAGCAATCCCAATCCGTGGGCGAGCGCCGATCCCAAAAGCCATAGCAGCAGGCGTCGATCCTTCTGACTCTGCTCTCTGCGCCGGTATTCCGCAGCAGATATGCTCATGGGCCCGCCTCTATACACAGGCCCATTTATAGCACTGGTTTATACCATTCCTCTAGGGGGTGAACGGTATATTTCTACAGCCGAAGGGGTACACTAATGCGCTTGTCATTCGACACGACTCACAACCGTTCAATCTGGAGAGAAGCAGGTATCGAGGATCTCAAGCAATTCTGCTGTGGAGCTTTTCGCAATCAAGTCTCGAATCAGTTGCTTTTGCGCCTCAGGATTCTCCACCTTGCCCAAGCGCTCCATCGCTTCTAATTTCTTCGTGGCCTTCACTTGATTGGTTTGTAAGTCGAGGCGCAAATCGCTGCTTAAATTCCGACCAGGATCGTCCAGCAAGTGAGTGGAAATTTCGGTAAACACTAAAGGCCCTGCCAGCGTTACCGAATCCTTGGACTTCAGGGCATCACGGGCTAATGCTTGGGCCTCTTGGTAGCTCGCAGTCTCTTCTACTAGAGTCTGTAACAGTTGGAGCAAATCCGTCGTGTCCAGCGGGCTAATTTGCTGGCGGGCTGCACTTTGCAATACGGAAATGTCGACATCCCGTTCGCGAGCAACTGCACAAACCAAGTCCTCTGTCGATTGAATTTCGGCGGCGATCGCCGCTTCCCCTCCCTCCGCTAATTCCTGCTGTTGCTCGGGAGTCAATCGAGTCTGGAGCAGTCTGAGAACCTCACCGTACAATAACTCTCTGGGCAACAACATTCCCGTCACCCCATTCCCACTGCTGGACTGCGCTAGGAAGGCATCAATATCGCCACCGGCTGTTCCCACCAACCGTTGCAATAGCCCCAACACGTCTTCCGGGTCGGATAATCGCAGCACGGACCGAACGATCTGGCGTAGTTCATCAACATTGAAGCCCTCCATACTGCTGAGGCTAGCCTCTGCATTGGCAATGGCGTCTTCCATTACTTTGGGTAGATCGATCGATTCCTGCCCATCCTGCACCAGCTGTAGGCTAGCTTCTTGTAGCAGACATGCTGCTTCCACAAACATCAATAGATTGGGGGCTTCGAGGGACGGGACAGAGGTCATGGGCTTCTCTTGCGCTGCGATCGCCTTGAGAATTGTCGCAGATGGCTTCTCAATTGGCGAATATCCTCAATGGGGGATGGCCCAGTTTTGGCCTTGCCGCACTCGTCACGCCCCGCTCCTCAAATCGCAGACAGGGGTAGCCTACAAACAATTGCACAACTCAATTTCTAATGACAGGTATCTCTCTACCAGCTCCCAAAGACACCAATCCCTTTCAGAATCATTTTAAATTTCGCTTTGTCATCTTGTACTTCGTTGCCATTTCAATTCTGTTGGGCGCAGTTCTGGGTGGGTTGGCAGCTACGTATCCCGAATTTTTCAAACAATCTTTCTCCCAGGTCATCCTGATCTCCAATTCGGCAATCATGGCATCGCTTTGTCTTCTATTGATGGCCAAAATGGTGGGCTGCAATATGTATATTCGAGATCTAGTGGGTGGCCTTTCCTTCAATCGCAGCTTCTGGTTATTAGTGTTGGTAGTGCCAGTGCTGCTGTTTTCCGTTGGTTCGGGCCAGATTTATTTCTATATTGTCAGCCAGCTATCTCCCGACCAAGCGGTGCAGATGATGGGCGGATCGATTGAATTGCCTACTTCCGAAAGCCCCATCTGGGAAGTTATGCTCTCTGCCGTCACGGTTGCAGTCATTGTCCCCATCACCGAAGAATTTCTCTTTCGTGGCATCTTGCTACATCGCTGGGCTACCAAGATGGGTGTTCTTCCAGGGGTTTTTGCATCATCTATTTTTTTCGGTGTTTTGCATCCAAACCCAGTAGGTTTGACGGTGTTTGGACTTATAACATCACTGATTTATCTAAAGACGAATTCGCTGTGGCTGGTGACAGCATTCCATGCTATCAATAACGGAACAGTCGTGGGCCTGGGGCTATTGTCTAGCCCGGCTGCACCGCACAGCCCGGAGGCGGTGTTAGAACTGCTACAAACAGGGCTCCTGGTTGGGAGCGTCCTAATGCTTATCACTATCCCCGTGTTGCTATATGCAATCAAGATGCTTTGGCCCCACCAGTCTGTACAACTGCCGTATTTTGTGAACCATTGGAAACGAACAGAAGCTAGACATTTCGCTAGCGATCGGGGGTAGTGTCTGTGTTCTGCTCAGCAGAAGTGTCAAATCCGGCCGCATGGCATGCAAACCAAGGTGTATTGACTAGAGCCAACACTAAAGCTAGCCGAGCACTTAAGGTGCGATCGCCATTTCAGATTCGCTTCCTCCCACAAACGTACCAATTTTGCCTTCTTGAACGGCTTTACAAATGTTGCCGGGAACGGTGAGGTCGAACACCACGATGGGAATATTGTTGTCTTTGCACAATGCGATCGCGGTGGTGTCCATAACCCGCAAATTTTGGGTTAGGACGTGCTGGTAACTTAAGGTTTCAAATCGTTTGGCGGCTGGGTTTGCCTTGGGGTCGCTGTCGTAAACACCATCAACTTTAGTGGCCTTAAAAATAACTTCCGCGTCGATTTCTGCAGCCCGCAGAGCAGCTGTCGTGTCGGTGGTAAAGAATGGATTTCCCGAACCCGCACCAAAAATCACGACGCGGCCCTTCTCTAAATGGCGGATGGCGCGGCGGCGAATATACGGTTCTGCAACCTCTTGCATGGCGATCGCCGTCAGTACCCGAGTGGCAACTCCAGCATTTTCCAACGCGTTTTGTAAGGTGAGAGCATTCATGACAGTGGCCAACATGCCGACATAGTCTGCAGAGGCCCGATCCATACCCATGGACGCCGCCTGACTGACCCCACGAAAAATATTGCCTGCTCCAACTACGATGGCTAGCTGGACTCCGGCCTTAACCACTTCGGCCACTTCGGCCGCGATTGAGCCCAACACCTCGGGCTTAATACCGTAGTCTTGGTCTCCCATGAGGGCTTCGCCACTGAGCTTCAACAACACACGGTCGTACTTCATGCTGTCCGAATTCCCTGCCCCATTTTGTGAGCACTCACCTGAGATACCATACCAGTTTGAATGCGTTTCTCTGCAGGGTCTGTGCTTTTGAGCAAAAGGCAGGCGCTAGCGCCGTAAACGCCCATAAAAACTAGTTTGGAAGCCCTTTCGGATCTCTTTGGTATTTCCCACGCACTTGCTCGCACCCCGCATTGGAATACCACTAGACAACTACCGCTGTTTGGATATGAGAGTGGGTATGGCAAACGCCCCCGAAATGAGGGCGTTGACGCTCGAATCCGAAAACAACTTGCAAGTTACGGTCACATAACCCAGAAGCACATCACTCGGGAGCACGATTAGAGACTGACCGATGCTCGATCGGAGGAACTTGGAGCACTATCGCCATCTAGATTGCTGGGCTCTAGATTGTGCTCGCTGGCGATCGCATCTTTGTTGTCCACCAACGTTCCCAGCTCATCCATAAAGTCGCGCACTCCTCGGAATTGGCGATAGACAGACGCAAACCGAACGTAGGCTACCTCACTGAGATCCTGGAGGCGTTGGAGCACCATTTCCCCTATCTCTCGCGTCGTAATTTCTTGCTTGTCCGCCAGTTGTAAGGTCTCTTCCAGTCCTTCTACTAGGGCTTCCATTGCCTTGACACTTACATCTGTTTTCTCGCAAGCTCGCATCACCCCTTTGAGGATTTTGTTGCGGTCGAAGGATTCCCGCGAGCCATCCTGCTTGATGGTCATGATCGGTACAAATTCAATCCGCTCGTAGGTGGTAAATCGAAATTTGCACTCCATGCATTCGCGGCGGCGGCGCACACTTTGGCCAGCTTCAGCCGAGCGAGATTCCAAAACACGAATATTACGCGAGCTGCATTTGGGGCACTTCATAGCAAATCAAATCCTAACGAGCGAAAAGGGCCTAAATCATATCGGGCTACTAACTGAGAATGAGAGTGAATGCTAGTTCTGCTGTCCTCAGTGCATTTTTTCGAAGGATGCACTCCATATGTGCACAGTCAGTTGTGCACTAGAACCACCCCTATTTTGCCCAAAATTGCCTGGAATGGGCGATTTAAATTGAGAAGTTGGCCACCTTTGCTACGAAATGCTTACCTGTCTTTGCAGACAAGCTCCAGCCTGCAAGTCGGATGGAAGAACCCAGCAACACTACATACCCAAAAAATTCAACCCAGAAAAATCACAATCCAGAAAAACCAGTAGACGAGTATCTATCGGCCCGAAAACCCGGTGGTAAGATAATTTGGCGTCTATTGCACTACTGATTCGGCTGTCATGCTCAAATGCACCACCCGCCACGTCCATATTTTTGCTGGCGAGGTTAAAGACAACATTCTCGTTTCCAGTGAGGAACGACTTACCTTGGATGTGGATCCCGATAACGAACTGAATTGGACCGATCCATCGTTGCAACAGGTCTATCGAAAGTTCGACGAGCTTGTGGCGGCATATAAAGGACGTGACTTAACGGATTACAACCTGCGTCGCATTGGTTCGGATCTAGAGCACTTTATCCGCGCACTGCTTCAACAAGGGGACATCAGCTACAACCTAGACGGTCGAGCGATCAACTACAGCATGGGCTTCCCACAAGTATCGGCAGCCTCGGTCACCGACGAGTACATCCCTCCCGACCATTAAGCTGCGGCCAGCCCAATAGAGTGTTGTTCCCTGCACGCCCGACTTAATTGATATACGTATCCCTATTCATTCAATAACCTGTCCCGACAGACGGGGTTTAGGAGAGGAGCTTTAGAGAATGGCTGAGGAAAAGCAAACACCTGCCGAGGGCAAAGCCGCTGCGAAGCCCGCTGCCAAAAAACCTGCTGCTGGCAAAAAGCCCGCAGGTGGTCGTCCCCCCAAGAAAGCTAAAGCTCCCGAGAAGCCCTTTGCTCAGGCGATCTCCGAAGACGTTATCCCCAACACCATCACAGCCTTGAAATCTCGGGGGGTTGACGATCTCGAGCTAGCGTTTAACAACAACACCCTTGAAGGTAAATTCAAAGGGGGTCAGCGCCAGTTCAACGTCATCTTCAGCGATGCCGATTTGAATGCATCTAAAGGATTTACCTGCACCATCGGTAGTGCTCCTGTGAGCACGATTGAGTCATTTATGATTGACGAACGCAAGGTGTCTGCTGATTTGCTAGTGTTCTACATCGTGCAGCGGTTATATGCACAGCAGTGGGTATAGACATTTTTTCCGCAGTCGCCATTGCTTGCAGTCAAATTCTCTGGGTTCACCCATTCTCCGAAATCCTCGGGCACACTAGGTTTGCTGCGTAACGTTCAGGCATTCCCCGACTGGCGCGGCAACTGTTGTTGGATGCTTTCGATATGGCAGATGTTAGTGAGTTGTCTCCTCCCATCCGAAGTGACTTTAAGCACTGGCTGGAAAAGGAGATCCAACGACTGAGCGTTTCTACGCTCAGTTCTGATGTTGTAACCTGTACGGCCTGTGGCGAAGTGCAGGGGGACTACATTATTGACTATCAGGGGAAATCGTTTCGAATGCCAGCAGTGGAAGCGTATGCATTTCTCAAGTTTGTGGATAGTCAGTCTTAAGCACTTGTTCAATTGGGGGGTTACCGATTTTTCGCTCTTGACTCATAGATGGTCAGCTTGTGGATGGTCAGCTTGATGGCACCGATGCGGGTTGCAGTCATCGGAGGCGGGGCGGCAGGCTTTTTTGGGGCGATCGCGGCTGCCTCTTCTAACACTGAGGTGACAATTTTCGAGGCCGGTCGGCAGGTTCTCTCCAAAGTGCGAATTTCTGGAGGGGGTCGCTGCAATGTCACCCATGCCTGTTTCGAGCCCTCCCAGCTGATTCAAAACTATCCCCGTGGTGGCAAAGCTTTGCGTGGACCGCTAACCCGATTTCAACCCCGCGATACGGTGAGCTGGTATCGACAGCGGGGGGTCAAGCTCAAGACCGAATCAGATGGGCGCATGTTTCCGGTGACGGATGACTCGGAAACGATTGTTGATTGTCTGACCCAAACAGCCCGTAAGGCAGGGGTCCGCATTAGGACCGGTACTCCGGTTGTGGGGGTCGATCTCCAAAAAACTGTGGGTTTCGCAATCAACCTCAAAAGCGGCGAGAGCGTACCGTGCGATCGCCTCTTACTCGCCAGCGGCAGCAGTCCTCAAGGGTACCGCATGGCTAAACGGTTGGGTCACTCCATTGTGCCTCCAGTCCCGTCTCTATTCACATTCACCATCCGCGATCCGCGCCTGGAAGGTCTAGCTGGAGTCTCGGTTCCCGACGTCTCGCTGAAACTTACAACTCCCGATAAAACGAAGTTGGATCAATCCGGGCCGTTATTGGTCACCCACTGGGGTCTGAGCGGCCCTGCTGTACTCAAGTTATCGGCTTGGGGGGCGAGATCGCTCTACGACAGTCGCTATTCCGCTACTCTGAGCATCAACTGGATTCCACATCTGAAAGAAGACTCCGTCAGACAAACACTCGCAACCCTACGAGAGACATCGGCTAAGCGAACGATCACCACTCGTCCCGAATTCCAGCTCCCCAAGCGGCTGTGGCAATCGCTGGTGACGGCTGCAGAGATTCCACCCACGCAGCGGTGGGCAGATTTATCCAAGAAAGCTCTCAACAAACTCCTGCAAGAGCTGGTGCGCGGACAGTTCCAAATAGTGGCCAAAGGTCAATTCAAGGATGAGTTTGTCACCTGCGGTGGAGTGGAGCTGAAGCAGGTGAACTTCAAAACGATGGAAAGTCGCTGCTGTGAAGGGCTCCATTTCGCGGGGGAGGTCTTGGATATTGACGGAGTCACCGGCGGCTTCAATTTTCAAAGCGCCTGGACCACCAGTTGGATTGCCGGAACCGCGATCGCTAATAGTTTGTCGTGAGTGTTCGGGTTGGCGATCGAGGATGCCATCGAATGGCGGAGATATTGCAACCAGCTCGATGCAAGGTCATATCCCCTCACCTCGGGTTCTAGCTGCTAGGGTGAATACCAACTTCACCAGTCTTCACGCGCTGCTATGTCCGTCACCCCTCAAGCACGGCCCCAATCTCCCTCGTCTCCATCCGAACTGGACGCCATTTGGCAGCAGTACTGGGTGCGGATGCCCGAGCCCGCCAATCACCTGCTTGACGTGGAGCTGCGCTTTACGGATTTTTCTGCCACAGAGCCTCTCACACTACGATTTCCAGCTTGGACCCCAGGCTCTTATCTTCTGCGGGAATACTCTCGCCACCTGCAAGACTTTTGCGTGTTTGATGCCAGCGATCGCCCCGTGTCCTTCACCCGCCTCGACAAAAACACCTGGCAATTAGCCCCCACCGACAGTCCGCGTCTGCGCATTCACTACCGCATCTACGCCAACGATCTCACCGTCCGCACCAACCACCTAGACACCACCCACGGCTATTTCAACGGGGCGGCCACCTTTCTGTATTGCGAGGGTCACCAGCACGAGGCAATCTCCCTCACCGTTTGTCCCCCCGATCCCAGTTGGCAGATTGCGACATCACTGCCCCCTGATGGAGCCAAGGTAGAGCCCGGACAACCCCAGACATTTATTGCCCAAAACTTTGACGAGTTGGTGGACAGTCCTGTGGAAGTGGGGCTGCACCGCAGCGAGTCATTTGAAGTATTGGGCAAACCCCACCGGTTCGTAGTGTGGGGAAAAGGAAATGAGGATTTGGCGACGATCGTCAAAGCCACCCAGACGATTGTGGAAACGGAGGCCGAACTGTTTGGCGGCTTACCCTACGACAGCTATATGTTTCTGCTGCATCTCACCGGCAGCGGCGGCGGCGGATTGGAACACAAAAACAGTACATCTTTGCTGTATCCACGCTTCGGATTCCAAAACCAAGAACGCTACGATCGCTTCCTCTCTCTCGTCGCCCACGAATTCTTCCATCTGTGGAACGTCAAGCGACTGCGGCCAAAGGCGATCGAGACCTTTGACTACACCCAAGAAAACTACTTCCGCAGCCTATGGTTTTGTGAAGGAACCACCAGCTATTACGACACCCTTATCCTGCGTAGAGCCGGACTAATCTCTGTCGAGACCTACCTCAAGCTGCTGAGTAAACGGATCGGTAACCTGCAAGCCATCCCCGGTCGCCACGTCCAAAGTCTGGTGGATTCGAGTTTTGACACCTGGATCAAGCTTTACCGCCCGACGGAAAATTCCTCCAATAGCCAGGTTTCCTACTATCTCAAAGGGGAGTTGGTGTCTGCACTACTCGATTTGCACATTCGAATTCAGTCAGAGGGTCAGCATTCCCTCGATACTGTCATGCAGGATTTGTGGCAGCGGTTTGGCCAATACGAACGGGGATATACCGATGCTGAACTCAAAGTGGCGTTTGAAACCGCAGCCACCACATCTCTAGATGAATTCTTTGCCGACTACATCGCAGGCACTGCCGAGCTGAACTACGATCGCTTCCTGGAACCCTTTGGCCTAAAGCTGGATATCTCCACTCCTGCCGATAGCGCGCCCTTCCTAGGTATCAAGACAGCCACTGAAAATGGCATGACCAAGATTAAATCCGTCACGATGGATTCGCCTGCACAACGGGCGGGGATGTGGTCTGGGGATGAACTCGTCGCGATCGGTGGATATAAAGTTACGGCTAGCACCTGGGAAGAACGTCTCAAAAGCTACAAAGTGGGTCAGCCTCTGTCCGTTACGGTATTTCAGAGAGAGCAACTAAAGACGGTTGAGGTTATGCTTGCCGAACCGATCCCTGGTGCTTACGCAATCGTCCCGGTTTCAGACCCAACGGAAGACCAGCGCCTGCGATGCACAGACTGGCTAAAAGGGTTCCCCAGCTTGGAAACAGAAGGCTAACACTGCTTGAGCATGAGTGCATCGAACGACTATCTGTTACTACAACAGTTCAGTAGAAGTAGCGAATCTTGAAGTATCGCTCAAACGGCACCTACGGAGGTCTGTCTACCTGCGGTCGGGCAATTTTTAGACAGATTAACAACATATAATTACCGAATTTATGTTGTGCCTTAACCTGCCGTTAACCATTACTCGCACCCTACCGCGCTAAGTTATCAGTGATTGTTTTGCAATTGCAGCGATCGCCACCGCGTTGATTGACTTTTTGGGTAAAACTACGCAGGTGTATCTATGGCCTCGCTGACTATACACAAGCTCCCTCAACCATGCCAATTACCGATAGCAAGACGGGTCTTTCGATGCGTCAGGCTCTCAGCAGAGATGCCAGTCGAGACCTGCGCGGCCAATTAATTGCCACAGCAATGATGCTGTGTGCCGCTTTCTGCATTGTTGTTACCATTGGCATCGTCTTTGTCTTACTTGAGACGTCTGTCCAGTTTTTCACGGATCCTCTGTTCGCTGACATTGGCTACTTGCAGAAAACGACTCGCGAGTTGGCTAGTTCTGCTGGGTTAAGCGGTTCGGAATTGGGTGATTTATTGCGGATTGCGGTTGATACGCGCGAGCGAACCATCGAAAAGATTGCCGAGGCGATTCCAAACCTCAACCCCGGCCAGTTCAACGATGCTCTGCAGCAAAACTTCGATGCGGCGACCGATGCCGAGCGCTTCCGAACCACAGTTTCAACTGCATTCTCGCGATTCTTCCTCGACAATCGCTGGACTCCGTTGTTTGCCAGCAAGCGATTTGGAATTTGGCCACTGATTAATGGCACTCTGCTAGTCACGGTTGTCGCCATGCTGGTGGCTACTCCACTGGGGCTAATGACTGCTATCTATCTGGGTCTCTATGCTCCAAAACGAGTGTCGGCATTTTTACGTCCGATGGTGGAGCTACTGGCCGGAGTGCCGACAGTTGTCTACGGTTTCTTTGCCCTCATCTACGTGACGCCGATTATTAAGGGCATCGTGCCTGACACTTCGATTTTTAATGCTGCCAGTGCAGGCATCATGATGGGGCTAATGATTCTACCCACCGTTGGTTCAATTAGTCTCGATGCCATCACGTCCGTGCCGAGAGCTCTCCACAACGGTGCCTATGGTTTAGGCGCAACCAAGATGGAGGTTGCCACCAAGGTTGTAGTCCCTGCAGCGATTTCGGGAATCGCAGCCTCGGTTATTTTAGGTATCTCCCGCGCTGTGGGGGAGACGATGATTGTTACCATTGCTGCTGGTCAGCGGCCTATCCTCTACAACGGTGACGGCTTGGTCGATACCTTGGGTATCGTCGCCAATCCGTTTCAGTCGATCGCCACCATGACCGCCTACATTGCACAGGTGAGTTTGGGAGATGCTCCCTACGGCAGCATTGAGTACGAAACCCTATTTGCTGTTGGCTTAGTCCTGTTTGCCATGACCTTGACCATGAACGTGGTCAGCCGCACTATTGCTAGCCGAATCCGCGAGGAGTACGAATAATGACGGGATTACCTCAAGGTCTCGATGGCAACATTGCTGGAAGTGAGTTGTTTGCTCCCAATTTAGAACGCCGCCACTTAGTCGGGAAAATTTTCTCGACACTGTGCCTGATTGGTACCAGCCTCGGTCTGATTCTGCTGGCCGTGTTGCTGTCGCGTACGTTTGTGCAAGCCACAACCCATCTCAACTGGGGATTCATTTCGTCGTATCCGTCCCAGATGAATCCGAGTGCCGCAGGAATTCGCTCTCCACTGTTGGGTAGTTTGTGCATTTTGGTGTATACCATTCTGTTTTCAGTCCCTGTGGGGGTTGGTGCTGCGGTCTACCTGGAGGAGTATGCTCCTCAAAATCGGTTTACTAAGCTGCTGGAACTGAACATTGCGAACTTAGCCGGTGTTCCGTCGGTGGTTTACGGCATCTTAGGCCTGGGACTGTTTGTTCGCCTCATGGGGTTGGGCCGCGTTGTTCTCGCCGGTTCCCTGACAATGGCGCTGGTGATTTTGCCCGTCATCATTGTTGCGGCTCGAGAAGCCATCCGCGCCGTCCCGAAATCCCTAAGAGAGGCATCTTATGGCCTTGGTGCGACCAAGTGGCAAACCGTTTGGAATCACGTTCTCCCGAATGCTATTCCAGGCATTTTGACAGGAGTCATTATCGCGGTTTCGCGAGCAATTGGTGACTCGGCGTCCCTACTTATCATTGGCGCTTTGACGTTTATTACGTTCGATCCCAAGTTTTTGGAGTGGGGGGGGCTAACCTCGCAATTTACGGTGTTGCCTCTGCAAATCTTCTTCTGGATTGGCCTTCCGCAAGAAGCGTTTAAGGAATTGGCGGCATCGGGAATTATCGTGTTGATGGTGTTGCTACTGTCCTTGAATGCGATCGCCATCATCATCCGCAACAAGTACAGCCATCTCAACTAGTTAGCGTTTCATTTGTCCGCTCGTTCTTTTTGACCCCAAGCTTTTTTTTCGGAGATTTGCTCGATGCTGTCCTCCACCGAACCTCAAGTTGCTACCATCAGCCAGTCTGTTCTGGATGCCCAGGATGTCAATGTCTACTACGGCAGTTACTTAGCTGTGGATGGGGTGAATATGTCCATCCCCAAAAACAAAGTCACGGCGCTGATTGGACCTTCCGGTTGCGGAAAAAGTACTATGTTGCGCTGCTTCAACCGCATGAATGACCTGGTGGCTAGCGCGCGGGTGACCGGCAAAATTCTGTACCACGGCCAGAATTTATATGAAGGGGGCATCGATCCGGTGGAAGTGCGCCGTCGCATCGGCATCGTATTCCAAAAGCCCAATCCATTTCCTAAGTCTGTTTTCGAGAATATTGCCTTTGGCCCCCGCATTAATGGATTCAAGGGAGACAAAACCGATTTAGCCGAATTGGTGGAACAGTCTCTGAGACAGGCTGCGCTGTGGGACGAAGTTAAAGACAAGTTGCAAGACAGCGGTTTGGCCCTTTCCGGCGGACAACAGCAGCGCCTGTGTATTGCCCGCACTCTGGCAGTTAAACCCGATGTCGTTCTGATGGATGAGCCTTGCTCTGCCTTGGACCCCATCTCCACCCGCCGCATTGAAGAATTGATCGAAGAGTTGAAGAAGAACTACACGATCGCGATCGTCACCCACAACATGCAGCAAGCGGCTCGCGTTTCTGACATGACGGCATTTTTCAATGCTGAAATTGATGAATCGGGCGAGCGTGTGGGTCGGTTGGTAGAGTTCGCACGCACCGAGCAAATCTTCAATCACCCCTCCAAGAAAGCGACTCAAGAGTACGTCAGCGGGCACTTTGGTTAATTTCAGCCGGAAACTAACGCAACCAGAGGCTTTGGAATTCATGATTCGGCTCCGTCCTGCAACAGTAGACGAAGCCGGTTTGCTGTCTAGTTTGGCTCTGCGGTCCAAGGCGTATTGGGGCTACTCGACAACGTTTGTGGAGGCCTGCGCAACTGAGTTGCAGGTAGACCGACACCACTTGACCGGTTCCTTATTCCGTTGCACTGTTGCTGAGCTAGAACAAGAGATTGCTGGCTACTATGTGCTAGAGAAATGCTCGCTTTCAGAGTGGGAGCTTGACGCATTCTTCATCGATCCACCGCACATCGCTCAAGGGATTGGTTGTCAGCTAATCGAGCATGCTAAATCGACTGCAGCTTCTCTAGGGGGAAGCCGCATTCTTATACAATCAGATCCGAACGCTGCCGGTTTCTACCGAAAAGCTGGCGGCCGCCTGCTAGATACTCGCGAATCTGACAGTATTCCGGGCCGATATTTGCCCGTATTTTCAATCGATGTTTCTGAGTATCGCAGGTGTGACTTGTAGAGTTCGCTAGAGGTTGCTGGTGCACTCTAATAGCATGCGTTTGTTTTCCAGTGAGTGGGGTTGAATGTCCAGAGCTTTGCGAAAGGCGGCGATCGCCTCACCATATTCCGACAGCGCCATGTGGCACAGCCCAAGACCGTTCCACGCCCCAAAATGGGCCGGATTGAGTTTCAGGGTCGTGTGACAGTCGGAGATCGCCTGTGGGTAGCGATCGGTGATGAAGTACAGAACGGCTCGTCGGTTCCAGGCTTCTGCAAAATCGGGCATCGACTCAACGAGTTGAGTCAATTCCTGTTCCGCTGCTGGAAACTGCTGTGCTTCAACAAGAGCTTGGCACCGACCCAGTGCGTCCAACCCAGCCGCCCCTTTTTGGTTAAACCACATATCCCACAATTGACGGGTGGCGCGATCGCGCACTTTGGGATTGTCATGCTTGAGGTCGTCAAGCAGTGGAGGAATGCGAGGATCGTTCATGAACGCTGATGGTCTTGCAAGATACGTCCATAGCCTAGACGAAATATCAACATTGCTCGGTATCTCTCTTAGCTTCAACAACTAGAACAAGCGAAGGTGAACAAGCACTATTACGGTGGAACAACACGCTCTGAATAGTCCTCAACTTTAGAAAATTCAAACGAGCCCAACACAGCTCCCCAAATTTGTTCGTCGGTTTCGACATCCAAACCACGATCCCAACTGTGAAAGTAATCGCGGGTGATGGTGAACTCAACGGACAAGTAGGTGAGATGGCCATCCCGCTCCACCTGACAATCCTTTGTTGGAACGCTTGCTCCGGTAAAGAATCCCGCTTCTTGGGGATTGACCTGACTCAGACAGCCGTTCAGGATTGTGAAGTCATCGGCGGTCATCGTGGTCACTTGATTGACGTCTTTGTAAGCGCCGATAAAGCGACTGGGATTTCTCAACAGATAATTCTGCATCCACAGCCCGTCTTCTGTTTCGTAGATGCGGTATGCCCCTTGCCGATAGGGATGATCCGGGTAGACATCGTAATATTGTTCGAGATAGAGACCGGGGCCGTCAAACACCGACCACGGCAACGGACAATGTTGCACGTGAATGTTGGCATAATAAGCAGGCTTATCCATGGCCTGTGCGGGATTATTAAAGTGGCCTGCTAAACACCGGGTCAGTTCTAGTAAATGCTCTGAAGGGCGATCGCTCATGGGGAGGCTGCTATAGCTGAATCAACAACGAAATTGGAAATACTGAGTTATTGAGATGGAACCGGAGGTTCTACTCGCTGGTTTTAAGGTGTCGAATCTCCTGTTGAGCTAGCCGGATGCGAGCTCTGACCACTAGCTGTTTTTCTGTTTGCAGGGATTGGTTGAACGCATCCTCGATCCGTTGACCGTACTCCCGTACGGCTGGAGAGGGCTCGGATGTTTGCAGCTGTTGAATCAAAGCATGTGTTAGCTCTTGCAAACCAACCACTGCTGCATACCGGACAATCCATTCTTCATCGCGGATTTTCTCAAGCAGCGTATCCAGTGCTTGACCTTGGGCTGGGGCGATCGCCTCTTGACTCATCTGCTCCCAGCGAACGAACCCCAACCCCTTAGCTGCCGATCGTCGTACGCTAAACGAAAAATCCGTCATCGCTGCGTCGCACAAAACTTGCAATCCTCGCGGATCGCCAATTCCTGCTAGCGCTCGCACTGCCCACGATCGCGCCGTGTAGTTGTAGCCATCCATCAATTCCAGCAACGGTACAACGGCAGGCTCGCCAATCTGAATCAAGCCGTCTACGGCTGCAACTGCGGCACCGGGATTGTTATAGCCGAGAACTTCAATCAGGGTAGGGATGGCATCTAGCGA
>JBCBVA010000018.1:0-42240 GCA_039817825.1 Cyanobacteria bacterium J06642_12 | reverse complement strand
GCAGGTTTTACACATAATCGATCAAAACTGTCGACTCGCACGGCCAGCTTGATATAGCTGTTCCCATTCATACCTTCAACATATCCTCCTAGTTCTCTGTAGTAGAGAGCTAGATTGATTTTTCGTTGATAAAGAGAATATGGAGGGCATGAATGGGAACAGCTATATCAAGCTGGCCGTGCGAGTCGACAGTTTTGATCGATTATGTGTAAAACCTGCAACCAGTTGACTGGGGTGAAGTTCAGCCCTTTCATAGCTAAAAGTACTATTCAGTAAAGATTGTGGCGATATTCTCGATCGGTCTGGTGGCTCGTTCCTGACGCCTGCAACATGATCGAAATTACTCCTTAGCAAAGGGATAAACGAGTGGGACGGTTTGTACGACGTAGCTCCTCAATCGCTGTTCGTTGGGGAATATTGCTGATAGTGGCCATCACCCTATGGGCGCTCTCAATACCGCTGATGTCTTCCCTTCACACCCATGCCCAACAGCCCAGTAATCCTATTACCGATAGTCTCAGCGATTTAGCCAGTCCTATCTTGGACACGTTCGATGCGTCACTCGAAACTCGGTGGGTGTTGCTGGACGGCCGTCGCGTCCTATTGGTGGCGGCACCCAGTATCTCTGGAGATGGCGATCGGGATGGGTCAACCTCACCGGTCAACGAGCGGGCCGCCGAGATCGAACGACAGCTGAAGGAGATTGCCCGAGATGTGGTGAGTGGGACGCTCCCTCTCGAAGTCACTCAGACGAGGGCATCCGAAACGTCGTCGTTGACCATCATCACAGTGGGCGATCGCTACCTAATGACGGTGACCGCTCGAGATGCTCAGGTGTTGGGGGCGGATAGTCCCCGCATTGCGGCGGTCACGATGGTGAGCAATATTCGTCGGGCGCTGAACCGAGCGGTTGAAGAGCGAACCTCTGGCTATTTACGATCTGCTGCTTTGCGGGCCTCTGGAATTGCTGCAGGGGTAGCAGCCGTTGCCTGGTTGCTATCCAGCTTGAATAGAACAGCCGGTGGATACCTGACCCAACAATTAGATGGATTTGCCGAGCCCATTCCTATCCCTACCCTCGAATCAACCTCAGAAACAGATATCCCAGCAGATATTGATGAGGACCTTGAAGCCGAACGAGCGGCAGCCAGACAGCGATGGCGCGATCAAAAAAGCCGGTTGCAATTTCGCCGAGATTTCGTTGGCCTTACCCTGCACATTGTTCGTATCGGAGCAATTGGGGCGGGTGGCTTGGCCATCTTGAACTTATTTCCCCAGACCCGCTACATTACCACCGACTTACTCCGTTGGTTCACGACATTTGCACTCGAAGTCTTACTGATTATCATTGCGACGTATACGGCATTTCGCCTCAGTTTTCTGGCGATTAACGGGTTGTTTAGTAATTTAAGTCGCGGACAATATTTTAAGGGGGGCACTTCGATTCGCCTCTCCAGCCGTCTCAAAACCTTTTCAGGGGTATTAAAAAGTCTGAGCGCAACCGTCATTCTGTCAATCGGAGTATTAGCGTTTCTGGCTGCTATCAATATTAATTTGGCTCCGATCTTAGCTGGTGCTGGTTTGATTGGCCTTGCCGTTTCATTCGCCTCTCAAAGCCTGGTTAAAGATGTCCTCAATGGTTTTTTTATTCTATTTGAAGACCAATTTAGTGAAGGGGATGTGATTGCTACTGGTGGTGTTGCTGGAGTGGTTGAGGACTTGAATTTGCGGGTGACTAGGTTGCGCAGTGCAGACGGAAACCTGATTGTGGTGCCCAACAGTACGATTTCAGTTGTTGAGAATCTAACCAACGGATTTTCCCGCGCAAATTTGGGGATTGAAGTTGCTTATGACACCGATCTAGACTTCGCCATCGCTACCATTAAACAAGTGGCTAATGATATGGCCAGCGATCCAGAATGGCGATCGCTGATTGTCAACGAGCCGCAAATGTTGGGGGTGGATGCCTTCGGGGACAATAGCGTTACTATTCGTCTGTGGATCGACACGCAGCCCCTGAAGCAATGGGCTGTTGCCCGTGAGTTCCGCCGCCGCCTGAAATATTCCTTCGATCGCTGCGGTATTTCCATTCCATTTCCCCAGCGCTCCATTTGGTTCGAGACTCCTTTGAAGACAGTCGATAAGTCTCTCAACGAGACAGAAATCCAGCAGCTAATCGAACAGCAGAAGCGCACCAACGGAGATCGCACCACAGAGCGCTAACCCCGGTTTTACCCATCTCCTCTCTGTCCAAACAGGATTTTTTTCGCATCTTCACTCATTCCAGTGCCCGAATTAACACTTTGGGCTTTTGCGTAGGCTGCTTGCACCGCAGGTCGCTGGGAAATCGTTTCAAACCAGCGTTTGAGATGAGAGAAATCATCTAGGTTTTGCCCCTGCTTGTTGTGAGGGACAATCCAGGGATACATGGCCATATCGGCAATGGAATAGTCTCCTGCCACAAACTCGCGATCGCCCAGCCGTTTATTCAGCACTCCATACAAACGGTGGGTTTCATTGACGTAGCGTTCGATCGCATAAGGGATTTTCTCGGGCGCATATTGGCTGAAGTGATGGTTCTGCCCCAGCATTGGTCCTAGTCCTCCCATCTGCCAGTTCAGCCATTGCAATACTTCGGCTTTAGCACGCACGTCAGTTGGTAGAAACTGACCGGTCTTTTCCCCCAAGTACGTCAGAATGGCCCCAGACTCGAAGACAGAAATGGAGTCGCCACCATCTGCCGGATCGCGATCGACAATGGCTGGAATCCGATTATTGGGCGAGATCTTGAGAAACTCTGGCTGAAACTGCTCTCCCTTGCCAATATCGACCGGGAATATTGTGTAAGGGAGTTGGGATTCTTCTAAGAAAATTGAGATTTTGTGACCGTTGGGAGTCGTCCAGTAATACAGTTCAATGGTCATCATTTAATCCTTAAAGTTGCGATCGATAATCGTCGGCAAACAACCAAGCAGATCGAGCGAATAGCAGTCGAGTGTTAGTCGCATACTTATTTAAGAGGGGGGGCATAATGTTCCTCCACGGCAAAAATAGTCCAACACCAGCGACTCCTCGCCAGCAAAACAGCCACAACGACGGCAATTAATCCGCCGGTACAGCTCCAGTTCCTCCACCCCAGCTGACTGCTGCCCAGAAATTGCGGCCCGATCGCGATCGCATGTCCAGCGCACAGCACCAAGGCGGGAACGCTCAACAGGTGCAGCTTCCGCCAGACTGCGCCCAGTCGCTTCTGAGCCCAGTTGAAGCTAGTCGCGGCCGCAGGCAGCATCAGAGCCATCGCTCCGGCCCCCAGACCAATACTGAATTGATGGGAGGGGAGCATAAACGCCACCGCCTGTACATTCCAATCCCACCCATGAACCAGCACGTGCAGCCCGTGGGCCGCTGACAACACAAATGCTCCCACTCCAATTGCTCGTCGGTACGTCAGGATGGATGGCCAAATTCGATGGATCGGGCGAGCGACCAGCGCCAGCGCCAAGCACACCACGGCACCGTAGGCGGCATAGTCTCCACTACTCTCTCCCGCTCGCATTAGGGTTAGGATGCCGATGACGAACGTCAGCCAGCCCCCCAGTCGAAACAATTGACTGCGGCGATCGCTACTCAATCGCGATGCAGATACCCCGATCGCCAGCATGGCCGGTACTGTGCCCAAGCCAAAGGCCAGCATCGTCAGAGCCCCCAGCCACAGCTTTCCAGTCTCGGCCGCCTTAATTTGCGCAACGTACAGGAAACCACAGGGAATCAATCCCCAAATGCTTCCCAGCAGCGCCGGTGTCCACCAGCGATATCGCTCGGAGGCCTGCGTCATGGCCCGATTAAGGCGATCGTGAAGTCCGCCTCCCACGATGGGATGCACAAAGGGAATGGTCGGTAATAGCTGAGGATTAATCTGCCTCAAGCCGATCCAGACCAGAGCCAGTCCCGTCACAACCGCCATCAGCCGCCGCAGCACACTACCCAGCCCTGCCACTTGCCCCCCTGCGATCGCCACTGAACTCACGGCCCCAATCGTCGCTCCCACCAACAAATAGCTGAGGATGCGCCCAGCGTTCAGCAATCCATGAAATGCCAGTTGACGCCGCCAACCAGTTTCACCTTTAGCAGACAGAGAAAAGGCCACGGCCAATGGGCCGCACATCGCTACGCAGTGACCAAAGCTTCCTAAAAATCCAAGTACGGCAATTAGAAGCAGGTCGAGCATAAACGAACGAGCGGGTGAGGTGATGGACTGGGATGCAGGAGAATCCTTTTCCAGTATGGCCGCAGGCGGTATTGACCTCTACGACGCACCGTCGTTACTCAGCAAGACACGACTATCAGCTCAACCTTCAATCAAATTCCGTTCGTTTAAAAAGCACAACTGCTGATACAGCGCCTCGGTTTTGGGCATCGCCACGCCTCGTGCTTGCGCCGCTCGGATGGGATTGCCGTAGATTGACTCCACTTCGAGGGGGCGGCGGTTATCAAAATCCAATTTCATGCTGGTCAGATAAGGGGTCATCACGGCAGTGCTATCCAGCATTAACTGTACAAAGTCCCGAGCAATCTCCACGTCGTAGGCGGCGGCTCCTGCCACCACCTCCTGCATAAGCTGCTCCAACAGCGATCGCGTATGTTCGTTGCCCATCATGGCGTCGGTTTTCGCATCGATAATTACCGACAACCCGTTAAAGGGAATGTTCCACACCAGCTTGTGCCAGCGCACATCCAACAAGTTTTCCGACAGCGATGTCTCGATTCCCGCCGCCTCAAAATCGCTCGCGATCGCCCGCAGCCAATCGGGAATCTCCCTTGCCGCTCCCTCGGGGACATGAGCCGCTAGGTTGATGCGACCGTAGTCGGAGTGGCGAATGTGGCCGGGGCCGATTTTATTGGAGCAGATGTGGGCAGTACCTCCTGCGACTCGAACCGCATTGCCCACCGGTTTGCCCAATCGCTCTGCCAATAGCGTCGCAATCGCGGGTTCTTCATTCAGGCCATTTTGCAACGTCAGGATGGCTGCATCAGCAGCCAGCGGCGGCAGGAGCTGAGGGAGTAAGTGATTTTGGGTGGTTTTGAGACAAATGACCACCGCATCGCAGGGGGGCATCTCAGACGCATCGCGATAGGCGCTCATCGTAGGGAGCGTAAAATCACCGTAAATGGATTCGACGACTAAGCCGTGGGTCTTGACGCGATCGAAATCGCTATTCAGTAGAAAGTGAACATCAGCTCCACTGCGTTGCAGACGAGCACCGTAGTACCCACCCAGCGCTCCTGTGCCGATAATTGCGTATCTCATCTGACTGTCATGCGCACGCCGTCGCCAGCCTAGTAGTTGAGGATGCCGAACGGCAAGCCCAGTCAAACACGCCCAGGCAAGCGATATCGGTCAATCGATCGCGATCAATTGAGGCAAATATAACGGTGCAGGCTAGCCTTCCACCTGTACTCCTTTCCAGAAGGCTACGCGGCCCTTGATTTTATTTGCCGCAGGCTTGGGATCGGCGTAGTACCAAGCAGCATCAGTGTTAGTGTCGCCGTTAACGGCCAGCGTGTAATAGTTGGCTACCCCTTTCCAGCCGCAGACTGTGGTGGTGCTGCTGTCCTGAAAATATTCGCGATTGATGGAATCTTCCGGAAAGTATTGATTCCCCTCCACCACTTCGCAGCGATCGCTCTCTGCCACAACTACACCGTTCCAAATCGCCTTTGGCATCGATCTGTCTCCCGACATTCCAGTAACTAGATTTTCGCATCTGCTTCGAATTCATCAAAGCGCGGCAATCAAAGCTTGCCGCATGAAACTACACTGTGCCCCGAATAGCGATCGCGTCTCTCCCCGGTTACAGCTGGGCAGCCTGCAACTGGGGAGCTTATGACTGGGCGGCTACTGCCTGGAGATGGTTGGCTTGTTTGGCCAGTTCGTACACTCGCAAGTCATCTGCCATAAACGCCCGAACATCGCTCAACAATCCTTCGGATAGTCCGTAGTTCTGCTTGGCAACATTGGCTGTTGACGGTCTGATGTTTAGCTCCCGCCTTAATTTGTTGCGCACCAACTCTACCAATGCCGCTCCACTCGATTGGTAGCGTTTTTGGGGCGATGTGTTTAACGTTTTGAGTTCAATCGCAGCCCCAACCTTTGCACTCATGTAGGCAACGTAATCATCAAGCTTGTCGAACGCAAAGATGGTGTCGACTCCGATGTCTCCAGCTTCATTCCTGACGAAGTTGTACTGACCTCCCATATCGGAGGCGTACTTGGGTGGGTGTGGAGACATGTAGCTTTCGACAAATTCCGGAAATTCGATCTCTGCGGTGGATTGCTCTTCCCCCAAAGCTTTGTAACGCGACCTAAATCGGTACCAACTGTACAGCCAGTCAACAGGCTCCCGAACGATGCAGGTTGTTTCCAGGGGCTCAGCATTCACCCTGTCTATAAGGTATGGCTGGATGTAGCGAATGTAATCCCGGTACTTCGTGTGCTTTAGGGGAGGAGGAGTCTTGATGGCGATTTCTCCGTAAGGGGCCAGGGCCGCATGAACGGAGGACGATGCGCATTTGGGCGTGCATAGAAACACAAACCCGTGCTTGAGGCTGACTATCATTGACTGGCTATCCTTAACATCTACGACGCGATTGTGCCTGCGAGCGATCGCCCATGAGACCACCATCTGTCCGTGGCCGGCGTTTGCCGAAGGGAAGGTATTTGCCAGGAGAATTCGAACGAGCGTTCGTTGGTGAGCCTCCGCCCGGAAAAGTCCCAAATCGGCAATCTGTTCATTTTTACACTAAAAGGCCCGCCGCCAGCAGTGCTCAGAAGCGCGCAATTTTTGGGATGGGAGGTTCTGTTCCAATCTACGGAGATGCGTCAGCTCTGCCGTATTAGCAAGCGTCACTCTACACATAAAGTGCAGCAAGCATGACAGAGAGTAAGACCATCATGACGGTGTAGGGGACGATCCCGCGATTGGGATGCGGCTATCGTAATCTTGTCTGAAAGAAAGGGTTTCCTCGCAGACCTGAATTGAGCGTTTGAGAACAAAGGGGGGGATTGCAACAGAGCTGTCACTGTAAATTACTCCACTCTATGTGGGATGTTCGAATACCTCTCGCTCCCGAAAATTATTAAAATAGCCGAAAGGATTGTCAGCCTTCCGTCCACCTCTACAATGGAAGTCCATCCGAATTGCTTTACAATCAGCAATGTTGCTGTTTGGGCAATATTGCTGTGGGTGCTTGAGAACGTATTCTTCTGCATCGCTAGGTGGCAAGGTTTGGGTCTGCGATCGACGCAGACTTTTACTGCGCAATACATTTTGCGCTGCAATTGTGGGATTCTAGTTCAGCCCCCCGTCGCACCTGATGGTGGTCGCCAATAGGTAAGTAGCACAGACACTTAGAGAATCAAGATGAAAGACCTTTCCAGCTATCGCAATATTGGTATCTTCGCTCACGTGGACGCGGGCAAGACGACCACGACCGAACGCATCCTCAACCTCACCGGTAAGATTCACAAGATTGGTGAAGTGCACGACGGGGCGGCCACCACTGACTTTATGGAGCAGGAACAGGAGCGCGGCATTACCATTCAGTCCGCTGCTACCTCGTGTTTTTGGAAAGAGCACCAGCTCAACATTATTGATACCCCCGGTCACGTAGACTTCACCATCGAGGTGTACCGTTCCCTGAAGGTTCTTGATGGCGGCGTCGGTGTATTTTGTGGCTCCGGCGGTGTTGAGCCCCAATCCGAGACCAATTGGCGTTATGCAAATGAGTCCGAAGTTGCTCGCATCATCTACGTCAACAAGTTAGACCGCACGGGGGCCGATTTCTACCGCGTAGTTAAGCAGGTAGAGGATGTGTTGGCGGCCAAGCCTTTGGTTATGGTGCTGCCTATCGGTATCGAAAATGACTTTGTCGGTGTGGTCGATCTGTTGACCGAGAAGGCTTGGGTTTGGGATGAAACCGGCAAGCCTGAAAACTACACCATTGAAGATGTTCCTGCGGATATGGTGGATGACGTCGCCGAGTGGCGCGAGAAGCTGATCGAGACAGCGGTCGAGCAAGACGACGACCTGATGGAGAAGTATCTCGAAGGTGAAGATCTCACCATTGACGAGATTAAATTCTGTATCCGCAAAGGCACCCGCGAATTGGACTTCTTCCCCACCTACTGTGGTTCTTCTTTCAAGAACAAGGGCGTTCAGCTCGTTCTGGATGCAGTAGTTGACTACCTCCCCAGCCCTGTCGAAGTGAAGCCTCAGCCCGAGGTCGATCTGGAAGGTAACGAGACCGGCAACTTGGCCTACGTTGACCCCGAGAAACCTCTACGCGCGCTGGCGTTCAAGATTATGGACGATCGCTTCGGCGCTCTGACCTTCACCCGCATTTACTCCGGTAAAGTCTCTAAGGGTGACACGATCCTGAACAGCGCTACTGGCAAGAAGGAGCGCGTCAGCCGCCTGGTGGAAATGCACGCCGATTCCCGCGAAGAGATCGACACCGCTCAAGCCGGTGATATTGTTGCCATCATCGGCATGAAAACGGTTCAAACCGGTCACACCCTCTGCGACCCGAACGAGCCGGCTGTGTTGGAACCGATGGTGTTCCCCGACCCGGTGATCTCCATCGCGGTTGCCCCGAAGAAGAAGGGCGACTCCGAGAAGATGGGCATGGCCTTGAGCAAGATGGTTCAGGAAGATCCCTCATTCCAAGTAGAGACCGACCAGGAAACCAACGAAGTGATCATGAAGGGGATGGGTGAACTTCACCTCGACATTAAGGTGGACATCCTCAAGCGTACTCACGGTGTGGAAGTGGAAGTGGGCAAGCCTCAGGTGGCTTACCGCGAGTCCATCACCAAGCTGATCTCCGACAGCTACACCCACAAGAAGCAAACCGGTGGTGCCGGTCAGTTTGGCAAGATCGACTACACGATCGAGCCAGGTGAACCTGGCAGCGGCTATACCTTCGAGTCGAAGGTAACCGGTGGTAACGTGCCTCGCGAATTCTGGCCTGCCGTTGAAAAAGGATTCGGCACCAGTCTCGGCAAAGGCGTCTTGGCCGGGTTCCCCTGCGTAGACATGAAAGTTACTTTGATGGACGGTGGCTACCACCCGGTTGACTCCTCCGCTGTGGCATTCGAGACGGCTGCTCGCGCTGCTTACCGCCAGAGCGTTCCTAAGGCTGGCCCCGAGTTGCTGGAGCCCATCATGAACGTTGATGTGTTTACCCCCGATGATTATGTGGGTGATGTGATTGGCGACCTCAATCGCCGTCGAGGCATGATCAAGTCTCAGGACGCGACTCCCACCGGTGCTCGCATCAAGGCTGATGTGCCTCTGAGTGAAATGTTTGGCTATATCGGTGATCTGCGTACCATGACCTCTGGCCGTGGGCAGTTCTCGATGGCTTTCTCTAACTATGCTTCTTGCCCCAAGAACGTGGCAGATGTAGTGATTGCGGAAGCCAAAGAGCGTCAAGAAGCTAAGTAGTCCAATTGATACTGTCTTCAGAAGGCAGATTGCCAAGCAGGAAATAACGAACAAGAGTCCCCGCTATCTAAAGACAGTGGGGACTCTTGTTCTATCAAAAGGGGGCTCAAATATAGTGTTTACCTTTCCGTTAGGACAGAGGTTTCTGTGCTTAGTCAGGGAGGGACGTAGCTGAACTGTCCGCAGTGGTGTAGCCACTGCCACACCTTCAGAAATGCTGAATGTCTTGAGAGATATTGAATTTCTTTGTAATGGGTGCGATCGCAGTATACTGACATGCGGAATGTTCGTGGGTTTTGAGCTAACAGCTAATTCTTGGCAAGCTTGTAACACCCGTTCGCTCCATCAGCGTTTTTCATTTGAGCGTATCCATGAAGCGTTTCCTCAATCTGTGCGTTGCTCTGTGCCTAAGCGCAACACTGCTATGCATGTCATTTTCGAGTAGTTCCGCTCTGGCTAGCAGTCTGGCTACTAGTTTGATGGATACCACCCTAATTGCTCAAAACGCTGCTGAGTCTTCTACCCCTACAGAACCTGTGATTACTACTGATTCCGGTCTCCAGTACATCGATATCGAAGAAGGGACTGGCGTAAGCCCAGAATCGGGCCAGACGGTTGTCGTTCATTACACTGGCAAGCTGGACGACGGCTCCGTGTTTGATAGTTCCGTCCAGCGCAACCGCCCGTTCGAATTCACCATCGGAATTGGTCAGGTGATTAAAGGATGGGATGAAGGAGTGGCCACCATGAAAGTGGGGGGCAAGCGCCAGCTCATTATTCCGGCCGAGTTGGGCTATGGCTCCCGCGGTGCGGGTGGCGTTATTCCTCCGAATGCTACTCTGACGTTTGATGTTGAGTTGCTCGATATTAAATAGGCCAGAACTGTTGAACTAGGAGACCTTGAGGGTAAAAAATCCTCTACGGAGTGGGTGTCTGACAGGGAGTGGAGAGCGCTTTTGTTCTGGCCAGACATCTCCTGCCGACATGCAGCCTCAAGGTTTCTAAATATTTGTGTGGGACGTATTTGACAGCTTTTTTTACGCGCTGTTAAGCTTACTACTCGCGTCTTGTGGATACCCTCAGTAGCGGATGGTGACAGTCGGCTGGTAAGAGGGAACCTTTAAGTTGGACTGTAAAACCTGGAGAGCAGAAAAGCTTTGGCCAATGTAGTTGTAATCGGCGCCCAGTGGGGTGACGAGGGTAAAGGCAAGATCACCGACCTCCTGAGCGAAAATGCCGATGTTGTTGTTCGCTATCAGGGGGGAGTGAATGCAGGACATACGGTGGTCGTGAATGACCAGACATTCAAGCTACATTTGATCCCGTCCGGAATTCTTTATCCTGACAAGCAATGCGCGATCGCCAGCGGTACTGTCATCGATCCAAAGGTTCTGCTCGGAGAAATCGACCAGCTCCATACTCTGGGTGTATCCACCAGCAATTTATTTATTGCTGAAACTGCTCACGTCACTATGCCTTACCACCGCCTGATTGACGGTGCAGAGGAGGATCGCAAAGGCGATCTCAAGATCGGGACGACCGGTCGTGGTATTGGCCCGACGTACGCTGATAAATCCGAGCGTACCGGCATTCGCATTCTGGATTTGATGGCTCCAGACAGCCTGCGCGAGCGCCTTAATTGGGCGATTCCGTACAAGAATGTCTTGTTGGAGAAGATGTACGGCCTCGAACCGCTGGATCCGGAGGCGGTGATTGAGGAATATTTAGAGTATGCGGAACGCTTGAAGCCTTACGTCACCGATGTGGGCATCAAGCTGAGTGAAGCGATCGCCGAACGCAAGAATATTTTGTTTGAAGGGGCCCAGGGAACACTACTCGATCTCGATTACGGGACTTACCCTTACGTTACGTCGTCTCATCCAATTGCTGGCGGTGCTTGCATCGGTGCTGGAGTTGGTCCCACCACTGTCGATCGGGTGATTGGAGTTGCCAAAGCCTACACAACTCGTGTTGGCGAAGGCCCTTTCCCGACGGAACTCATGGACGAGTGGGGCAATCATTTGTGCAAGGTTGGCGCAGAATTTGGCACCACTACCGGTCGTCAGCGACGCTGTGGCTGGTTCGATGCCGTGATCGGTCGCTATGCCGTGCGGGTGAATGGACTAGATTGTCTAGCCGTGACCAAGTTAGATGTGCTGGATGACGTAGACGAGATCAAGGTGTGCGTCGCCTACGACTACAACGGCGAACGGGTAGAGCATTTCCCCAGCAACGCCAACGTGTTTGCCCAGTGCACCCCCATTTACGAAACCCTGCCCGGTTGGCGCACCCCCACCAGTCACTGCCGCTCTATCGATGACTTGCCTCCGGCAGCCTACGACTATCTCAAGTTCTTAGCCCAATTAATGGATGTGCCGATCGCGATCGTGTCTTTGGGAGCAAGCCGCGACCAGACCATCATTGTTGAAGATCCTATCCACGGCCCCAAGCGGGCCCTGCGTTACGAGAGCGGTCATAACGGCAATCACGCCCTCAGTCCAAGTGCGTCTGTTGAAACGGTGTAGCGTGAGCTGACCAGTTCTTGAGCTGCGATGGTCTGACCGTGGGACATTACCACCCCGATACCCTATATCCAGTTAAATTCCAGTAGCCAGCGACCCTGGAACCACAAGCGTCGATAGAGGGCGTCTGGGGATAATGGTAGCCCCAGCCATAGGGGGGCAAAGAAGATGGCGCATCCTAGGATGGCGATCGCCAGATTCCAGCCCAGCCAGCGGTGTAGGTGGCGGGGATGATACAGCCAGCGTTCCAATATCAGCGCCAGCGCCAATACGCTAAACACCAACGAGCCCATGTAGTGATACAGGAAAATACAGCGCCCCACGAGCGCCCAAGGTAGCCAGTTGGCAATGTAGCTAATCACCAGGTACAGCGAGACCCCATTCGATGTCCTGACATTGCTAACCCACAGACTGGCGATCGCTACCGTTGAACTCCACCACAACACGGGATTGCCCAGTGCGTAAATTGCGCGCCAGAGATTTCCATCATCCTGAAAAAAATAGGCAATCGGGCGACCTAGGAATGGCCAAGACCACCAAGTAGAGCAATAGGGATGAACGGGATCTCCGCCTGCTGTAGGGGGCGTTGCATTGGCATGGCCGCCCAACATCTGACTGTGAATGTCTGCAAGCTGCTGGGCAAATGTTGAGATCGAAAGCGTGTTGGTTGAGAACGCTCCGGTCGAGTCTGGGGGGGCTTTGGCCAGTAGCCAGATATGAGGTAGCCACTGGATGACGTAGACCGATAGTGGGATGACTCCCAAGCAGAAAACATACTGCCACCAGTGCAACGATCGCACCCGACCCCAGACTCCTAACCGCTGCTTCAGAACCTGCGAAGCCTCCCTCCCCGACAGCCCCCACTGCTGTAGGACTAGATGAGTTCCCACCGCAACTATCCCCATGCCTCCCAAACCCAGCGCATATCCCAGTCCGCTCCACTTCACCGATACGCTAGCGCCAAGTAACGCACCGCAACCGGCTAGCAATCCCGTTCGTTTCCAGCCACGAGCCCGTAAGCCTGCGATGGCGTAAATTTGAGCGGTCAGTCCAAACAGCACCAACCAGACATTCATCAAGCCAAATCGGGACTCCACTAAACACAGACCCTCCACCAGCATGAGGCAACCCGCAACCCGCGCCAGGCGGGCTCGATCGGTAAGCTGGTAGACGAGCCCTGCCGCAGCAACAGGGATCAGCGAACCGGCTAGGGCGGTGGAAATTCGCATTCCTAGTGGAGTGGGGCCAAAGGCCAGTATCCCCAGTGCAATTTCGTATTTTCCCAGAGGGGGATGGACATCAAACGGGACGATGCCGTCCAGATAATTTTGGGCAAAAACTGGAAAATAAACTTCGTCAAAGACAGGAGGCTCCAATGCCCCCAACCGCCACAGCCGCATGCCTAAGGCGATCGCCCACACCGCCACCATGCCCAGTATCAGTCGCCGATCTCGTGCGGGCGGGGATTGTTGGAGACGTGAATGAGGGGGAACAACTGTCACGAGGTGAATTCACTCGAATGTGAAGCGTTGGAATTGCACCCTGTCTGTCGTCTTGCACTGTCAGGGCTAGGACATTCTGATGCCTTTCGACCTTACAGTGGTTTGGGATTAACGCGCGATATCAGCCAACTCGTTTATGCTTCCAATGTTGTTAGCGATGGGTCTTCCACCTCTAGCTTGAGGCTGCGATATCCTGCCGAGCTGGCATATTGAGAAAACTCGTCGTCAGACAAATTAATGGCCACGTAGTAGGTTGCCGTTGTATCGCGGCTGAAGAAAATGCGATCGCCGTGCTTGAGATCGCAAGAGGTTTGCCGTTTACCGTTGATGGCTATGCCGTTGGTGCTCAACTCCCCTTTCGAATTGCCGTCAATAATTCGGTATAAGTGGCTGGCTTCGCCTGGCACGGGAACCCGCAGGAGAATGGCATGCTGGCGGGAGACATAGTTGGAATGCAACACCAGCGCGCTACTGGGGTCGCGACCCAATGAATAGGTGGCCGCTTCGAGAGAAACGGTGCGACGTCCCGAACTATCTTCAATGACCAGAATATGACGGACTCTACGGCGTTGAGCGGTGGTGTCAATCGGATGTTGCTGCATTGTTCTCATGTTGGGGGATCGTCGTAACTGGTAGTCGGGATAGATGTGAGTAGCTCGCTACTTGCTCTGGAGGTGCACTAGCTTGAGAGGGGGCTATCTCAGTAAGAGTGTGTCTTGCGGGGGGACTGGTCATTTCAATTAGGACAGTGCGATACGACCTCCGATATTGGACGATATCTGTTGAGTCGTTAGCGCGATTGAAAACACGCTGGTGGCTCGCATCTCTCTTCCATATCAGGAACGGTCGTTCGAGCCATCGCATTGTCTGCCATCAATGTGCCCACATCTGCTAGGTCTACTAACCTGGCATAGACCTGTGTTCTACGTATTAACCGATGTATGGTCTGCGAGATTGAGATATGGCAATCCGCTGTAGGGGCTGGAGTGCGGAGACGGCTCCAATCCTCGATCTGTCAAGAACAATGGCTAGAGAACTCTCCATTGCTGATTGCCGAAAGCTATATTTCGCGCACTGAGCGTTACGAAGGGGAGGGGGATTGGGTACGGCGTTGGCGTTGACGGAAGGCTCTGAGTAATTTGGGCAGGCTGAGGATGCCGACGATGGTCAAGACGGCGACGAAAAAGCCGATGATGAGGGGTATTAACAATCCGAGGATAATCCCGCCAATTGCCAAGCCATCCTCAGCGATGCTCAACGCCCGTCCCCCGATTCCAAATGATGTGACATTGGCGACTACTCGGGTTGTGGCTTTGCTCAGTTCCACAACTTCTGCTGAAGTGCCTCCAGCTGCGATTCCTAACGTAATGGCAATCAAGGGATTGACATCGGCGATCGCCGCACTCATTGCCAGTGCTCCGGCAATAGGACGGATGACGACACCGAGGGTATCCATGGTGTGATCGACGGCGGGAATTTTGTCGGCAGCAATCTCCAAAACGGTGGCGATCGCCAGCACCACAATGGCAGTGGGAGAGGCGAGCCATGCTAATTGTTCGTTCAGGGGAATTACGTCCAAGTGTCCCAGGACGCTGAGGGCTAATAGCGGCAGCCAGGCTCTCAATCCGGCTGTAGCGGCTAAGGTCAATCCCAAGAAAACTTGTCCGAGGATGGCGATATCCATTGAGGCTCCAGATTTGCGGTTCGAGACAGGGGCTGTAACCAATCACTGTAAGGTCGAGCGACACCAATAAGCTTGTTATTCGGGAACAAGGAAAGACGATTCAAAAATCTCCTTACCGATTTGCAGACTGTTATAGGTGATTTATAGGCGCGGATCGACAGGCTCGCTTTCTAGCGCCAAAACACCGAATACACATTCATGCACTTGTCTGAGTGGTGCCCGTTCTATAAACCGCTCTAATGCTTCCAGGCCTAAGGTGAATTCCCGCAATGTTAGCGATCGCTTGGTGGACAATCCACGCTTGCGCAGTCGCTCCAAATGCTCGGGGAGGGAGTATTCGGGGCCGTAAATAATCCGGAGATATTCGGGACCGCGACATTTGACTGCCGGTTGAATAGACTCAATCGATGGCTACGTTCAGGGCTGAGAATGGCTAACTTGTGGGGGCCATTAACTGGGTACTTTTATAGTGTTTGCCATTTCAGTTAGGACGAAAGTTCCTAGACCTCGTCTGGGGAGAACGTAGCTGAAATGTCAGCAGTGGTATGGCCACTGCTATAACTACAGGTGAGCACGTCAATTGGATTTCAAATTTCTGATGTTGTTGAGATGCGTCCTCTAAAGGGCATCTCAGTTAATTAGATAGTGCCGACACTGCCATGAGAACGTCTTGGCCCCATCCATAACGAGATACGTGTAAATTCCTGATTGATGTAATGGGAGCGCAAAAGGAGATTGCCCAGCAGATTATTGCGGGTGGAGGAGACTATGTGCTGGCTGAGCCTCAAAGGCAATCAAGGTAGGCTCCATGCAGATGTCAAGCACCTGTTTATCTGGACTCGCAAGATTCAGTCTGAGAGCATTCCCCACGAGTTTTATCAGACACTTGATGGAGGACATGGGCGCATTGAGATTCGCCGCTGGGTGCTCGATATGGCGTTTAACGAAGATGCTTCTCGGAGTCGTAAAGACCATGCTCCTGAAAAAATCTGGCTCTGATACGGCATATTGCCGTCAATCTTTTGCGTCAGGAGACCTCTGCCAAGGTGGGTGTTAAGGCCAAGAGGCTCAAAGCTGGACGAGACAACGCCGATCTCTCACGCATTCTCGTTGCTTGACTATGCATTTGCTCTGGGTCGGCAATAGCGATCGGTTCATGCTGCGTTTCCCCAAAGTCCAGATGTCCGGAGTGACTTCGACAAAACCCATTGGGCGTTCATAAGAGATACGACAGGACATGATGTTTTTGCGCGGTCTCACTATTGATTCCGGCTTATTTGGTTTTCACACCCGAAGATAGAACGATCGCTTAGGGAGATCTTCATAAACCCACGCCACAATAGAGCTATCAGTAGATCGTTAACTAGCGAACCGGGAGCTTGCCATGCCCAGCCTGCTCGAGCAACTGCGTCAGTACACCACTGTTGTTGCGGACACGGGAGATATCAACGCCATCGAAGCGTTTACCCCCCGCGATGCCACGACCAATCCATCGCTGATTGCAGCTGCGGCTCAGATGCCTGAATACAGCGACATCGTTGATGACACTCTCACGCAAGCGCGCAATGACTTGGGAGCGACGGCTAGCCCAACAGCTGTTGCCAGCTTGGCCTTCGATCGCCTAGCCGTTGCCTTCGGCCTCAAAATCCTCAATATTATTCCCGGTCGAGTATCTACAGAGGTGGATGCTCGGTTGTCTTACGACACTGAAGCCACATTGGAGAAAGCCCGCGATATCATCGCTCAGTACGAAGCGAAAGGGGTGTCGCGAGAGCGGGTTCTGATTAAGATTGCCTCTACTTGGGAAGGCATCAAAGCGGCTGAAGTTCTGGAAACCGAGGGGATCCATTGCAATCTCACCCTGCTGTTCGGTCTCCACCAGGCGATCGCCTGTGCGGAAGCCGACATAACTCTGATTTCGCCCTTTGTAGGCCGCATTCTCGATTGGTACAAGCAAGATACTGGTCGAGATAGCTATCCAGCTCCTGAAGATCCGGGGGTCATCTCCGTCACCCAGATTTACAACTATTACAAGAAGTTTGGGTACGCCACCGAGGTAATGGGGGCTAGTTTCCGCAATATTGGCGAGATTTGTGAACTGGCCGGTTGCGATCTGCTGACCATTTCTCCCAAATTGTTGGATGAGCTGAAGTCTAAAGAGGAGGCGTTACCTCGAAAGCTCGATCCGGCAAAAGTTGCCGATATGGCGATCGAAAAAATCGCGATGGATAAGGCCACGTTCGATCGCATGCATGCCGAGAATCGGATGGCAACGGACAAGCTGGCTGGTGGGATCGACAAGTTCTCGAAAGCGTTGGAAGCGCTGGAGTCTTCATTGGCTCGCCGTTTGGCCCAATTAGAAGGGGAAAACACCCTGTCCCATGCGGCTGAGGACATCTTTAAGGTGTACGACCTAGATGGTGATGGCTCGATCGCTCGTGAGGAGTGGGCCGGTACGGATGCTGTGTTTGACGCGCTAGATACCGATCGCGATGGTCGCATCACTCCGGCAGAGATGGCGGCTGGTTTGGGGGCAGAAGTGCATCTGGCGGCAGCAGCTCGCTGATGGCGATCGTTCAGGCTTGCTAAGCGGAGTGCCATCAAATTGCGAATGCATACAGCAAGCCTGGCTCAATTGGCGATGCCTAGAATGGTCGTGTAAGACCTTCGGGCATCGCTTACGGTGATGCCGGTTGTCTGAGCGGGCGTTCAGCCAATTCTGATTTGACATTTCGTTGCTATACCGGAGGTTCTCAGAGGCACTGCTTTAACTGGAAGTGTCAGATACGTTTGCTGAGGAGAACAGAGATGGCTCGTTTCAACTCGATACTCAATGTTGCCGTGTTTGCGATGGTGGCTACGTTCGGAGTAACAGTCACCTTCAACAGCGCGAATGCTCAAACCAGGCGTCAACCCCCATCCCAAGTTCTCGGAAACGGGATTTCGATATCAACGGGAAATGCGGCAGGAGGGACATCCGTTCGCGCATCGATGTCGGCGGCGGCCAACCGCCTGCAAACGTCCGAGAGCGGAAATCGCGTTCGGGGATATCGAGACTACTCCAACCGATTTGGCGATCGCGGGTTTTTGGTGGAAGTTTATCGGTATTAGTTGTTGGTCATTAGTCATTGGTCACTAGTCATTGGTCATTGGTTATCGATCGGGCGAATGATAGGGAATACGACGGCGAGATATATACAATGCCTTCGCCCGAATATCGGGTCTCAATTCCTGCTCCGTTCCACCAGCGATACGGGGATTTGGCTGGTGGCTAGCACGGCTTCGGATACCGAGCCCAGCAATAGATGAGCGCGATGTCCCCGTTTTCCCATCACGATATCTGTCGCGTCTATTTCCGATGCCACACGCACGATGGTCGCAGGAATAGAACCATCTACTTCTTCAAAGCGATAGCGAATATCGGCCAGTAATTCTTGAGCCCGAGCCCGTAGATTTTTGACTCCCACCGGGTCGTGAAACACTCGCACGTGCAAAACAACGACTTCTCCATCCGTGCGCCGAGCCACATCGGCTGCTTTGGCCAGCACATCCCCAGATAAGACCGATGTATCGACTGCTGCTAGCGTTCGCGTTTGGGTCGACACCACCACTTTGGTTGGATCGACCTCACCTTGTTCCAGCAGTTTGGGGGCGAAGAACGGAATGGCCCAAGCCCCCAGTGGAGCAGTAACCAAGATGGAGAGAACGGCGATCGCCAAAATAGTCTGCCCTCCCTCTATCCCAGCCGCCAGCGGTACGGCACCAATTGCCGCCTGCACTGTGGCTTTGGCGGAATTTCCCGGTAACAGAAACAATTTTTCCCGAATCGTCCAGTTACTCCCTGTTGTAGACAGATACCATCCGAGCGATCGCCCGAGTAGCAAGCTAAGCGTCAGCAACAGCAAGCCCGGTAGGAGGAGATCGACCAATGCGATCGGATTAACGGTGGCCCCCAGCAATACAAACAGTACGATTTCCGCCACAATCCACAGCACGTTGAATCCGTTGCGTAATCGACGCGCTAATGGCAGATCGAACTCGATGGTGAAAAAGCCCATTGCCATTGCGGCCAGATATCCTGAGAAATAGGGCCATTGCTGGGCCGCTAGCACTAGAAACAGTGCGGCACCTACCGCGACAACTACATCCTGAACGGCATTCTGAGTCCAGGTTTGCCGTGCCAACACCCAGACCAGAATGAACGCCATTCCGTATCCCAGGGCAATCCCCAGCCCCACTTGCATCACCACCTGCAACGGCAGCCACGCCGCTCCCCCCAACAGCGATCCCTCTGCATTCCCCCCTGCAATTCCCAATAGCAGGCTAAAGACTAGCAGTAGCAAGGCGTCTGACAGCGCACTTCCAGTCAACATCGCATCGGGAATTCCCTTGCCCACTCCCCACCCAGCGCTTTTTAGGCGCAACATCCCTGGCACAATCACAGCCGGCGATTCCGCTCCGATGATGGTTCCCAGTAGCAGTCCTGTTATCCAATCAAAGTTCAGAATGAAGTGCGCCAACACTGCGATCGCTACTGTCTCGCATGCCCCTGGCAGAACCCCCAACCGTAACGCCACCGTCCCTTGGCGGACCAGCTTATGGCGATCGAGCCCCAACCCCGCCCGCATCAGCACAATCGTTACGGCAATCGTCCGTAAGTCATTCGCTTGTCCCAACACCTCAGGTGCGATCGCCCGTCCCCAAGCCATCAGTAATCCAGCCGCGATCGCCCCTAACAGCGCCGGAGCCCCCAACCGCCGAGCGACCTGCCCTGCCAGCAGTCCCCCCAACACAATCCACAACCAGCTCGCCAATACCGGAGACATGCCGCGTCACTCAATCCAATGCGAGCCAGTATAGAAGCAACCCCCACCATCCCGTCGCCCCCCAGCACTAAGGACTAATGACCAATGACTAATGACCAATGACCAGCCCCTCAGCCTCCCCTAATTTTTTTGCTTCAATAAAACCACCCTCCATCCCCCCCCTATGGTCAAAGTCCTCCACCTCTCCGACATCCACCTGGGTAGCGGACTCAACCACGGACGCATCAACCCCCAAACTGGTTGCAACACTCGGCTAGAAGACTTCACCGCTACCTTGGGACATTGCATCGATCGCGCCATCAACAACTCCGTCGATCTGGTGCTGTTTGGCGGCGACGCTTTTCCCGATGCCACCCCGCCGCCTCTCCATCAAGAAGCCTTTGCCGGTCAATTTAGTCGCCTTGCGGAAGCCAACATCCCCACCGTTTTGCTAGTGGGGAACCACGATCAACATGGCCAGGGGCTGGAAGGAAATAGTCTGAGCATTTATCGCACGCTGGCAGTGCCGGGATTTTACGTGGGCGATCGCCTGCGCACCCTCACTATCGAGACAGCCAGTGGTCCCATCCAAGTCACCACCCTGCCCTGGCTGAATCGTTCAACCTTATTAACTCGCCCTGAATCGGATGGTTTGTCTGCGGCTGCCCTCTCCCAGGTGTTGCTCAACAAGCTAAATGTGGCCTTGGAAGCGGAAACTCGCAGTATCGACCCCACCATTCCGGCGATCTTGCTGGCCCACACCACGATCGATCGGGCTCGGTTTGGAGCCGAGCGTCATCTGGCAGTCGGAAAAGGATTTACGGTTCCGCTGTCGTTTGTGGCTCGCCCTGCTTACCAATATGTGGCGTTGGGTCACGTGCATCGCCATCAAGTGCTGTGCGAGAATCCGCCGGTCATTTATCCCGGCAGCATCGAACGGGTGGATTTTGGGGAGGAGAACGAGGCAAAAGGGTTTATCTTGGCGGATGTGACGCCGGAGGGGACAGATTACGAATTTGTTCCGCTACAGGTGCGACAGTTTTGCACGATTCGGGTGGATCTGACTGATTCCGAGTCGGATTCCTCGCTTATGCAGGTGTTGGATACTGCGATCGCCCAGCGGGAGATTAAAGATGCGGTGGTTCGGTTGATTTACCGCATTCGCTCCGATCGCGCAGACGAAATTGACGACCGCCGTCTGCACGACCTGTTGGCAAGTGCGTCCACCTATTCCATCAATCCCGAAGTGTTAACCCCGTCTCGGACTCGCCTCCCCGGTCTTGCGTCCACAGCGCTTAGTCCTATAGATGCTCTCGAACATTACTTGCAGATGCGCGACGATCTGGCGGGATTGCAGGGAGACATGCTGGAGGCGGCCCGTCAGTTGGCGTCCGATTCCATTCCCGATTGGGTTGATGAGGATACGGATGAATCTGCGTGGATGCCCGAGCAGGAGCAGCTCAGCTTATTGGAGCGAGATGAGGCTTGGAGTTAGAAATTTGTCGGGCTTATGGTGAGGTCTGCGGTCTCTCCGCTGGTTCAAAGTCGTACTCGCATCCTCTCGATTTCATCAGTATGCTTATTGGGCGCTGATGTGGGCGCTGCTGAACTGAGGATTCAGTCGATTTGGCTGAGGTGTAGACACGCACTCGCTAACTCGTTCCTCTCCCCCATCGCTATATCGCCGATCGCTAATTGGTCTTGGAGAGATGGCATGACGAGCACACTTCGACCAGACGATATCGTTGCCGGTCGAGTCTATATTGTCGGTGCCGGCCCGGGTCAGCCCGACCTAATTACTGTGCGAGGCTGGCGATTGTTGCAAGCTGCGGATGTGGTGGTGTACACCGGTTCACTGGTCCCGGAGAGAATGTTAGACGCCTGTCGATCCGATGCGGACATTATCGATACTCGCGATCGGGTTCTAGAAACCATCATTCCCACATTGATTTCCCGCGCCAAAGCCGGTCACTGTGTGGTTCGTCTTCAGGATGGCGATCCTTGTTTGTACGGGGCGCAACAAGAAATGACCCTAGCTCTATTGGATGCAGGCGTTGAATTTGAGGTGATTCCTGGAGTTAGTGCGTTTCAAGCGGCTGCAGCCCGCCTCAAAGTGGAATTGACTGTGCCTAATCTAGTGCAAAGTATTATCTTGACTCGGGCCACTGGGCGTACCTCCGTTCCCAGCAGTGAAGACCTCGCAGGCATGGCAGCCCATCAGGCGTCCCTGTGTCTCTATCTCAGTGCCCACCACTCTAAAGCTGTGCAAGCCACCTTATCGGAGCATTACGATTCAGAGACCCCGATCGCGATTTGCCATCGCATTGGTTGGCCAGATGAACGGATTCTCAGAGGCCGCTTGCATCAGCTCCACGAACTGACCAAGAGTCACAGATTGCATCGCACGGTTCTATATCTCGTTAGTCCGGCGTTGGATGACACCTTTCGGTCTGCAGAGGGAGGCTTTCGTTCTCGCCTTTATCATCCTGCACACGCTCATCTATTCAGACCTCATGCCGCGAAGAGAGGAATGCAGGAGATTCGGGCAAACCATTAATGGATAGAGAGGGCGGTGCTTTTTAGCGATTCACGGAGGTGAGATGGCAAGCACGATCGAAAATACACTTGACTTTGGCCATTCAGAGTGTATTTATTGCCCTTCGTAAGAATTGCGCAAAGCCGTAGAACCTGTGCGGCTTTTATGTAGCAATTGCTAGTGTTGTCATCAGTTTGATGTGACGAGCGATTTTCGTTGACATTCTGGCGTTACTTCTAAAATAGTAAGGGAATAAAATTATACTACTATTTTCTATTTTGCATTTAAAGTAGTTCTTCTTCCTCGCTCTAGGCGTAGATTTACGCGCGAGAAGCCACAAGTCAATGGCTGTTCTGCTGAAGCTGGCAAACAATCTATGAACTATATGTATTGCAAATTCGTATAGAAACGTGCAAGATCCTTAAGTGATCGAGATGTAAATCTTGCGACTTGCTTCAGAAGGGGACTAATGTGCATTAGAAGCTACCGGAAACGGTAAAACTGGGTGCTACAATCTCGTAGTCATAAGGTTCAATAACTCCAAAGCAGCACATGGTGCTGACCTTTGTCGGTTATCAATTAGCCCGCTTCCATTTTCGAACGTTCTCGTACTAGGGAGTTGGGGCGAAGCGATTGAATCGCTACCTTGATGGGGCTCATTCACACTTAGGCTAGGTACTAAAAGCGGAGATGTTTTGCTAAACCTCTGCGGTTTTAAGGCTGAGCCATCCGATCGAGCGAACTAGGGGTAGTTCGTGATTGATGTTAGGCATTCTTGGATACGGGCAAGCTCGGCTTCGAATGTCTTGTCGATATTGGTGCAATTCTTCTATTAGCATGAATCGAGTCAGAATCTTAAACACTTCTCTACACAGCATTTCCAAGCAGCAACTGCTAGACAGACTTAAGGATGGTGGTTCGGTTTTCACGCTGAATGTCGACCACCTAATGAAGTTGCAGAAGGATTTTGAGTTTTACAGCGCTTACTCCGCAGCAACCTATCGCGTCTGCGATAGCCAAATCATCAAAACCCTTACGGATTGCTTTTTCCCGAACACGATTCAAGAAAAAATATCGGGTTCCGATCTGCTACCCGCTTACATTGAGCATTACAAGCACGACCCTGAGGTGAAGCTATTCCTGCTGGGGGCTGCGGAAGGGGTTGCAGATGCCGTGAGAACTCGGGTTAATGCCGAGGTTGGTCGTGAAATGATCGTGGATGTGTATTCTCCACCCTTCGGATTCCACACCGATCCGACAGAGTGCGAGTACATCAACGAGCGAATCAAGCAGTCTGGTGCTACTACTCTTGCAGTGGGACTCGGAGCTCCCAAGCAAGAGATTTGGATCGCACAGAATCAGCAAAAGCTGCCTGGAGTCAAGGTTTTTCTGGCGGTAGGTGCGGCGTTAGACTTTGAAGCCGGAAACCTCAGCCGTTGTCCTGCTTGGATGAGTAATGGTGGCTTGGAATGGTTGCACCGTTTGGTAAGCGAACCGCGTCGACTGTGGAGGCGCTATTTGTTGGAAAGCTTGCCTCTGCTATGGCTGCTGCCCATGCAGTTTGTCAAACTATATCGTCCTCCTGAATTTCCCGAACCTGCTTTAGCGTTTAAGTTCCAACAGGTTGAAAACGAAACGGTTTGATGACTGTTTACGACCTAGCTAGCTGTTCATTCTTGCGATCATCTACGGAATAGCGCTGAATGTTTGTCTCCCGAGTTGCTTCCCTCAACATTCTGTACAGGTCTATCGCTCAGTTTTACGGATTGAATTGTCGATATGGGAAGTTGCTTAACTCCAACTTCACCCCCAAGTGCTGTATATGGAAGCACTCTCATATGTGAAGAGTCAGTTTACTGTTTAACAAGGAAAGTTGTTTGCTTGCAAGCCATCGCTCTCTTTAGCAAAGAGTCTTGGCGATCGCTGTGAGTCAAAGATGCGCGAATTGATAGAGCTTGTTTTCCGAGCGGTATTGTTCTGTCACTAGTTTTCCGTCTAGTAAGTTCGAGTTTTTCATCTAGTCGTTTCCCTTGTTTTTTGAGCTGAATTGTCCGTTTTGGGAACAGTAATCAGGCTCATTTTTTCTGACTTTAACAAGTGCTAACGTTCGGTTCTATGTTTGCGCACTTACGTAGGAGTTTAGTTTTTACTCATTCTTGTTACTCTTCATGTTAAAGTCACTGTTAAGAATTTTCGCTTCTGGGTCATTAATGGGCTAATGAAGCGTGTGTTTGTTTCTACTGCTCGTGCATTTCGATTTCGGTACCTCCCACTATGTCTATCGATACTTACGTAGAAGAGTTTGACTTTGGAGAGTTTCGGACGGTTCTCAAGCGGCACTGGCTGCCTGCAGCAGTAGCGTTTGTTTCATTGCCTGCGCTGGCGGTTGCATATTTATTTTTGAAATCCCCTACCTACATGGCCCAGGGGAAGATCCTTGTTGGGGTCGACCGCAAAGCGTCATTGACTGGAGTGGCTGAGGAGGTGGGCTCCATTGAGAACCTGGCTTTTGACGACAACCCAGTGAATAGTCAGCTAGAAATTCTTCAGTCTGTTGTGGTCATTGGAGACACTATCAACGAGCTGCGCCTTCGAGATGGCGATGGTGAGTTGCTCTCCACTAATGCTTTTAGGCAGGAACTGACAACCACGTTGATTGCCGGTACTGACGTGATTGAAATTGGTTACCGCAGTAGCGATCCAGAGCAAGCAGCTGAGATCGTCAATACCTTGATCGATATGTACCTTCGGAACAATGCCGAGGTCAATCAGGGGGATGTGATCAGAGCCCGTGAATTTATCGAAAATCAACTGCCCCGGAGCGAAGCAACGGTGCAAGAAGCCGAAACGGCATTGAGGCAGTTTCGAGAGCAGAACGGTATCTTAGACCTGCAGCAAGAGTCTGCTGCCACCTCTACACGTCTTTCGACATTGCAAGACGAAGCTGCGTCCTTGCGAATCCAGCTATCGGCGGCGAACCAGCGTAAAGATCGGCTGCGCAGGCAACTGGGGCTGTCGCCTGAGCGAGTGCTTGAGGTGGTTGATTTGGCAAGTTCCCCCGGTATTCAGCGGGCGCTTGCTAACCTCCAAGATATTCAGAGCCGGTTGGCTACCGAACAGGCCCGATTTCAGGAAAATAGTCCTCTGGTCTTAGGGCTGCAATCTGAGCTGGATCAAATGCAGCAGTTGCTCAGCCAGCGAATCAACGAGCAACTACCGGGGCGGGTGGCTAGTTTCAATGACTTGGAATTGAGTCAGTTACGCACGGATTTAATTACTCAATACGTGCAAACTGATTTGGATGCTGAGTCGCTGACCAGTCAAATAGTAGCGATTGAATCTACATTGGATTCTGCGCGCGAACGAGCCAGTGTGCTGCCGGAATTGGAGCAAAACCATCGTGAGTTGGAACGACAACTATCGGCTGCGCAAGGAACGTACGAACAGCTACTAACCCGCTTGAGGGAAGTACAGGCTGCTGAGAACCAGACGGTAAATAATGCCCGCGTGATTTCTCCGGCGCTGGTACCCAGAATGTCCGAGAGCAATAATGCTGGGCTTCTCATACCGGCTGCTGGGTTTGTAGGGGGGTTGTTGGCGATTGCGGTAGCGTTTTCGCTGGACTTGATGGACACATCGGTGAAGTCTACCCGCGATGTCAACAAGCTTTTCAACTATAGGGCTTTGGCCAACGTGCCGGATTTGGCTCAATCCCAGCTCGATCCACTGCGCCTGCCGCTACAGTTTGCCCGCAGTGGCGATCGCTCCAAGCTGCCAGCCCCCTTTACTCCGGCCAGTGCGGCGTTTCACGCTCTGCAGACGAATCTCAATTTCACCAAGCCAGATAGTGCCCCTCAGTCAATTGCTGTTGTCAGCGCTCTCTCGAAAGAGGGTAAGACTACGGTGGCAGCCAATTTGGCTTGCATTATGGCCCAAAACCAATTCAGAACCCTGTTGATCGATGGCGATTTGTTCCATCCCAAGCAGCACGAAGTATGGGAATTGGGAGGAGATACTGGATTGGCCCAGGTTTTGGAGGGAGAAACTAAGTTAATGTGGGCTATCCGCTCCGTCATGCCAAATTTAGACATTTTGCCGAACGTGGTTCAAGGCAAAAATCTAGCCCCCGACTACAACAAGTTCAGGTCGGTACTCACGCAATTGGCGGCAATGTACGACCGGATTATTTTAGATACCCCCCCTCTGCTGATGTCTGCTGATGGTGGGATTTTGGCTGGCATGACTGATGGTGCTGTCATGGTTGCCCGCCCTGGCATTCTCGATGTTAGCAGCGCCAATATGGTGAAAAGCTACTTGGACGATTCCGACATTTCAATTTTGGGACTGGTGGTGAACGGACAGCGAGACGAGGTCGATCGCTACGCAGCCTATTACAGGTAGGGCTCGACCCCTGTTGGGGGGGCTCGCAGCATGTTGGGCAATTTGAGCACGGCTGTGGGAGTCTGCGAGACCGTTCAGCGAACAGGCAATAATGTCCCGTTCTTTGACTACAGAACGGGTGGGGGTACTAGAAGTAAAGGGGTAGCAGTGACGGTGAAAGCGAAGCGGTACCTAGAAGTCTTTGAAATGCTGTTTGTCGGCTTGGGGTTTATGTTTTTCTCCAATGCCCTTGAAGACATTGGCATGCCATCGGCGATCCTCTCCATGTCTCGCTACTTTCTGGCCCTAGTCTCGCTGATTTTTGTTCTCCTACGCTACAAGTCACTGCATTTCAAATTCAAGCGAAATATCGCCCTGTTTTTAGTGATTTTCCTGGTTACCATGTCGTTTACCTGGTCGGGTATTGGGCCGGAGACCCTGTTTGTGGTGCGATCGCAGTTTTTGCCCATGACCGCCTTTGGCCTTTATCTTGCCGCTTCGTTTAACACGCGGGACTTGGTGCTTAAGCTCAGTTTTGTGGCGGCGTTCTTTGTGCTACTCAACTACATGCTTGTGTTCGGAATGCCTTCAGTGGGGGTCGATCAGAGGGTGTTTGTGGGAGCATGGACAGGGATTCACACTCACAAAAACGGTGCGAGCGCCTATTCGCTCATCAGTGCCCTCTTATTTATCATCATGGCCAGGCGTCCATCCCCAGTGAAATGGTTTGGACTATCTCGGCAGCGGTGCTTCTCGTTCCTGAGTGTGTTGGCATTTATTTTCGTGCTTAAAACGACGTCCGGTACGGGAACAGCCCTCGCTCTGTTTCTCATTGCAACGCTAGCGATTTATCCGCGCTTTAAATGGAGGGGACGGAAGACGATCTTGTTGCTCGACTTGGTGGCCATGGTTTTGTTAGTTGTCGGCGTCGCCGTATTTGGGTATTGGGAAGAAATCCTCACTAGCATGGGGAAAGATCCCACCCTGACTGGTCGAACCGTCTTTTGGGGCATCTCCATTGAAGCGCTATTCAAAGAAAATCCATTCCTGGGATTTGGTCGAGGGGCATTCTGGACACAGACGAGTTCTTATTCGCAGGCGATCGATTATTACTTCCGAGGGGCCTACAATGTTCCGCATGCCCACAATGGCTTTCTAGAAATTGCATTAGATGTTGGTCTGATTGGGTTTGGGTTCTTTGTACTCAATATCTTTACAACGTTGCGACGTGCTTTGAAGCAGGCTTACTTACCCATTGATCCGGTGAATCTATTCCCACTTGGCTACACAATTATTTTTTTAGTCAACAATATGACTGAAAGCCTCACGTCAAATCTGTATACGATGTTTTGGCCGCTCTACATCGCTGTTTCTCTAAATGCAGGTCTTCCGTCTAATTGGATGATTACTCCACGAAAAAAGTCTTCTCCCGAATACGATCCTCTAGATCCAATGCCCCGTCCTTCATTCCCACAGTCAAGCTAATTATTTAGATCGTTAAATCTGTTGGGCGTTGCTAAGTGTTGCGCCACTTCTATCATTCTTAGAGTTCGAAATTGGCTGAGATAAGATTCGATATTGGGCGATGGCAATATCGCAAGATCGTTGCATAAGATGTTTTGTTTGTAACTTTATATATGTCGCATTAACGTATACTGAAGGAGTGATTTTAGTAAGGTTTATACATTTTCTTAGGACAACCTCAGATTGATGCTTCAAGTCGGTATTTGAGCGATAAGGTTCTGAACTTATCTGGCTGATGCTTGCTTAGGTCAATGCCTAAAAAACAAAGAGCGCTCGACTCTGTAGCGAGGTTTTACAGGAGCTGTCTGTGCCCGGTCGGAGGCAGACGGCTGTAACTGCACTGCCGCTCAGATCGGAGTTACGGGTCTTATATGGAACGTTTGACGCCACAGTGTGATTTATTAAACGGTTTGATTTGAAGTTTGTCCGGTAATACGGTCTTGTGCGAGTCGTTGATTGAGGAGCGTTCACTCTGGTGGTGCAACTGGTGTTGGAACTGATTGGACTTGGATTTGGATTGGCAGCAGCGGTCTATCTGCTGCTGAACGTGCTACTTGGAATTGAGGTCTTTGCTGCATTACTGACGTCACGCCAGCCTTCAGCTGCCGACAGTTCAGAATCTCCAGGTGCTCCCGAATCCCTAGCGGCGTTTAGGGTACTAGTCCCTGCCCACAATGAGGCTGCCGGAATTGGCACCACTCTGCAGAATTTGCTGCAGGAGGTGGACGATCCTCAACAGATTTGCGTGATTGCGGATAACTGTACGGATGAAACTGCGGCGATCTCCCGCGAGTACAACGTCCAGGTGCTGGAGCGAACCGATGCGGAGTTGAGAGGAAAAGGATACGCTCTCGATTTTGGGCTTCAGCATATCGAGGCTGCATCCGACTCACCTCCAGATGTTGTCGTTATGGTTGACGCCGATTGTCACGTGTCAGACGGAACTCTCGCGGCGATCGCCGAGCGAGCAGCAGTTAGCAACCGTCCGGTCCAGGCTGTCTATCGAATGGCTTCCCCTCCCAACCCGTCCCCCAAAGACGGGGTATCGGCCTTTGCGTTCACGGTCAAAAATCGCGTCCGGGCAGGAGGACTGTCGTCTTTGGGAATGCCCATCTTGTTGGGGGGAACCGGAATGGCGTTTCCTTGGCAAGCATTGCAGCAAGTTGAAGTAGCCAGCGGTCACATCGTGGAAGACATGAAATTGGGAATTGATTTGGCGATCGCCGGATACCCTCCCACCTTGGCTACTGACTATGTTGTCACCGGTCAGTTGCCCAGCAGCGAAGACGCCGCCACCAGTCAGCGCACCCGCTGGGAGCACGGTCATTTGGAGTCTCTGACCACCTACGTTCCCCAGCTGCTGGTGGCAGCGGTTCGGCAGCGGCGATTGGGGCTATTGATGTTAGCTCTGGATTTAGCCATTCCTCCCCTCTCTTTGTGGGTGGCGATTGGGGTTGGTCTGGCGGTGGCTACGGCAATTATGGCGATTGCGGCTGGTGTGATGTGGCCAGCGATCGTGCAGACGATCGCCTGTGGTGTGCTGGTGGCTGCAATTGGGGTGGCGGCACTGAAGTGGCGACCCCCCGAACTGTCCTTGATGCAGCTGCTGAGCATTCCCTTTTACGTGCTGTGGAAGCTTCCTATTTACCTGAAGTTTCTGGTGTCTCCCCAGAAAGATTGGGTACGGACGGAGCGTGATTGATGCAGATGTTGTTTTCACCCGACTTGCATCAGCCCAGTAATGGTCATGCTGGCTGCAGTCATTTCCACGATCATTTCTTAAGAGGCTACTGATATGGCTGCTGCCGATCGACCGACGATTGGAGTCGTCACCATTGGGCGCAACGAGGGCGATCGCTTGGTCCGTTGCTTACAGTCCCTGCAAGCTCAATTGCCCCCGACCATGCCGGTGGTTTATGTGGATTCGGGCTCGACGGATAACAGTATTCAAGCTGCCGAGCAACTGGGGGTGACGGTGGTGCGGCTAGATATGTCTGTGCCCTTCACCATGGCTCGCGGTCGCAATGCCGGATTTGAGTACTTGATTGACCAGTATCCCGATCTTGACTACGTCCAGTTCATCGATGGCGATTGCGAGCTGGTAGATGGCTGGTTGGACAGCGCCCTGGAATTTATTACTAAAGACGAGTCCCTGGCGGTGGTGTGCGGTCGCCGACGGGAACGGTTGCCGGATGCGTCTCCCTACAACCGGTTAGCTGATATGGAATGGAACACCCCTGTGGGTGAAGCCAATGCCTGCGGCGGCGATGCCTTGATGCGGGTGGAGGCCATTCGTCAGGTGGATGGGTACAACCCCAAGCTGATTGCGGGGGAAGAACCAGAAATGTGTATTCGCTTGCGGGCTAAGGGGTGGAAGATTTGGCGGATTGATGCCGATATGACCCTGCACGATGCCGCCATTTATCGGTTTGGCCAGTGGTGGAAGCGATCGGTACGCGGTGGCTGGGCGGTGGCAGAAGGCTATGCCCGCCACGGTGCTCCTCCAGAGAGTTACATGCGAAAAGAAGTTCGCAGCGGCTGGCTGTGCGGATTAATCGTGCCGCTCCTATCTGTGGGGTTAGTCCTGCCGACGTACGGTCTCAGTTTGCTGCTGCTGTTGGGCTACGGAGTTTTAGGGTGGAAAATCTACCGCTATCGTCGCCAGGTTTACGACGACTGTTCGCAGCACGCTCGCCTGTACGCCTACTATTGCACTCTGTCCAAGCTGCCGCAGATGGTGGGGCAGCTTAGATACCGGGTCAATCGTCTGAGGCGAAAAGATGCCGTGCTGATCGAATACAAGGGCAACTCACCGGCTCCATCTGCCCCGTCTTAGAGGCCTTGCTCGCGATCGGGCCTCCCTAATCGACTATTCGGATCTCACTCCACACCAGGATCTCACTCACATGTCAGAACGCCCCACCACGGTTGCCTATTTAGTCAACCAATACCCTAAAGTCAGCCACAGCTTTGTGCGGCGGGAGATCCATGCCCTAGAGGCGCACGGTGTTGAGGTGCATCGGTTTTCCATCCGTTCCTGTGCGGATGAATTGGTAGACAGCCAAGATATTGCAGAGCACGATAAAACCCGATTTATTTTGGGCAACGGTTTGGCCGCGTTACTGGGGGCAACGGTCAAAACAGCTGTTACCCGTCCGGCAGCGTTTTGGCAGGCGTTCGGTCATGCCTGCAGGATGGGGCTACGCTCGGAACGGGGGCTGGTGGTTCACTGGGCCTACCTGATGGAGGCTTGCTTGCTCCTACACTGGCTGATGCAAGTCAGTGTGGATCACGTTCACGCCCATTTCGGCACCAATTCCACTACGGTTGCCATGCTGTGTCGGATGTTGGGGGGGCCAACCTACAGCTTTACAGCCCACGGCCCGGAAGAATTTGACGATCCGCTGGGTATTGCCCTGCCGGAAAAAATTATGCGCGCAGCGTTCGTCGTTGCCATTAGTTCTTACGGCAAAAGCCAACTGTGTCGCTGGTGCGACTATCGGTATTGGGGCAAGATTCGCATTATTCATTGCGGATTGGATGCCGCATTCCTCGATGCCGATGCAGTCAAACCGATGCCTAGATATCCCAAATTGGTGTGCGTGGGCCGATTGGCAGAGCAGAAGGGACATTTACTGCTGGTTGAAGCGATCGATCGCCTTCTAGATCGCGGCTGCAAATTAGATGTCGTTCTGATTGGGGACGGCCATTTGCGAGAACCCGTGATGATGGCCATCGATCGCTACGGACTGGAGGATTGCGTGCACATCACCGGTTGGGCAGATAGCGATACCGTGCGCCAACACATTCAAGATGCTCAAGTGCTGGTGCTGCCCAGTTTTGCGGAGGGGTTGCCGGTGGTGATTATGGAAGCCCTGGCAGTGGGCCGTCCGGTCATTTCCACCTATGTTGCTGGCATTCCCGAGCTGGTGGGGGATGGGGACTGCGGATGGCTGGTGCCTGCCGGTTCGGTGGAGGCTCTGACAGATGCGATTAACGAAGCATTAGATACCCCGCTAGATACCCTGACTGAGATGGGGCATGAGGGACGGCGACGGGTCTGTCGCGACCACGACGCTGCAATTGAGGGGGGGCGGTTGGCAGAGTATTTCACGGCGATCGCCAACCAAGTATCTGCGTCCATTTCCAATCCGATACTTCCCTCCTAAGTCTTTGACCCCAGTCATTTCAGCCCCAAAGGACAACCTGCATGAGCTTTCTTCGAAAATTTCTATATGTATTTTCTGGTCGAACGAACCAGCTCGTGGGGCTGCTGATGGTGTTTCTGGTGACATCGCTGCTGGAGGCGTTTGGCATCGGGATGATTGGCCCGTTCTTGACAGTGGCCGGTCAGCCGGAGCTGGCTCGCAATAATGGATTTCTCAGTGGGGTTTCCGCTCGTTTGGGGCTAGAAACAGACAGCCAACTGGTGATTCTGCTGGGGCTGTTCATTATCTGCGTGTTCGTTATCAAGTCGGTGGTCTTCCTATTTGGCAAGTACTACACGTATCGAACGCTGTTCGATCAGCGGGCTGCTGTGCGACTGCGGCTATTCCGCTCGTATCTGACCTCCCCCTACGAATTTCACATCAACCGCAATTCCTCTGAATTTGTCAATCGGATTGTGACCGAAGCCCAGCGGTTCAGTAATTTGGTGGCGGTTCCGTTGGCCGAGACCTGCTCGAACGCGATCGTCATTGCCATTTTGGTGGGGCTTCTGGCGGTTACCGACATCACCTTGTTTTTGCTGTCGGTGGGGACATTGCTACCGGCCTTTTTGTGCTTCTTTTTCCTCAGCAAGCGCATTAAAGATTGGGGGATTGTGGCGGGCCAAGCTCGCGAACAGACGATTAAAGCAGTGGGACACGGTCTGGGTGGATTGAAAGAAACTCGCGTGTTGGGCTGTGAAGACTACTTCCAGCAGGATTTGGGTAAAACCCTGGCCCGCGAATCTCGGATGGATACTCGGTTTAGCAGTGCCCTGTTTATTCCCCGCACATTGATCGAAGCGGTGATGATGATTGCGGTGGTGGGATTTGTCTGCATTTCGCAGTTCTTTCTGGAGCAGGATTTTCAGGCGGCGATCTCTAGCATGGGTGTTTTTGCCGTGACGGCGCTGCGTCTGATTCCGGCCTGCAGTCAGATGGTGCAAGCATTGGGCCGGATGCGAAATTCGACGTTTACGCTGGACTCGCTGTACCACGACCTCAAAGAGGTGAGCGAATGCGATCGCGATGTGGCTGCATCCACTCCGCAATCTTCTCGTCCGCTCACCTTTAAACACGACCTGGTGCTGCAGAGTTTGGTCTATCGCTATCCCGAGGCGGCAACGGTGTCTCTGGATGGGATTTCGATGACGATTCGAAAGGGGGAATCGATTGGCTTGATCGGGACCTCTGGGGCCGGCAAGACGACGTTGGTTGACGTAATTTTGGGGCTGTTGCGGTTGGAGTCTGGGGATATTCAGATTGACGAGCGCTCGATTTACAGCAATTTGCCCAGTTGGAAGAAGCTGGTAGGTTACATTCCCCAAACGATTTTCTTGCTGGATGAGTCGTTGGCGCGCAATATTGCATTTGGTGTCCCGGATGAGGAGATCGATCGCCAGCAGTTGCAGTATGCGATTGAGGCGGCTCAGTTGGGGGAACTGGTGCGGGAGTTGCCAGAAGGGGTTGACACTCAGGTTGGCGAGCGGGGGATGCGATTGTCGGGGGGACAGCGGCAGCGCATTGGGATTGCGCGGGCGCTCTACCATCAGCGGGAAATTTTGGTGCTGGACGAAGCTACGTCCGCCCTGGATAACGATACCGAGCGATTGATTGGTGACGCGATTAACAATCTGGCTGGCTCGAAGACGTTGATTGTTGTGGCTCACCGTCTGACAACGTTGGAACATTGCGATCGCATTTATGCGCTGGAGAAGGGACGGATTGTTCGCTCGGGCAGCTATCAGGATGTGATTGCTGGTCAGCTCACCACTGGGGCTGTGTAGTTTGCTGCTTGCACCGTCTGGATGTCCATCGTTTTTACTGGGACTGTGCAACAGGATTGAACTCGCACGAGGAAGCGGATGTCTTCTATTGGTGAGACATCTTCGATGTTGTTTGGAGCAATGTAGGGGTGGGGCTGAGAATTGTCTGAGATTGGAGAGAGGGATTGTTCACGCAACCCTTAGCGGAGATGGATGGGAGGTTGGGTGAGGTCTCAGGCGCGAGCCGTTTACTAGGAAGTGTCAAGGAAACGAACGAACTACTTCCACTGGCTACGGAGATTTCATCATGAACGCTTTCAAAACTCTTTCGTCCGCCACCTTCGCGATCGCTACCGTTGCCGTTGTTGCCGCAGCAGCTCCCACACCCGCTAATGCATCAATTTTAGAAACCTTAGATCGTCTGGAAGAGCGTGGCGCTAGCAGCAAGTCTGGCATCGAGCGCAAAAACTTTCGCCCCGACTTCCTCCAAAAAGTAGAAGCAAACTCTAGCAGCAGCGAAAACGGCGTTTATAACAAAAACTTCCGTCCTGATTTCCTACAAAAAGTAGAAGCAAACTCAGCTACTAGCGAGAACGGCATTTACAACAAAAACTTCCGTCCCGAGTTCCTACAAAAGATTGAAGAGAACTCCACCAGCAGTGCAAACGGTATCTATAACAAGAACTTCCGTCCCGAATTCTTGCAGAAAGTAGAAGCTAACTCCGCCGGTAGTGAGTCTGGAGTTTACAACAAAGATTTCCGCCCCGAGTTTATCCAGAAAGTGGAAGCGGCCGGGACTGGTAGCGAGTCTGGTGTGTACTAGAACTCACGACTGTGACACGTTTCTCCCCTTAAGGTTTATCTCCAAAACTGGCGTCCTGCTTCTGGGAGCAGGACGCTTTTCTATTGGTTGCTTCAGTACGACCGCCATCTTTGCTAGCGGTCTGACGCCTACATGTGAATTCGACTTGTTTCAACTCGGGGTCAGGCTCTAGATTCGTGGTTTGTTACTAGCGGTTTGCTTGTCACATTCGATCGGCCTGTCTCGTCTCTTGTAGTAGTAACCCCAAACAGGAGGGACAATCCATGACGGTAAGATTCGACCTGGGCTCGGTGGAGCCAAAAGCGATGCAGGTCATGATGGAGCTAGAACACTACGTTCGCAGTAGCGGACTCGATCGCACCCTGATTGAATTAATCAAAGTCCGTGCCTCTCAAATCAATCGCTGTGCTTTCTGCATTGATATGCACACCAAGGATGCGCGGCATGCTGGTGAAGCCGAACAGCGGCTGTATGCTCTGATTGCGTGGGAGGAAACGCCGTTTTTTACTCCTCAAGAACGAGCGGTATTAGCACTGACGGAAGCGGTAACTCGGATTGGCGAGAATGGTGTGACTGAGGCACTGTATGCAGAAGTCAATCAGTACTTCACTCCTCAGCAGATTGCTCAACTGGTGATGGCGCTCGTGGTCATTAATGCCTGGAATCGACTCAGCATTTCTGCTCGCATGCTGCCGGGTAGTTATCAGGTAGAAGCGGCGTGAGTGAGAGTTGCTTTCGATTGGATTGCGAGTTTTCATCGGAAGCGAGCCATCTTTGTAAAAGCGGATTTGAAGGTCTAGCACTGGAGTCAGCATATGGTTACTCAGAAAGCAGGCGGTACTGCAAACAAGTCTGCTGACCAGCTAGAGGAATTTACCCACTATCGATCGCTGCTGTTTGCGATCGCCTATCGCATGTTGGGCAGCGTGATGGATGCTGAAGATATGGTGCAGGAGACGTTTATCCGATGGCAGAACAGCTCGGATCGAGACATCAAATCGGTAAAGTCGTATCTGTCTACTGTGGTGACTCGCCTGTGCATTGACCGACTGCGATCGGCTCGCGTTCAGCGGGAGCAGTATGTGGGGACGTGGCTTCCCGAACCGGTTGTGACTGACTCAAGCCTTGCTAGTTCAGCGAGCGATCCGAGTGCTGCGGCTGAATTGGCGGACACACTGACGATGGCGGTTCTCGTGTTGTTGGAGCACCTGTCTCCAGTTGAGCGAGCAGTGTTTCTGCTGCACGAGGCGTTTGGTTACGACTATGCCGAAATTGGTCGCATCGTCGATAAAAGCGCGGTCAATTGTCGGCAGATTGGGAGACGGGCACGGCAACATCTAGCTGCGCGACGCCCTCGTTATCAGGCATCGCACCAGCACCAGGAGCAACTGACGCGGCAATTTTTGCAGGCTTGCAATTACGGGGATGTTCCGGGATTGCTGGACTTACTGGCAAAGGATATTTCCCTGTGGTCGGATGGTGGTGGCAAGGTGGCTGCTTGTCTGACGCCCCTGCATGGCGAGGTTAAGGTGGCTAGATTTTTGCAGGCTATCTACCGCCGTAATCAACGGTTGGGCAGGACGTACAAGGCAGAGTTGGTTTGGGTGAATGGCGAGCCCGGCATCCTCTACAAATGGGATGGCCATATCGAGACTGTGGTGGCACTGACCATTGCGGATCGGCGGATTCAGGAACTCTATTTTGTGAGAAATCCGGACAAGCTGCAGCGGATTTCTAAGTAGCTTGCTTGGCTGCCAGCTTTCGTTGAACCGTTGTAAGGATTGGCGCTTGGCTGCTACAGCTGACCGATATACAGTTGCGTGTCGTATTCGAGGCAGACGCTGCCGGATTCGGAGTGCTGTTGGAAGATGCGATCGAGTTCTTGCAGCATGGGTTGGTGATCGGGGTGGGTTCCGTTGGGGGTGTAGGAGGTGGATAGCAGTCTGCCTTTGATGCCGTCGTAGTCGAGGCGTTGTTCGTTGTAGAGGGTGTGTTGCTGGAAGGTGCCGTCGGCAAAGAACGATCGCAGTTCGTCTCGCTCTATGGTTTTGTGTTGGACTTGGTTGTAGTCGGTGCCGAACTGTTGCAGGAGGGACTCGTAGGCGCGTAGGAAGGGAGTAGTGTCGGTGCGGCGGGAGTTCCACATCAGCACGATCCAGCCATTGGGACGCAGGATGCGGGCGAATTCTTGTTGGGCGGCGGGGCGATTGAACCAATGGAAGGCTTGGGCAGCGATAACGTAATCGACGGAGCGATCGCCGAGGGTGGTGGCTTCTGCGGTGCCGTTGATGCTGTGGAAGTTTGGGTATTGCTTCAGTATAGTTTCGGCGGCTTGGCGCATGTGGGGGTTGGGCTCTACGCCGAAGACGGGGTTGCCGTTGTTCAGAAATAGTTGGGTGGAGATGCCGGTACCGGAGCCGATGTCTGCGATCGTGGAGGTGGGGGTGAGGTTGGTGGCTTGGTGCAGGATGTTGAGGACGGCTGTGGGATAGTTGGGGCGATAGCGGATGTAGTTTTCGACGCGATCGCTGAAGCGTTGGGTAGGGTCTGGAGTGGGTTGGGTCATTGGTTACCCAGGGGTCGATTGACGCCAACTTCGCATCGGAGATCGGAGGCCATATAGTTAGGCTTTATGACGTTTTTTGAAATCATTGACTAAACCCAAAGTGTAGAATTGCAAATTTCCCTGGCGAAAGTAAACCTAAAGCCAAAAAGGTTTTGATTGTCCTTGCCGTTACCGATCTTTAGAGTTAAAAAGATAGTCAATCATCATTGATTCAAACAGCTTAGATTTAACAACTCTGTCAGGATTATTTCTTATGTATTCTTTGGTTTTGTTACGATAATAAGGCTGTATCCGACCGTAAAGCTCATCCTGCCTTTTGCATTCACTAAATATAGCGCCTGTTAATCCATCAGGTAGTTCTTGGCTTCCTACTCTTACTTCACCTTCTTGAAATCCAACCTTATATGTGCTCATGAAATCCTTCGATGTACTGAAAAATGAGTACAGTATAATGAAGTGAGGTATCTTTGTATAAATAAAACGCTCGTTAGAGTCTTGAAATATATTTAGCCCAATCCCTCTAGAGAAATATTGATTTATATTTCTAGGCAACTGTTGTCCTTTATCTTGCGAAACTAATCCCAGCGGTATGAGGTATTGCTTATGCGATCCAATGCCTTCAGCGTTCCCTAGTAGGTAGCTAGCAAGTGTCTCTTCAGTTGATCTGATTTCTTGTAGATATTCCTCTGTCTCGCTACCCTCTAGATCCTTATTTCGTAGATAGCTTAAAGTTCTCCATGAAATAGAAGCACAAAATTTTGACATCCAGTCTTGGTAGGAGATGGTATCAACTCTTTGGCCGGAAAAAGGGTGAAAGGCATTACTGGCAAACCCTCTCTCCCAATCTTGGAATAAGTCTTCACATTTCCTACAGAGCCAATAGTCCTTGATGAGATTTTGAGATCGTTTTTCAATGGAATCTGAATGTCGGAAATAGGGTGTGATAGATGTGTTTTTCAGCCACTTCCCTATGAAACTTGGAACAATATGGCTTTTCTGAAGAATACTTTCATTGTTGCATAGTTTGCAGGTGCCAGTCACTCTCATATTCCGCTTATTCTTGGCCATATTGAAAAGCCCTAAGCAAAAAAAAACTTATCACTTTAGCTTAAAACTGTTTTCATTCGCGCAAATAAATATTCTGAATTTTTAAATGTTTCGAAGGCTACTGGTTTGAAACTCCTTTAAGATTTTTACCTCTTCAGTTCATGATTTTCTCATCGTAAACTGAGCCGAAGCCGATGAATTAGAATGTCTATCAAAAACATCAGCACCAAAAAGAAGCCAAGAATGACAGTCAACTTGCCATAATGAAAGCGGCTCAATTGCTCGTTCATTTAGCGTTCAATCTCCCGCATCAACCAAGCCAACAATCACCGTCTCTCGCATGCACACATCCCAGCGATAGAGAACGTAAGCCAAAAGACGCCCCATATTCTGGGCAACACACCATATAAAATCACCTGCTCTGGAGACGCCTCCAACGCATGCAGCGATCGCATCCATTCAATGCCGCTCCTCTGGTTTACGGGAGCGTTCAAATCTGTGACCCAGCCTGGTGACGGAAAACGCTAAATTTCGATTCCGCCGCCGGGGACGGTTGGTGCTTCTCGACCTTGCCCATTGGGCAAGAACCCCAAGCCTCCGCTGGAGTAAGTGCTGCCAAAAGTTTCCGCTAAGGTCACAGCCTGACTCAGTCCAGATCGAAAGTCAGACTCTTGTAAGGTCGAAAGTGGGTGAATAAATACAGAAACAACAGCACCGTCGCTAATCGAATAGCGGGCGTCTAGAGCCGAATGGAAATTGGCCTCCAGCATGGCTTGAATCTGTTCCTCAGACAGCGAGCTAGCTGCCACCACCGGCGCAATGACGCGCATTCGGTTACTGGAAGAATCGGCCAACACGATTACCGATCGCCCATCAACCTGACCTCGCCACACCCCTCCGTTGCCCTCAAGATCGGTTACCTCGCTCTCCAAAATTTGCTCCAGACGAGCCATCGTCATTTCTGTTAAGTCATTGGAGACTAACTGGTTCTGAGCTGCGACATCTCGTTGCAGCAGCCCACTGTGCAAACGGCCCTCAGAAGCAGTCAACGCTGTGCCCATTAAGGCAGCAAGACCCATGACACCGGACAGCGTAAGGATAAGAGTGCGAGGCATAACGAGGAACCCAAGTAGACCTTCAGATTTTAGGCCCACTAACTGAGGACTCGGTGAGCGCAAACTGAATTAATGAAAAATCCAAACAGAAAACTGAAATCCCAGGAATCGTTTCTATCATCCGCTACATGCGATCCATCGTTTTTTTGAGCTTGGTGTTCTTGAACAAATACTTGTGGCAAACAGCTATGCTCTCCCGCCGCTACCGGAAGGCAACTCGCATCCGCTGACTGACAATATCCACCACAAACGTCAGCACCACAAAGCAGCCAAGCGTAACCGTCAAACTGCCATAATCAAAGCTACTCAACTGCTCGTTCATCAACCGCCCCAGCCCTCCAGCTCCAACCAATCCCACAATCACCGTCTCCCGCATACACACATCCCAGCGATAGAGAATGTAGGCCAAAAAACGTCCCATATTCTGGGGCAACACACCGTACAAAATCACCTGGCCGGAAGAGGCCCCCAACGCATGCAGCGATCGCACCGGACGGTCATCCAAATTCTCATTCACCTCCGCCATCAACCGTCCCAAAATGCCAAAATTGTGCGCCGCCAACGCCAGCGCCCCCGGCAAAATTCCTGGAAATAGCACGTACAGCAATACCAATGCCCAAATCGGAGCCGGAATCGCCCGACTCACCAACAGAACGAGGCGACTCAAAATCAACAGCCCCTTCTCCCAAATCGGCCACCGCACCCTCTGCCCCACTGGACGCAACCACCCCCCCGGCAACAAAAACGTATGCGCCGCCGGAAACGACAGCAAAATCCCTCCAATGCCAGCTAAAGCAATGGCAACAACAGACATAGCCACCGTCTGGCCGGACAACTCCAGCAAATATCTTGCCCCATCCCATCCCGGCCAATGGGGCACCGAATCGGCAACAACATCGGCAAGCAAAGACCGCGATCGCTCCGACCACAACCGCTGCCACTCAATCCCCAATCCCACAAAGCAAAGGGGAATCGCCAACACCGTCAGCCCCCATGACAGCCGCAACTTCCAATCTAATGTGCGCACCGTTCGCAATCCAGCGCCTCCAGAGGATGAATAGGAGGATGTCTCAGTCGACTTGCGCGCATTAATATCCAAGCGGCTAGTGAACCCCATCCGCCGTCGCACCCAAGCGCTCCACATATCCACCGCGCCATTCAACACAATCAGCGCGTAAAAACCAGTCCACAACTGGTGATAGCGCAACGACTGCAAGCTGAGCAGAATTTCGTAGCCTAGTCCTCCGGCCCCAATCACCCCCATCACTGCCGCCGCCCGAAGCGAACACTCAAACCGATAAAAGGTATAAGACAGCAAATTGGGCAACGCCTGCGGCAACAACCCATACAACCAAGCCGCCGCCGGAGACGCGCCGCTATTCAGCAACACCTGCAGTGGCTCTTGCGGCGTTTCATCCAAAATCTCCGAAAGCACCTTGGACACAATCGCTCCAAACGGAATCGCGATCGCCAATACCGCCACCAGCGGGTCCAGCCCAAAGATATTCAGAAAAATCAACCCCCAAATCAGCTCGTGAATCGCCCTCGGTACCGACAGCACCCCTCGCACCGCCAGCCGCAGCGATCGCCCCACCCACGCATGTTTGGCTGTAGTCGGAAACACCGTCCGCCACCACGTACACGACGACAGCACGCCTCCCACAAACCCCAATCCCACACTCAGCACCGTGCCGCACACTGCATAGGCAAACGTCACCACTGTTGCTTGCCCAATCGTGCGCAAAAAATCTGGAGTCAGTTCCGGAGACAACGCCGCCCACCAAAACTCCGCCAGTTGTCTGCGACCGCCCCAATTAATGATGTTCGCGCCAGGCTGCCCGATACCTGCCTGATAGAGAGACCAGCAGAGTGCAACGGCAGCGATCGCCCACCACAGCCATCTGAGCTGGAAAATCACAAATCCTCTGAATGCGTCTGAATGCTGGTGATTAGAGGAACGGGATGTTGTCATCAAATAGTATGGGAGCCCTTGCTTAAATCATTGTCCAGGTATTTACGTAACAAAACAAACAGTCTAACCTTGCGTGTCGAAACTTATTGGTATCGTACAGCTGAAAAAAAGTTGATTTTCCGGAGGGACAGGCCCCATTGAGATTCTCGAGAAGAATTCCCTTATCTGAGTAGAAGAAAGTGATTCCAATTTAAATATTATCCTAAATTATTTAAGTCAAGCATTAATTCAGAGATAGAGATTTAGTCAAAACTCGAATTTGTCATTATGATTTTTCTTCTACTCAG
>JBCBVA010000017.1:0-42541 GCA_039817825.1 Cyanobacteria bacterium J06642_12 | reverse complement strand
TAAATTTCAGGACTCTTCGAAATCCTCAATAGTTTTGCGCATTTCCCGGCTCTCCCCCAGACCATATCGCCATGCAAGTCCGAACCCGTTCAACTCGGCGTGATGAATCTGCCAAAACGGTAGCCAAAACGCGATCGAGATATCTGCCACGATTGTCGCGATCTTGTTATGGCAGTGGCCATACCACTGCGGACATTTCAGCTACGTTCTCCCCAGACGAGGTCTAGGAGCCTTTGTCCTAACTGAAATGGCAAACACTATATTGCAATTCTCGGTGAGGTCTATGCTTTACAAGACAAAAGGATTAGGGAAGCCTTTATAGAGGATTGCCGATCGCTATAGCTGCCGCTCCTCCAGAATTCGCAATCTAGCCATCTGTCCCTGGCAACATTGAGAGGTCAGCGATCGCCCTCAGCCTAATGGAAAGTCGTTTACAGAGAGGCGATATCTCTCCAAGAAATTCGGACAAACCACTGGAATAGTTTGCTAGTACTTCTCCTATATCGTTCTGAGACTTCAACATCCCGGCACAACCACCATTCAGCGATCCAAATGTGACAGCCCCCCCTTTCACCTGTTTCATCCGTATAGAAATATCAACGAAATCCAGAAGAGACTCGGAATGAAAGCAGTTAATTTTTTACAAGATATTGTGTTTTAGCAAAAAGTGGGTACCTTAGCTTGACTGTTTAGTCGATAGCTCGTGCAATCACGTAGGATTTTCTAGCTGTTCAACCGATTAACAGACACAAGCAATTTGCAGGTCACCCCTTTCACCCACGTTATGACTATGGTTCAGAAGTACATCCTTGCCGGAGTTGCAGCTATTGGTATTGGTGCAGCTGCAGGATTCGCTAGCCAGCGAGATATATCGGGTGCTGCCGTTGGTGGCGCTGCGGCTGTCACGTCCACAATCGTCGGTGTTGCCGTTGCCGGAAACAGCGGCGGCAATCAGCAATTAAAAGAGCAACTTGAGCAGAAAGCCACCGAGCTAGAAACTCAACTGCAAAGCGCTCGTGCAGAAGCCAATCATGCCAGCGAGCAAGCAGCCCAAGAGCAGAATGAGATTGCACAACTGTCATCTCAACTAGAGAGTGCTCAAGCAGAAACCGAACAATTGCAATCCCTCGTTACTGAATTGCAAGACACGCAACAAGCGCTTGAAAGCAGCAAGCAAAACGCGGAGCGCGAGCTATCCGAACTGCGAGCCAGCCTTGATGAAGCAATTGAGGTAGAAGAAAGCGCCGGTGTCGATTTGGCCAGTGCACGCCAGCAACTGGAAGATCTGGCACAACAGCAGCAAGAACTTCAAGACGACATCACGCTCAAGCAAGAAGCATTGAGCGGACTCCGAGCGTCTGAAGCTGAGTTAGGTCAAACCATTGCCGATCGCCAATCCGAACTAGAGCAATTGCAAGCTCAAATTGAAGCGCTACCAGTAGCCGACCAGCCTGAGTCCACCGCCCAATTCGACGACCAGATTAACGACCCGCCCGAACCCGACCAGATCTTCGCAATAGAGTCGCCCGTCCCTGCAGTCGAAGAAGCGTCTGAAGAACCCGCAGAGGGTGAAACAACGTTACTAGCAACAGAGGATACGTTTGCGGAGGAGGACCTGTTTGCAGGTGAATCCGAGCGTGAAGCCACCCTTGAACCCGAAGCCTCGGCCCTTTCCGATCCGTTTTCGATGGAATCGAGCGATGACCACATGCCAGACATGGCCGATTTCGAACTGGATGCGGTGGCGGAATCTAGCCTGATGGATGCCGGCAGTGAGGGATTGGAAGAGACTGTAGATTTCGGACTAGACACTGCGGCTGAATCGGCTCTGATGGAATCAACGGAAGAGACCGTTGCCGATGATGCCAGAGCAGCCTTCGGCGAAGTCGATCTCGACAGTCTTGTTAGCGAAGATTCCAGCGATGCTCTTTCCTCCGTCATCGATGGTGAGGGTGCCGAAGCCGTTTCGGATAGCGTAGAAGACTTTGCAAACACTGCAGAGGAGTCACTAGCCAGTGCAGACTCCCTAGAAGAACCTGAGTTCGTCGATGAGGTGAGCTTGGGCGAGCTTTTGGGTGACGACACCACTGAAGAGTTTGCCGCAGATGCGACCGCAGACACATTTAACACTGCAGCCTTTCCAGATATTTCTGCCGAGGCGCAGGTCAGCGAGGTCTCTGTCGAAGACTCCAGCTCACCTGAGAGCATGAGCTTAGGAGACCTCCTCAGCGAAGAACCGCCTGCCGACACAGCATCTATGTTTGAAACCAGCGCTGGGTTTGAGACTGGTGTTGAGCTTGAGACCATGGTTGACCAATCCGCTCCTGAGGACGTGAGCTTAGGGGAGCTCCTCAGCGAAGAGCCGCCTGCCGACACAGCATCTATGTTTGAAGCCAGCGCAGGGTTTGAGACGGGTGCTGAGCTTGAGACCATGGTTGAGCAATCCGCTGATGCAGAAGCAGAAGCCGCGGACGCCGCTTCACTCGATGAGCTATTGGGAGCGATCGAAGGCGACATTATCGGGGCAGGAGAAAACTCTACGGACGATCCGAACGATGTCGATGCCTTTTTCTCCTCCGTCGATAGCTCATCTATCACCGAGCTAACAACCTCCAGTGCTGCTGATTCTGATGATAGCCAGTTTGCCGATCTGTTCAGCGAGTCCCCTGACAATGACAATTCTGAGCACGACAATGCTGAAGCGTTAGTGTCCGCAAGTCTCGAACCAGTGGCAGACTCAGCCGAACAGGATGATGGAGTAGGCTCTGCCGACCTGGAATCGTTGAACCTAGCTGACTTACTGTCGGATTCAGACGACTAAATCCACTATCCTGATTTTCCGTTTGGTCACACCAAGCAGCCCCGAACGAGACAGACAGGTAGATCCACCAACAGAACGGAGACTCCAACCATATGGGGTCTCTGTTTTCAGTATTTGCATGAATGAGGAGGACTCTCGACAGACAAGCATCTCTCACAGCGTTCCCTTAGCGCGTCGGGACTGGAGGCATGCCTACGTCTCTCAACACCAGTTCGACAGAATTGTTCAAATTGGATAAACCCTTCGCAATGCAACGAACCGCTTAGGCTTCGAAGCCTCTTTCTCCCCTTTTGCAATGTGGGAGAAGGGCTTGGGGTGAAGGCTATCGAACTCAGGACTCTCAACCTAAATTTGAGGAGTTGACCAATTCCCCTCGCGTTAACTGCAGCGTCTGCAAAGGTTGAGGGCATCATTCAACATCAGCCCTCTAAACCACTCGAGGCTAAAGTGTTGCCCCGCAGGTTCAACAGTTAATCACATTGATCTTTACAGAAAGAGCGAAGCACTCTCTGTCGAGCTCTGTCGAGCAAGACTTTAGGGAAAAACATTTCCTCTTATTCACAGCAGTATGACCGGGGTCTGACATTTGTTATGCAACGTTCCCAATAAGGGACAGAAGCTGATGCAAGCATGTCAAACTTTCATTGAAAGAGATAGAGACTTCCAGGTCACCAGCACAGCATTCCCAATGAATGGAAATACCCAATACGAGCTCGCCTCAATCGCGCTCAATGGCATATAGGTCCCAAACAAAGCTCCGCTGAAGTCTCACCTCAGCGGCCTGAAAACTAGCAGAAAAGCGGAATCTCACTCCACAGTTCCAGAGTACTCGCCAACAGGAGGAGGCTCCTGATGGGTATCACTGCAGACGCTGGGACAGCAATTGTTCCTCTAATGCAGCGATGCGATTGTATGCAGCAGTAAGTTGAGCAGTCAAACGCTGTATCTGGGCTTCAGGGGGCATATCTTGATTGGCTGCCGCCCTAGCATTACGTTCTGCAGAGAGGCTTTCGTCTAGGAGAATTCCCTCCACTGAATTGTCATCTGTTCCGTAACCGTATGTGGAGGAGTGCGATCTGACAGAAACAGACGTCTTAGCAGACAGCTCAGACGCTACCTGAGCAGGCAGTCGCTCAATCTCGGCTCGAAGCAGACCGACCTGCTGCTGCAGATCGTTTACTTGCTTTTCTAAGAGTTCCATGTTGCGTACTCTTGCCGTTCTTCGTCATCGTAGCGATTTGACATAGCAATGGGTAGCAATGCACCAGTTTATTTAATTATCGAGACGATCGAAGTTTCGGGCTGTATGCTCTTCGAAATCCGAGAATGATTCTCACATCATTGCTAGCAGTTTGATTCCGCTGTTAACTTAACGATAGTGGGCGATCCCAGGCACGAGTATAGAGCTGTTTACAGCCATACATGACCTGTCTTGAGACGAAATTCTCTGCGAGCTTTATCTATCTAGCACATCCGTTAATCAACTCTAAAAGTTGGCAGAATTGTTGCAGGTTTGTATTGAATAAAGCGAGTCAGGAATTAATTCTGTATTGGCACGATCCTTGACAGGCCTTGCAACCGTATTTCGTAATCATTCTAAAAACAACTTAAGCTCAATCCCCTTTCTCCCTCCCCTCTCTCCCACAGGAGAAAGGAGAACGAGAGGCTCAGTAGATCGATTCTGCGTAAACCTGAATGGTGCACTGTGTTGTGGCGGCACTCCATAGAACGGACGTTCAAAACCCAATCGCACTCACATCACATCACTGACAGGAAATCGATCCATTAAGGTCACGGCCCGGCGGGCATTATCTTTGAGTTCACCAGGGATATGAGGAACGTGCGGCAATTGGCTGAGTACGTCTAGCGTGCGGCGCAGCAAACGTACTAGATCCCCTTCATCGAGGTTCGTACCGGCAGTCAGCTCCTCCCACGACATACCAAGCGCCCACTGCTCCACCAACCCCGATAGCTTGCGTTCCAACCACACGGGGACAAAGACTTCATACTGCCGCTGTACTTTGAATAGGCGTCGCCGCGCCCGCCGGAGCGCGTACAAAATATCGTCAACATCATCCGATGTCTTGAAGCGGGTAAAGGTTCCCGATCGCGGCTTTTCGGTCACCAATGCCGCCATGCAACCGGCCAGTTGGTGGGGGGGCAAATCGTCCATGCGACCGGACTCTAACGTCAAGGCAAGCCACAACTCGTTGTCTCCGCGAATAGCAGCCGCGATTTCTCCCAACATGGTGGATTGGTAGTTCTTGAGGTGCTGGAATTCTGCGAGCACATCGGCAAAGGCAAGAAATTCCAACCAGCGCAGTTGCTGCGTGCGGCCACCTTCCTTCGACCTCCGCTCGATTTTGCGCTGCAATCGCTGCCGTTTTTCATGCATGCGCAACAACTTAGCAGGCTTGGGAAAGCGGTTCACAGGGTTCTCATTCATCTCCGCCCGCACCGCATCGATCCGCTCTTGCTGGGCAAGTAACTCGGGAGCATCGTCCATCTCGCTATGTTTTTTCAGGTATTTGAAAACCCGTCGTTCCTCTCGTAATTTCCCTTGCAACTTGTGGAACTCTTGTAGATGTTCGGGGGTAATCCCGTCTAGGACACGGTCAATCTCGGCCAACTGTTCGAGCAGAACGCCCACATCCCCTTGAGACGCTGATGCCTGTAGCGACATCAGATATTGGCCAAAACTGCGTTCGATCAGCTCCTTGGCTTGTTCTAGCGAGTGGGTTTGCAACAGGTTGAGCACCATCCCGTAGGTAGGGGTGAACTGGCTGACCAGCGGGTCGGGGTCGGAGATGGCCAAATAGGCTGCTTCGCGGGCTCCTTCGAACGGAGTCTGAACGGTGACAACATAACCGATGGTGTCTTTTCCTCGTCGCCCGGCACGACCCGCCATCTGCAAGAATTCAGAGGCTGTCAACAAGCGGTGACCGGAATCGGTGCGTTTTGACAAGGTCGAAATGACGGTGGTGCGGGCAGGCATATTGATCCCGGCAGCCAGGGTTTCCGTGGCGAACACTAATTTCACCAACCCCTGCTGAAACAGAGATTCTACTAAGCCTTTCCAAGCAGGCAAAATACCCGCGTGGTGGGCAGCAATACCGCGATACAGGGGCTCCAGTTGTTTGTGGCGCACCGCCTCCGGTGAGTCTTTGCAGAAGCGATCGATTTGCTCGGCCAGCGATTGCCGCTCTGCTTCGGATGTGAGTAAATCCAGGTTCCCCATGCTACTCACAGCGTTATCGCACCCTCGGCGGCTGAAGATAAAAAAGATCGCAGGCAGCATATCACGACTGCGCAAGTACCCAGAGACGGTGGGATTATCGGTTCCTTTGGGGCGCTGATCCCGTCGCTGCAGCTTTTGAGGACGGCTGGTTTTTAGGCGAGGATTGCAAATTAAGGCACCGTTTTTCTCTTGCAGTAGGGGAAACAATCCTTTGTTATTGGCAAAGCTCAGTTCTAGCGGTACCGGTCGATGGTCGGAATCCACCAATGTCGTTGGGCCGTGGACAGAGTTGAGCCAGTCGGTCAGTTGTCCGCTGTTGGACACCGTGGCAGAAAGAGCTACCAGTTGAATGGATGGAGGACAGTAAATAATCGACTCTTCCCAGACGGTGCCCCGCTGCTGGTCGTTCATGTAGTGACATTCGTCCAGAACCACCGTTTGTACAGCTTCGACCGAGACGCCGATTTCGCCGATCGCTGTCCCGTAGAGCATGTTGCGGAAAATCTCGGTAGTCATCACCACTACGGGAGCATCGCGATTGACAGAGATATCGCCCGTTAGCAGACCAACGTTTTTCTCGCCAAACTGCTCGCCAAAATCGCGAAATTTTTGATTGGACAACGCCTTGAGGGGAGTGGTGTAAAACACCCGCCGCCCCATCGACATGGCCCGAAAAATGGCATATTCTCCCACCAGAGTTTTGCCTGACCCGGTCGGCGCGCAGACAACAACCGAGCGGTTATCGTCGAGAGCGGAGATCGCCTCAGTCTGAAAGTCATCTAATTCAAACGGAAATAATTCGCTCGCGCTGGTGTAAGTCGTAATCACCATTTCAGTTAGAACCAAAATTTCTAGGCATAGTCTGAGGGAACATAGCTGAAATGCTCGCAGTGGTGTGGCCACTGCTATCCAGAAGTCACGCGTCAGGCCAAGTGGAGGTCGTGTAGTAATGACCGGATGCAACGTCAGACGGTCAAAACGCCACAAGCCATCAAGCTACTGCAGGTATTGTATCCAATGGCGTCGAGCCGCTGGCGAACCGTACCAGAAGCGATCGCCCCGTGGCGAGTGATAGGCATCATCCACAATGAGATTAATCGCTCCCTCCAAATGCGCGGACGAAATCGGGGTAATGCCATCCCCCCAACAACTGCCCGCCCCTCCAGTCAGTTCGTAGCTGGAGTAGGCCAACCATTTGGCACCATTCCATTGCTGGGGTTTCCACCAGGGCGCTTTTTCGCCAAATGTAGACTTTCCCGCTACGCAAACGTAGCGGATGCTGTCGTGAAAGGCTCCGGGGTAGGTGTCATTGACAAAGTCAATATTCCAACGGGTCCAGCGTTCTTGGCTAAAGTGCGGGGTGCCAAGGGCGATCAGAGTACTGACATGCTGGGCACCAGCCCAAACGCGATCGCCGTAGGGCTGGTCACCCAAGTAAATGCGGGCAATCCATCCGCCAGCCGAATGACCGATAAGGTTGACAGTGTTGCAGCCAAATTCCCGTATCGTCTGTCGTACGGTCTCGCCCAACGCCGATAGAATCGGGGTCACTGGTCGCCCCCCCACGGTGGGGAACCAACTGGAGACGGTGAGGGGGACAATTCTGGCGGGATATCCCTCACTCTCTAACTCTTGCTGCAGACGGCGGTACTCTTTGGCTCCTGCAAAAAAGCCCGGTAGGATGACCGTTGGCTGCGGAGTTAGTTTCTGGGGGCTAGAGCCAACTTTGGAGTCCTCGCTAACAGGTCTGGAGCCGTCACCGAGCGATACGGAGGAAACTGCGGACATGCCTAGCGCCTCTCGTTTTCGGGATACCAAAACATCCCTTTAATACCGTCTGGGTCGGGGGTAAATCCTAACCCCTCGTAAAATCCCACGACATCCGGATCGGCAAACAAGGTGATATTGCTAATATCCTGCGCTCGCAAATCATCAATCACCCGCTGCATCAAGGCTTTACCCAGACCTTTGCTCTGGAAATCGGGATGCAGCACCACATCCCACACCGTGGCATTGAAGGTGCAATCGGAGGTGGCACGAGCAAATCCAATCAGACGTCGGTAGGCCCCATTCTCTCGCCACATCGTCACGACCAAGAAGCTATGTTCGATCGCCTTTTTAACCTTGCGAATCGGACGCCGTGCCCACCCTACCGAGTCGCACAACTCTTCAAGCTCGTACAAATCAACTTCGCGATTGTTGCTCAATACAATGCGCGGTGTATTCTCAGTTTCCGCCGTCTCAGTATCTGTGGCGAGCGCGGCCTCACTGTCAGTGGTAGTGGGAATGAAGAGGCTTTTCCAGAAACTCATGCGAAGCTCGCACCGGGGACTGAGATAAAACTCAAACTGAATTGTGACGATGTTGTAACATCGGTCAACTCAGTATAACGGTTCAACTGCCCACAATTTTGCTTATTGCGAGCCTGATAAGCCGTTTGCTCCTCGGTAGCACTAGCAGTTAGATCGGAAATGGCAGCTAGCGCTAACGCTTTCCACGCGGGAGTCGCTGCACTCGGTGCCATTATCCAGACTCACACTATCCCTTTCTGCCGTGGCAACATTCGCACTTCTAATTTTTCTGCTAGCAACTGCGCTGTGGGTTCGCACCCGTATTCTGCGGGGTGCCGGTTTTCTGCGCAGCCGGTCGCTAGAGCAACGACAGCGAATTGCCACCGCTAGCGATATAGGATTCATTGCGCTGGCTGTTTGCTTACTGATTGCCAGCGTGGTCTCTGGTTTTGTGGTCACCGCCAGCACCGCCTCCGATACGATCCCCATTGTGTTGCTGGGCTTAGCCCTAATTCTGTTGCCTGTCCTGCGCGATATCCTTGCCTTCGCGGTGCTCAAACTGGAGCGACGGCTGCGGGTAAGCGATTACATCGAATGCGATCGTATACGGGGACAAGTAGAGCGCCTGGCTGTGCGTAGCACGCTGGTGCGAACGCTGGAGGGGGTAGCAGTGGTAGTGCCCAACCACTTCTTGCTCTCCCATCCACTCAATCATTGGAGTTTAGGTACCTCCATCAGCCGCATTGTGGTGCCGGTGGAAGCTCCCACCAGCCTAGACCCTGCCCAAGTGAAGGAACTACTGCTGGACTGTAGCCGCAGCGCCACCTTGATCGTGTCGGACCCCGCCCCTGATGTGATGTTTTTGGGACAGCGCGGCGATCGCTTGCACTTTCAATTGCGAGTCTGGATTGCCGATAAACGCCTGGAAGCCGAGGCAATCAGCCAGCTGAACTATCCGATTGACCGCTGCTTGCGCGACGCAACAGGCCATAACAGCGACATCGCGTCCGTGTCCGCAACACCATCGAGGTCAGTTGCCTCTGGATCTGTAGCATCTGGATCTACAACATCTGAATCGGCAGTGTCTGGGCCTAAGGCAATACCAGCCAGCAGCCTCATCACGCCACCGCCCACCCCCTCTACTTCCTCTGACTCAAAACCATCCGACTCACAATTACACAACTCAAAACTGTCCGACTCACCCCCTTCAACATCAAGCTCGCCAGCGTCCAGTCGATCCACTTCGGGAGACCCATTGTGAGCGTAACGGCAGCCTATTGCCAGGTGATGGCAGAGTACAGCCACTGGATGAACCAAAATCTGTACCGGGTCTGCGCCAGCATTCCCGAGGACGATCGCCATCGAGATTTGGGAGCCTTTTTCCAATCCATTCACGGCACCCTCAATCACATTCTGTTCGGAGATCGAGTCTGGCTAGGCCGCTTAACCGGAGAGCCCTTTAGGCACTCGATTGGAGAAGAACTCTATACAGACTTTGATGAATTACGCCGACAACAAGAGATCGCCGATCGGCAAGTATTGGCGTGGAGCAAGCAGCTAGACAATGACTGGTTGCTGCAGCCGTTTGTCTACACCAGCAACATCTATCAACAGACTCGCGTTCTACCCACCTGGATATTAGTAACCCATATGTTTAATCACCAAACCCACCACAGGGGACAGCTCACCACTCTACTCACACAATTGGGGTACGAACCCGGCATTACCGATTTACCTTGGATGCCATCTTTGGCCGCGTACTCAACGGCTCAGCCAGACACGAACAGGACTCATCAACCGCAATAGCGCTTACACACCTGGCCACGAGGACACTGAGCACCGAATGTAGACTGCATAGACACGGAACTTACATCGATTGCCCTGCATACAGGCTTATCCTGACAACTAAAGGGGCGTGACTGTGCGTGACACTGGAGGTTCATTGTGCGGCTAAAGATTGCTGTGGTAGTTGCCGTGCTGGCGATCGCTGTTGTGCTGGGGAGACGGGTGCTAGGGGCGCTGACATATCCCGCCGATGTGGGCGAAGCCTTTCTCAGAACGCTGGCCAGCGCTTCGGAACGATACCGGTTTGACTGCGACTCATACCCAAGCTCCCTCGAACAGCTCCAAGGCCAGGGATGCCGTAACAGCGATTACGTACCGGTTGGCGGTACATACGAACGGATGTTTTCGGCCCCCGAATTTGCAGACGTCACTCGCACCAGCCTATCCATCCGAATCCAAGGTCAGGGGGAAGCCCAAGGAGTGGTGTGTCAAGTCCAGGTCCCCGGCCAACCTTCCTGCAACATTGACTGGGCTCAGCGATTGTGGTGAAAGTGACGAGAGCGAGAGTGACGTCCGAACACAGTCAGATGGCCTGCAACGACTAAGCCGCTGTCAAGCAGCCCGATGGTCTCGATATCCAGGTCTATAGCTTTCGGAAATCCACTATGGAGAGGAGAGGTATCTCACCATGTTTCCTGGCAAACCAAGGCTTTGAGCTGCCTCCATAGTCCAGGCCCTACAGCGGATTTCCATAGATCCAGATTCAGATCCATGACAATAGCTCGATCGCCAAATACAAGCGCCCGATTGAACGAGCGAGTCACGACCGTTGCTGCTGACCGGAGCGATCGATACGGCTAGCCTGGGCGATCCACAGACCGACATCCGAAACCGTTGGGCAAGCACGCGCGTTCCGTAACGTGGCAACATGCAGCCGCTGAATGTGGCGATGAAGCTGAGGAGCCGCAGCAGACGCGAGCTGCTGTGTAGAGATCGTTCCCGCATGTAGCAACAACCCGCAATACTCGCAGCCCACCGCCGGAACTCTTGCCAGGTCGGCCATCGCCACCCAGCGATTGATACGTTCTTGCTTGAGATGCAGCTGCTGCGCCAGCGCCCGTTTGCCATCCTGTCCTGCAGCAACGTGCAACATCGCTTCTGTTGTTGCAATGCCAACCGCCTTCAAATGCTCGACATCCAGCCGTTTCAAGCCAGGTAATCGTTCAATGGGCCAGTAGCTGGGAGACAAAGAAGTCATGCTAATGTTGCGAAAAGACTTGGCTACAGTGGGATTTAGGCCAGCCTCAATCTTAAGCCACCCTCCCTCTCAGTTAGCCACACAACCTATCCAGCGATATGGCATTCTGCAAACCGCCAGGCAAATGCCTCGAACGTTTGACCTACATCGTCAGGGATTCAACCGTTACTGGGCTTTCGAGCTGAAAGCAGTTTGCTATGGCGATCGGCCATCCGCTATGGAGAATCCCCTCAACATTCCTCCTGACACATCCAGGCTTTGAGCTGCCTACAGACTCCAAAACTGACAGCAGATTGCGAACAATCCATTGAAAATTTCAGAGATAGATCAGGAATTTATCGAATTTCATTGATGATTACTGTCATTCGGCCTGAAATTGGCAAGAGTTTCACGCCACTCAACATCGCCTTATCCCCACGGACATGAAGCTAGACGCGATTTCCAGGAATCAGCCGTCTCTCCAACCTGATGCAAAAACCAACCAATTTCAGCATAAAAAGAATTACTTTCCGCTCTTTAAAAGTGTTCTGAAAACTAGATAATTTATTTTTTTGTATAAATAAAATTCATTCAATATGGATGCCCCTAACCTTGTGCGTTTTAGCGTATTCTGCCGTTCCCAATCGAGATCGGCCCAATGCATGAAACTCTAGAGCCTGCTAGCAGCATCCATGAAATACTCAGCTCATGAGCGCTTGACGACGACCATCGCCAGTTATCTAATTCGGTTCTCTATCACCGGTTGCATACATTCTGGTTATTTGGCGATGGTTATCTGACAGAGGCTTGTTCCTATCACAGCGACATTAGACCGAGGTTTTCGAACCATGAGAATGCGAGAGATTGTAGAAAAGGCGTTCCAAACTCGTTCCATTTCCATGAACCAGTACCGCCGCGCCAGAATCTTAACGACGCAGAATAGCTTTAGTTCCTCTGAAAATCGGTACTACGAAGCATTGGAAAAAGCTCTAGAGTGCAACTCGGTCAGGCTGGTTCGATAAGGTAGGTATCCATGACCGTCCCTACTCTGTAAGTGTGTACCGAGTTTGCGTTGAAAAAGTACCTTCAATCTCTGACGGCACTGCAACCTTACCTGGGAAGGTCGGTCAACCCCTCAGCTTTTCGTTGAGAGAGCCCTGGGTTGCATCAACGATTTGCAAGCACGCACGGCCTCATCCCGCAATGCCTGCTTGCAAGCATCTGACAAATCTCCACAGATATCCCAAGCCAGTACATCTCCCAGCTCCCGCATACGCTGATGGGTTTTAGCTTTGCGTTCCACGTAATCGCTGTCTGTGAAACCCATCGTCTCGACCACAATGCAAGCACCTGGCTGCAGCCCGCGCCCCCGCTGGTGGGGATACAGCACAAAATCGGGGCGGTAGGGCTCCCCAGCCTCTGTACGGAAGTCATGCAGAGGTTTGGCGATCGCGATCGCATACCCCTGGGTATACAACAATCGCTGGGCAGCGAGCAAAATATCTAAAGTCTGACGCTCGGCATGACTGTCGACCGGCACCAATAGCACGGTACTAAACACGGGATGAACGTACGCTTGCCGCAGACAATAGGTGCCTGGCTGCACTCGACTGGCTCCAACATGAGCGAAAACCCAGAAAGGGCCAGTCGCCCGCCCTCCCGGAGGAACAAAGCACACAGGTTCGTCCTCTACGATCGAGACCTCTGCCTGACCTAGCGGTTGTATGCTGCGCCGTTCGCGATCGACTGCAGTAGCGATACCGGCAAAAAACGCCTGCGGTTGAACGTGCGGTGGCCAATCATTACGTTCCTGGCAGGCTAGGGTTTCTAGCTGGCGACAGCCTTGGGCGATCGCCGTTGGCTGAGTGGTCAGGTAGTGCTTGAGGGGAATGCGGTTAACAATATATCGTCGCGTGCGTTCTAAAGTATGCAGTTGCTGCCATCCCAGATTCCGTTGGCGCCACCAGCCCGGACGAACGATATGCAGTTGCGCCTCCTCCAGCAACGTAAACAGCATGCGAGCCAGCTTGGGACGAGACTTCGCGCGAGAGCGATACGGAACACCGTCTACTGTTGAGGCAGAGGACGCCATTGCCAGGGTCAGTTCGCGAGGCTCGCGCAGGTCGATCGCAAAGCTGGTTCGGCGTGATAACGGCTGCATGGACGCCAAGGGCGGAGAGGTACCAGAGGTTGTAGTGTTTGGAGAGACTCCAGGGCTGGGCCTTTCCGCATCCGCCTCGGAGCGTTCAAACGAAAACCGATCGGCCAGCCGAGTCGGAGCGTGAAAGATACAGGTCGGATGGTGAGGATTGGTTGGGCGAATCCGCCGAAAGGAATAGCGCCGCCCCCACGTATCCAGCTGCACCGGACACAGAATGGGCGCATGGCTGGGTAGATAAGACGTTCTGTCTGCGGACCGGTCATTAGTTTGGCATTCACAGGCCAGCCACAAATGGCGCTCTCGCACTGTTTTGAGAATACGAGCCACTTGAGTATCGAGTGGCGTAGAGCGATCGCGTTGGTTGGGCTTGTGGTGGAGGCGGTCGCGATACGACAGTCTGTCGTACCATTGGTTCAACAATTCTTCGTCCGCCGCTACAGTGTCTCCTTCCAATTTCAGCGGCCGATCTGGCTTACTCTTGCGAACGATCTTCATGGGCGTTGGCGAACAGCGGGTGCTCTTTGACTGCAAGAACGTTCAAATCGAGCACTAACCACACAATCTGAAAATGGCTTGCAAGCTGGCAATCAAACCACAACACCCATCAGTTATCTCGGTAATCCGATTAGTCCAGCTAGCCATTACTCCAGCTAGCCATTACCTTGGGCAGCGACTATCGGCTATCGGATCGCTCCAACTCACCGAACAATACGCTGGCTAAAACGCACGCCCATCAACAGGCAATTCGCTAGCGAATCAGTACGGTCGGCTCTATCGTGGTGTTTTGCCAGTCATAAGTTGGGCTCGTCTCCTCCAAGACGTCTGCAGTAGCAGTCAGTCCCCCTGCCCTAATGGCAGACACCGGCACAAATACTTCGTGCATTAGTAAGGACGACTGTTCTTTGAAAATCAAACCGCAACGGCTATTGTTGCGATTGACAACCACTCCTAACGGCTGACGACAGCGATCGGGAGAGCAGGAGGCAACATAAGCTGCATAAAAGTCGCGAGCGACTGCCACCAACTGCGAAGAAGGCAAATGAGTCATATGAACCTCGGGGGATCCATGAGTAAAGCTCCAGCACACCTCTCCAAATGTACTGCCGAAACCTCTGGCTGGCCCGCTTTAAGCTGCTATCGGCATAGCATTTGCCATTTCTGTTAGGACAACAGCGTCTATGCATCGTCAGGAAAAGACATCGCTAAAATGTCCGCAGTGGTATGACCATTGCCTCAGCGAACACACAATTCCACACGCCCATCCGGTGAGTTACATCAGGCCACCATACCGAGCCCTACGTCATTTGATCGCGCGTCCGTAACCACAGTTACTGATGAGTCTTACACACGTCTAGCCCAGTGCAGTAGAGGGCTAGAGCCGCTTGTAGAGCGGGCAAATAGGGTAGAATTGGTCTCGACTTAGACTGAGTTGCAATGTCCGCCGAATGCCTCGAAAAAAACCGCTTGACTACACGTCAAGCGGGAAAAGGTGTGAGGAGTGAACGGAAACGTAAGTCTCCGCTGTATCCATCATAGTCGGCGGTACTAGCTTTGTGAAAGCACTTATTTGTTAAGATTCAGCGCACAGATCGGTGCTTTTACGCGTGAAGCACTCTTGACAAAAAAACTGTGATTTACCTCGATTGCGCATCTTCAGAACAATATCAACTCAGTCGGAGACGCAGGTGCACCGAGCATAGCCAACGCCCGCGCTAATTATTGGGGGTGCATCTCGCGTGTAACCTTCGGCCCCATCGAGATCGCGCCATCCCTCACCCCCGTCAGTCTTGCCAAGCGTCTCTGACAGATTGATAAAAGTTGGGTAGAACTACGGAGAACAATTGCCCCTCTCTCCCTCCACACAAATCCAGCAACACGCCTGTCTTTAACCTCGCGGCATCGGCTAGGGGGTCGGTTACCGTGACAGAAGACTCGTCTCCGCGACCCGAACCATCCCCAGCCAAGGACAATTTGATAGGCTGAGCTGGCAGATTTTGCCAATCGCATTCAGACAATCGCATTCAGACAATCGCATTCAGACAATCGCATTCAGACAATCGCATTGAATTGAATTGAGGAAAGGGTGTGGCGTTTTTGCTCACAAACGACGATGGCATCGACGCACCGGGAATTCAAGCCCTGTGGATGGCGATCGAGGGAGATGGAACCATCGTAGCCCCCGATCGCCAGTGGTCTGGTTGCGGACACGCCACGACAACAGGAACGGAGATCGAAGTGACCTCCCGCAGCTCTCGGCAGTTTGTCACAACAGGCACTCCAGCCGACTGCGTCCGGCTGGGCTTAAAACATCTCTACCCAAACGTCCGCATGGTTCTATCCGGGATTAATGCTGGGGGCAATCTGGGAACCGATGTGTATATGTCCGGCACGGTGGCCGCTGTAAGAGAAGGAGCCCTACAGGGCATACCGGGAATTGCCATTTCTCAGTACAAAAAAGCCAACTGCGCCATTGATTGGGAGCGCTCGACTCAGATGGCCGTCTCCGCGATCGCGGCTCTCCTTCAACGCCCCCTGCCCAAAGGCAGCTTTTGGAATGTGAATTTGCCCCATGTTGACAGCGACCGGCCCCCAGAACTAGTCTTTTGCCCCCCCTGCAAGCAGCCCTTACCGGTGGAGTTTGTCATCGATGGCAATCGCTACCAATACAGCGGTCGCTATGCGGATCGCTTGCGGGATACAGGGGCCGATACGGATGTCTGCTTCAGCGGCAATATTGCGATTACTCAGTTAAGCATCTAGTCCCAACAGTCTACGTTTGAGCGGTTGCAATGACAGAGCGCCAGTTCACCCAATCAGTCGATATCGCCGCGCCTGTTGATGTGGTCGATCGCTGCATTGTGTCTGAAGACACGATGGCACTGTGGCTCAACCCCATGCTTCGGTGCGAAGCCATTGGCAACTGGTCGACTGAGGTGGGTAGTCGCTTCCGGTTTACGTTGAAGATTCCGTTGCTAGCCCCCCACCTCGATTGCGTCGTTCAAGAACGACGATCGGGATTGGTGGTATGGTCGTTCCAAGGATTTTTTACCGGAACCGATCGCTGGGAATGTCGAAAGAACACTAGCGGCACGCAACTGCTCAATCAATTTACCTTTGAAATCCCCACCCCCTTGGTCCGGGTAGGGTTCGATCTGGTGGCCGCTCGGCTCACTCAACGGGACATGCAGGCACAGCTTGTCCGCATCAAATCTATCGCGGAAGAATTGCATCGCAAACGATAAGGCAACAGAATGCAGACCCAACGGCCAGACATCGCCTAATCGGTGAAAGGGGATTTCGAACCAGTCAGACGACTTCAAACGTCAGGCCAAGCCACCATCAATGTGCGGGAATGGACTCGGCAACGCTGCCATCAAACGGGCAACCATGGGTCGATCGCTCTAACCGCGCCCCCAATTTACGTAGCTTGCCTTCTAAGTCCTCGTAACCGCGATCGAGGTGCTTGAGATTCTGCACGGCTGTCACCCCCTGACCAGCCAAACCCGCAATCACGAGTGCCGCCGCCGCCCGCAAGTCTGTCGAAGCCACCGGAGCCCCCGAGAGAAGGGGAACACCCCGAACGATCGCCACCCCCTTGCGGATGCGAATATCGGCCCCCATCCGATTCAGTTCCGGCACGTGATTGAGACGATTTTCAAATACCGTTTCCGAGATGGCGCAGTCCCCTTCACTTAGGGCTGCCAGCACCATCATTTGCGCTTGCATATCGGTGGGAAATCCCGGATAGGGCAGGGTCTCGACATCTACAGCACGGCGATACTGACCGGGAGAAATCTGGAGACGATCGCCGCTCACTTCTTGGATGCGTAAACCCATCTCTTCAAGCTTGGCAGTGGTCGCAGACAGGTGTTCGGGAACCACTGGGCCAATGGTAATGGTCGAGCCAGTAGCTGCCGCTGCCACCAACAATGTACCGGCTTCAATGCGATCGGGCATCACCGCATAATCAGTGCCGTGCAGCGGTGTGGGGCCAACAATCGTGATGGCATTGGTTCCCGCTCCGCGAATATTGGCCCCCATTGCCCGTAAGAAATTAGCCAAATCCTCAACTTCCGGTTCTTGCGCGGCATTTTCGAGAATGGTTTCTCCCTCCGCACCCACAGCCGCCATCATCAGCGTTTCCGTGGCCCCTACGCTGGGGTAGTCCAAATGGATACGCGCCCCAACCAGCTTGTTGGCCCGAGCATCGACCATCCCGCCATCAATCTGGACGGTAGCCCCCAATTGCTGCAGTCCTCGCACGTGCAAATCCACCGGGCGAGTACCGATCGCACACCCACCTGGCAGGGGAATTTGGGCCACGCCCCGCCGAACTAACATGGAGCCAATAGCAAAAAAGCTGGCCCGCAACTGGCTTACCAACTCGTACGGTGCCTGACAGGTGCTGAGAACAGAAGCATCAATATCGAGCACGTGGTCGGTATGGGAGACCTTGACTCCCATCGCCATCAAAATCTCCCCCATCCGCTGAATATCCACCAGACGAGGAACGTTATATAACCGACAAGGTTCTGGAGAAAGCAAAGCCCCAGCCATCAGGGCCAGGGCAGAATTTTTTGCACCACTAACCTCAACGTGACCGGACAGCTTCCGCCCCCCTTCAATGTACAAAACCGGCTGTGGAATTGCCTCGGAAGACACGCTGTTTGCAGAGTTAGGAGTTGGAGGGTTATGAGAAAGAATATTGGGCGAAAGATGCGCTGAGTTTCGCTCGGAAGAAGGACTAACTTGACTCAATGATTCACCGCCTATCACACACCACACACGGCCTATATTAACCATTGCCGTACCATTTCGCTTGTTCGTAGTTGAGGTTTTCGTGATTTTCTAACGTTTAGTCAGCCCAATCTCAGCGACAACTCACGTTGAAGTGCTGCCGGTTTAGACCTCGATCTGCATACAGTAAACGATCGCCTTATTCTCATACGATTTCGGCCTCGCCGGTCTTGAAGCCGCTGTCGTAAACCATGTCAGTTCGACAACGATTCGCCTCAGCATAGACGTCAGATTGGTAGGGCTATTTGAATGGGATAGTTGCCCGATAGCACAACGACAGGATTAGGGTTTAACCTCTCTTGCTCTCTTCTCCCACAGTGGTAGCAGGGCTGGAGATGAGGGCGCTCGAACTCAGTCAGCATTGAGGTTGAGAAAGGCCAATACAGAAGCGCCCCTTCCCAATGTGGAAGAGGAGGTGGGGTGAGAACGATTTCACTCAAATTGAACAGTTCAGAAAAATCCTCTCCGTACCAAACCTCGAGAAAAGCCAGCGTCAACTCAACATGCCGGCGCTTTTCCATCAATCGCGATTCTGAGCAATATCAGACAAACATTTCAACCCAATACTGTCTCTACCTAGACGAAAATGACGACAGCGGAATATTGCAGGTGGAATGGCCGTCCGACACCTCAATTGTCTTGAGCAATCCGTATTCGTAACCGTCTGCGAGTGCTCGATATGAGGCCTCAATAATGTTGCTCGAAACCCCCACGGTGGCCCAGCGCTGCTCTCCTGTCTTGGGCAGGATACCATCAGCGTGACCGAACTCAATCAGCACTCTGGTGCGAGCTGACGTGCCATTGCTGCTATCTAAAATGCGCACTTTATAGTCCGCTAAATTGAACTGCTCGATTTGGGGATAAAACTCTTGCAATGCTTGCCGTAAAGCGCCGTCGAGAGCGGCCACAGGTCCGTTGCCTTCAGATGCAGTAATCCGTTTCTGTCCCCCCACAGATACTTTGACCGTGGCAACTGAGTTGACCATAGCAACTGAGTCAATCGCAGACTCAAATGGGTGGGGAGTCGTGGGAGTCGGTACGGACAGTCCTGTTTGTCGTTGAGGAGACAGGTGAACGTGAAAATCCAGTAGCTCGAAAAATTGAGGGCGTTGCCACATGTGCGATCGCACCAATAACTCAAAGCTAGCCTCTGCCCCCTCAAACTGATAGCCTTCGAATTCCAACTGCTTGAGCTGTTCCAAAATCGAACGCACCACCGGATCGGTTTTCTGGAGCTGAATACCAAACCGCTGCACCTTGGCGAGCACATTGCTGAGCCCTGCCTGCTCGGAAATCACAATCCGGCGGTTATTCCCCACCTGTTCCGGCTGAATGTGCTCGTACGTCGTGGGGTTGCTGCGCACAGCGCTAACGTGAATCCCACCCTTGTGGGCAAACGCTGATCGTCCTACAAACGGCGCTCGATCGACTGGAGCTTGGTTGGCAATTTCGCTAATCGCTCGCGATGTTTCGGCCAACAACAGAAGATTGTCCGCAGGAATGCAGTCGTAGTTCAGCTTGAGCTGAAGATTGGGAATCAGGCTGCACAGATTGGCATTCCCGCAGCGTTCTCCGTAGCCATTGACGGTCCCCTGCACCATGCTGGCTCCAGCCCGAATGGAGGCGATCGCATTGGCCACTGCCGTATCGGAATCGTTATGGGTGTGGATCCCCAATTGAGCTCCCCCGAAATGATGGAGTTCTCGCGCCACCTCGGCAGTAATGCGATGGATATTGTGGGGGAGCGTTCCACCATTGGTGTCGCACAGCACCAGCCATTCCGCTCCGGCTTGCGCTGCAGCTTGCAAAGTGTCTAGGGCATAATCTGGGTTGCGCTGGTAGGCATCAAACCAATGTTCGGCGTCATAAATGATGCGCCGCTGGTGCGATCGCAGGTAGCGAATACTGTCCCGAATCATCTCTAGATTTTCAGCCAGGGTCGTCCGCAAACTATCCGTAACGTGCAGATCCCACGATTTGCCGAACAGAGTGACGTAACGAGTACCGGCAGCCAAAATCGGCTGATACATCGGTTCGTCTGCAGCCGCACGACCCGGACGGCGGGTGGAGCAAAACGCAACGATCTCGGCTTGTTCGAGAGGCACTTCTTTCAGTTGCCAGAAAAACTGGACATCTTTGGGATTGGCTCCGGGCCATCCCCCTTCGATGAAGGGGACGCCTAACCGGTCAAGCTGTCGGGCAATCCGCACTTTATCCTGCACGGATAGGGATAATCCGTCCTGTTGAGCACCATCCCTCAAAGTTGTGTCGTAAATGGCGATCGCGGGCTTCTCGGCGATTGGCCCTACGACTTGAAGAGTCGTGTCCTGAAGCGTAGGGATTGCAGGTTGGCCATCTGCAGACTCGGGAACGACAGGCTGAGAAGCGCTAGGCTCTGGCATTACAGGCAATGATTCGTGCGTATCGACTCCGTATACGATAGGCGGCTTTACAAGTCACGACCCAAATTAGAACAAGGCGATCGCACAACGTTGAGGTTCCTTACATTTCCACACCTCGCCTCGCTCGAGCTCAACCCCAAGCCCGAACGTGGCCTCAAACATGCGCCGCTCCCAAGTCCCGATAAAAGCAACATCGCCCCCAGAAAATACTCGGGGCGATGACCGATCGTTCAAGCATCAAACCGGCTTAGCAGCCCGGTCGGTGACTAGATGACTTCAACTTCACTCTCAGCAAAGTTGTTGGTGTTGATACCGGCGTAGTTAACTTTCTCGAAGCGAACAATGACGGGATACTTGATGCCAGATTTGTCGATAGAGGTAACCGTGCCTACGTCCTGAAACCAGTAGGACTCTTTCCGGAGGATGCGCACTTTATCTTTACGTGCAACCATAAGTCAATTTCCTTATCCGATATGTAATGGGATGAATGGGTCAACACGACGGCCCAGCAAGCCCGTGCATTTTTTTCACAATAGAGGAATCCTCTAGCTCTGTCCCTGAAGTTTTGTAAATGCAGTCAGGGTAATGGTTTCAAAAGGATTATCTGCCCCAGCAAGCCAGTTCGAGACATCGTCGTGACCAGTAAAATTGAGCATCAAACGGTTCCTACGGTCAGGGGGACATACAGTCAGGGGTACCTCGGCAGAGAGTACCAGTTCTCCCGGCGCAGCAACAATGCTCTTGCCCGCCCACAACCTTAAATTTCGATGCGCCGAGAGACAACCAATAGTGCTAGTGTTGTTAGTGACCTGGGTCCGTGCAGCACGGACGCCTTAACCGTGTCAGAGGTGGAAGCCAGCAGCACTACGGGATGCTTCGCGCAGGCGCGACAACCCAGGTCGCCAATTCACGGCGGAACGTTCGACCGCATCCTCATAGATGCATTCCGCCAGACACCCAGAATTAACCGAGTTGAGAATGGCATGGTTCACCCTGACCATTCCCATTGATTGATGGGTTTGGACATGCTACTGATGAGGGCTCGCCGATAAAGGATAAAGATCAGGCTCGGTGCTTTGACACCACGCTCATCGGAGCCGCGCCCCGGCCCGCAGTCGCAGCCGGACGCTGAGATCCCCCCATCGATCTGTCGGTTATCCCCTCATGGCCAGCTACTCGCCGAGGTTACAGTGAGAGAGCTCAGTATTGCTAAGGCTGGAGACCTGTGCCATGGCCAGTTTGGGGAAGCTTGTTCAGAAAGCATTTTATTTAGGCATGGGAGTCGCCTCTGTCGCGGCCGATCGCGCCGGAACGGAGCTGGCAGAGCTGCGCCAACAAGCCCAAAAACTAGCTGACGAGCTGGTAGAACGGGGAGAAATGACGACCCAAGATGCCCGTGAGTTTGTAGACGCCTTTGTCAAACAACAAATGAAGCAAGCTGAATCGGCGATCGCCAACGCCACAGTCGAGACTAGCGATACAGACAGCCCATCGAGCGACAGCCAGCCCCGCACCATTCAAATTGACGACGCATCCACCCAAATCGTGACCGCACCGTCACCCAAAGCCCCATCAGACTCCCCCTCCAGCCAGTCCCCCCCAGCCAACTCAGACGCATTGCGCCAAGAAATCGACGCCCTCAAAGCAGAACTCGATCGCCTACGCAACTCGTAACCCCCAAGCCCCTCCAACAGCACGAGCGATCTGTGACTAATGAATGATGGCTGGTGACCAATGACCAATGACCAGTGACCAATGACCAGTGACCGGTGACCGGTGACCAACAACCTGCCCCTCCTCCCCAACCCCAAATGCTAGTCTAAGCAGGCACACCGCTTACCCAGTGAGACCCGCATTGGAACCCATTCACGTCATCGGAGCAGGACTAGCCGGTACGGAAGCTGCTTGGCAAATTGCGCGAGCGGGGCTAGATGTCCACCTCTACGAAATGCGTCCCGTCCGCAATACTCCCGCTCACCACACCCCTCACTTTGCCGAATTGGTGTGCAGCAACTCGCTGGGAGCCTTGGCCAGCGATCGCGCTCCAGGTCTATTAAAAGAGGAAGCTAGCCGCCTGGGCTCAGTCGTCATGGATGTTGCCAAAGAGCACATGGTTCCAGCCGGAGGAGCACTGGCTGTCGATCGAGCCACCTTTAGTCGATCGCTCACCGAGCGCCTGGAGCAACACCCTCGCATCACCGTTATCCGCGAGGAAATGACCGCCATTCCCGATGGCATCACCGTCCTCTGCACCGGTCCGCTCACCAGTCCAGCCCTCGCCGCAGAACTGCATCAATTCACCGGCATGGACTATCTCAGTTTCTTTGATGCCGCCAGCCCGATCGTGACGGGAGACTCCCTCAACCGCGACATCGTCTTTCTGGCCTCTCGCTACAACAAAGGTGAAGCAGCCTATCTCAACTGCCCCATGAACCAGGAAGAATACACCCGGTTCTGGCAAGCCCTGATCGAGGCAGAACAGGCCCCGCTCAAAGACTTCGAAACAGAAGAGAAGAAGACGTTCTTTGAAGGCTGTCTACCGATCGAAGAAATGGCCCGTCGCGGCCCAGACACCATGCGATATGGCCCTCTAAAACCTAAGGGGCTAGACGATCCCCGTACCGGCCGTTGGCCCTATGCCGTCGTACAACTACGCCAAGAAGATAAAGCCGGCCAACTGTGGAACATGGTAGGGTTCCAAACCAACTTGAAGTGGGGGGAGCAACAGCGGGTTTTCCGCCTGATTCCTGGATTAGAATCCGCAGAGTTTGTCCGCATGGGGGTCATGCACCGCAACACGTTTGTCAACTCCCCCTTTTTACTGAATGCCACCCTCCAGTTTCGCCAGCGCCCCAGCCTGTTTGGAGCAGGACAACTGGTGGGTACGGAAGGTTATGCCTGTGCAGCGTCTGGTGGCTGGTTAGCAGGCACCAATGCAGCTCGATACGCTCGCGGTCTCGACCCCATCGCCATACCGCCGGTCACTATGATGGGAGCCCTGTTTGAGTTCATTAGCAGTGCCGATCCCAAGCACTTCCAGCCCATGCCAGCCAACTTCGGTATTTTGCCTCAACTGGCAGGGAAGAAAGTGAAAAACAAACGGGAGCGGTATGGCTTGTATCGAGATCGCGCTCTACAAGCGTTGGCAGAATGGCAGCGTCAGCACGGCATTGCGGGAGCAGCCTTGGCGATCGCTCAATAGTCAGCACCAGGAATTCTCAGCGAAGGTAAAGCGATCCAGGTGTTGTCCGGACCGGTCGTGCAGAGCAGTAGCCAGCGACAAATGCGTATAGCAAGTCGGTGGAAGCATCGATCGGCAACTCCCAAAACCAGAGCTATCCGCAATCCGCCATGGAGAAGCTCTCTCACCATTGCGCCATGCCAATCAAGGCTTTCAGCTGTCTCCAGACTCCAGACCCGATCGCGGATTGGTAGATATAGCAGTGGCCATACCACTGCGGACATTTCAGCTACGTTCTCCCCAGACAAGGCCTAGGAGCCTTTGTCCTAACTGAAAATAGCAAGCACTATATATGCTGGCGAAACACTAGCGCAAACCACTTCATATAAAAAGGCCCCGATAGCGGGGCCACTCATACAAGATTACTAGGTTAGAACGTTAGACAGGCAGAGTCGTTTCGAACATCCAACCTAGGTAGACACAGCAAGATTGAACCTGCCGCTACGAAGCAACACGACTGGGAGACTTTCCACTGCTGCTTTCTAGCTGAGCAACATTGCTCCCGCCATCATCAACTGCGAGCGATGAGCACAGAATGGTATCGGTGAGAAAAGCGCTGGCCATCATTCCAGTGTGTATCTCTAAGCATGCCTGAGGAACAGCCTCAAACATGAGACGCTGCCCGGGAAAGACTACGCGTTCAAAATACCAATTCTCAACATTGGCAATCCGTGCAACTTGAATCGAGCTACTCGCGTTGACGTAGCAGCAGGTCAGTCGCCGGTTTTCGTAATCCAATGGCAGAGAATCAATCGGTTGCATGAGCTGTAAACCAGGTGTGTCGGCTGTTCTATTTCGTAGCTGCTGCCAAGCTAACACTCCTCAGGGATCGCATTAGTATTGTGGGATACGCATCAAAAACCATTCACGTTTCTTATCAAAAAGACTGTCGAAAAGCGAGCAACAAATCCTAAAGATATGAATAGCAATGAAGACCACAACTCATGCGCAGCAAGTGTTTTACAGGCGGCGAAGCTGTTTTTTTTGTAGCGGCAGATACCAATGCAACGAGCGATTTGCTTTCTACATCGATTACAGATCCACTAATCTACCCACCTCAAAAAGAGCAGCCATTCAACCTTAGGCTAGACAGCTGTCCGCTCGGGATCGGTGCATTAGAAATATATCCAACTGAAAAACGGTGCTGGGGATCGCTGCAGACGGCCAGAAGCGCTGTTATCCAGTGGATCTCTATTGTTTGATGTTGAGGGAACGCGGACATATTCCTTCATTTTTTTTTTAGGTTTGCAACAATCCACCGATCCCCATCATCAGCCATCACCCGGTTGCTTCCGCTAGGTGCTCCGTCCCAGATCCGGTTTAACGATAATTCATTGGTTTTAACGCTATTTCCCACACCAGCTGCGGTTGGACAAAGGCTCGCAATTGCTTGCGAGCCGGCTCAAGCCGTTGAGCTATATCGGATTTTCCGCCAGGAACCGACAACAACGAAACAGAATATTGCAGATAATCGAGCAGCCACAGTTGGCGGGGCACATCCAGTTGTTTAGCGATATCTCGACCTAGCGACAGCGCAGATTTTAGAGAGGTCGGCCACTGTTGGAGGCGATCGATGAGATCGCTGGGGATCGCTTGCCACATGTCGATCGCCTCCAGTGCTTTTCCGGGGCTTCCTTGGGCCAGAGCGAGGGCAATCTCGGGAATTTTGGTGTCAGTCGGACTGTTGTCGGGGGAAGCAGAATGGGCTGACTGGCGGACCGATCGCAAAATATCGCTCACCTGTGCAGCACTGAGGCGACGAAACGGTAGTACCTGACAGCGCGAGACAATGGTGGACAACAGCAGGGCGGGATCGGTAGCCAGCAGGATGAGATGAGCTTGGCGAGGTTCTTCCAGTGTTTTGAGCAGAGCGTTTGCAGCGGCTTCGGCCAGGGTTTCTGCTCCAGTCATGATGATGACGGAGCGACGGGCTTCCAACGGTGTCCGAGCAGCAAACTGCGAAATTCCCCTCACCTGTTCTAATCGCAGTTGGGGAGGAGATTTGAGGGTATGACCGGCAGCGATCGCCTCGCTGACTGAGATTGTCTTCCCTTGATGTCGATAGGTAGGCTCTACCCACAGCAGATCGGGGTGGTTGTCTCGGGTGCGATCGCCGTCCGAGATGCGCTGGCAAGAGGAGCATTGACCGCAGGGCAGATCGTGGCCGTCCGGGCGATGGGGACAGAGCAGAGCACGGGCAAACCAGCGGGCGGCGATCGCCCGACCGACTCCGTCAGGTCCGGCAAACAGGTACGCAGGTACCAAACGTTGCTTGCGCAATCCGGCTTTGAGGTACTGAATTGCCAAGTCTTGTCCCACTAGGGGAGGTTGCTGACCAGAGCCTAGGGAATCGAGGCTGGGCTCTAACACGATGACGAATCCTCCTGTATTGTGTCGCGCTGCAGTAAATTCAGTGGCTTAGGCAATTGACTAGGCAAGTATCCAGCGAGCTGAGGTAGCTACGCGGGCTGAGACAGCTGGGGATAGCGGGCCGTCACCATTGCCCATGCGTCTGCAACCACCTGCTCACGATCCTGGCTAGCATCCACGCGCCGGATGCGCTCGGGACAGTTTAATGCAAGCTGGCGAAACCCAGAGTGCAGGCGCTCGTGAAAGGCGATCGCGGCTTGTTCGAGGCGATCGAGCGATTCGTATGTCTGCTGGGCGCGAGTACGGGCGCGCTGCAATCCTTCCCGAACGGGAATGTCCAGCCACAGAGTCAGATGTGGGGTAAGACCACCGGTGGCAATCCGGTTCAATTGCTCGATAACAGCGAGGTCAAGCTGACGTCCGTAGCCCTGATACGCCACCGTAGAGTCGGTAAATCGATCGCACAACACCACCTGTCCCGCCTGCAGTGCCGGTCCGATCGTTGAGGCCACATGCTCGGCCCGATCGGCAGCATAAAGCAGCAACTCGGTCTCGATCGCTAGATCCCCTCCCTGCAACAACAGCGATCGCAGCGTGCGACCCACCTCCGTTCCCCCCGGCTCGCGAGTACACAGACACGAATGTCCCAGTTGAGTCAATCGTTCGGCCAGGCGATCGCGCAACGTGGTTTTTCCTGCCCCCTCTCCTCCTTCTAACGTAATGAAATATCCCTGTTGGTCGGTGGAGTCGTCCTGCATGGCACCGAGTTAGCTCGTATGGCGTTTAGAAACCGCTAGGCAAGTTTCAATCAGAGTGGTTGTAATCCAATCAGGGCTGAACTGGCCCTGAGTATTGACCCCGAAGAGGGATTGCAACAGCTTTTGCAGCCCTCTATTGGGGGCAACAACATTTGGAGTCTACTAGCGATTGGCAATTCAGTGAACTCAGGGAATTTCATTGGGAGGTGTCTGCGCCGTGGGTACCCCAGCGTAGGACTACTAACGGATTTGAGGTGGCGGTATTTCGTCTGGAGCCTGGATGTCGGGTTGGAGTTGGTAGGTGTGACCGGGAGCGATCGCGTATACTCCGTCAAGCTTGGTCCGAATAATGTTTTGGAGCTCTAGTGTGTCGGCATCTCGTATGACTTGCTCTAGATTCACAAGCGTGAGATTGGATCCTCCTAGCTGCAGACCAATAGATGTGGAACGGCGATTGATACCCAGCTCTTGCAATGCATTAGCGGTTTGGTCCCTGGGGATCGTGCAGGTGTCTAACTTGTGAATGGGAACGGTGGTGGCACTGAGGACGGAGTTAGAAGCCAGATTCATCAGCGTGAAGGACGGTAGGCCGTTATAGCCGACGCAAAATTCACGCAGGTTAGCAGGAACTTGCTCGGCACGGACGTAACGCTCATCGTCAAATCCACTTTGGGCCGCATACAAATCCCGCATGGCAAACCCACTGAAGAAGGCCACCAGGATCGCAATGATTAAGATAGTCACCCCACCCAGCTTGAACGGACGTCCTGAGGATCCTGTAGTTCCCCCGCCGCTACCTCCCGAACCACCACCAAATCCCCCTCGGTCAAATCCGCCGCCGTCACCGCCACTCGGTCTGCGGCCATAATCGCGGCCACTCGGTCCGCGATCGCTAAAACGGCTGCGTTCGGGAGGGGCAAACGTGCGGGCACTGGCACGAGGGTCACGGGGAGCATCGTAGCGGCGACTGCGCGTGCGGTCGAACTCTTGGCGCCGGTCAACATCTTGGGGAGGGCCAAAATCTTGGGGACTGCGGGCACGGCGTCCACTGCGTTCTGGCTCCGTGCGAGCTGGCCCCGTGCGAGCTGACCTCGTTGGAGGCTCGGCTGACCGATCGCGGGAGCGATCCCCACTGGAAGAGGGATTGGTGACCAATGCCTGTCTAGCGGCAATATTGCGGGCGGCAGAGCGGCGATTTGAACTTGCAGGCGGCGACGAACCCACCGGACGAGCCGTTGTTTCTATTTCGAGATCGAAGTCATCATCATCCCGTTGCGAGGGATCGAGAGACGAGTCGGGCACATTGGATCGACTCGACGAGCGCGGGTTCGCCCGCTCTGCAGGATTATCCCGCCCTTCATTCCCCCGCTGATTGATGTCGTTCTCGTCCATATTGCGTCCACCCAAACGGTCAAAGCTTGAGGATTCGGAGCGATCGAAATCTGATGCCATGCTAGATGCGGGAACTCAAAATTGACAGCAATCTCAATATCATCAATCGAGATTTGAGTTGCGATAGACCATGTTCGCTGCCATCACCTTAGTTGCAGTCATCGGTGAAAGACTTAGCCACGGGCAACAACCATCCAGACTTATTCCCAGTCAAGCAGCTAGTTACCTGGACTCCTTGAACGAACAGTCACAACCACAACACTTGTAATGATTAGTACACTCTTTCAGTATCTAGATTAACCTACCCTGCAGGTACCGGTGGCAGACTACTCAGCAGAGCTAGCAACGGGCTCTGAAGCCGGTGACCACAAGCTGGCGCGATCAACAATCGGTAGCAGGGGGCCGGTTAGCTCGCTGCCCGCAATCGACAGATCGCTGTGACAGAGAATAATGCGATCGCGACAGCGGTGGGTTAAGTCTGCCAACACCCGCTCCAGTCCCTCATCCAGAACCTCCTGCGTGCGCTCTGGACTCCAGATCTCCCCATTCCAGCTCTCTAGAAACAGGTATGGATTCTTGAGCTGAAAGGAGCCAAAGCTACTGTAGGCACTATTCCACAGGCTGGACCCTGCATCCAGCCAGAACTGCCAGCGGTGAGAGAGTCGAGCCATCCGGTACTGATAGATGGTGCCTAGCACAATGCCAGACTGGGACTGAGCATCGAGATCGTTCACGTCGGGTTTGGCCGTCACGGCCCCCGAGGCCAGTAGCTCGTAAAAGCTACGCCCGATCGTCTCTGGAGATTGCCCCAATCGCTGCGCCACGGCTTCGTAGCGCTGGGCAGCCTCGGTGGCGGCTCGATACGTACTGACCTGTGACCGATCGAGGTTTTGCTCCAACCAAAACTGTCGCAGGGCCGCCTGCAAGAATTGAGGCAGCGGCTGAAGAGCAGCGTGTTGCTGGTGCTGCACCCAACGGGCAATGGGCTGATAAGCGGCACTGGCCTTCGCCCCCAGACGATCGCGGCGGGGATCGGCCCCCACGTTCAACAATTGCGGTCGATCGGCCTGAGGCAAGAAACAACTATCGCTAAGCAACCCAGCTCGCACCGGGTCAATCTGGCGATCGCTGACCACCACCAACATCTCGGCAATATGCTCGGGAGACAGCAGCTGACCGCAGTCGGGATACACCAACGCCACTAACGTCAGTAACGCCCGCATCAGAGGGGATGCCTGCAGCGGTCGCGAGTTATCCAACAAGCGCACGGGCAGATCGGCAGCCTCTAACAACGTACGCAAGGTATACACCCCCACCGGATCGAGCCCTGGCCCTACGATCGCCATGTCTTCAGCTCGCACATCGCCGTTCGCGACCGCCGCGATCGCCACATCCGCCACCGTGCGCAACAGCTCTCGTCGTGTAGCGGTTTGCAACAGTTGTAGGTTTGCCAGCGGTGCGGCCACAACATCCCAGGCTGCTGCTGGGTCCGCTAAGACCGCCAACATCGCGGCACATTCTGACTCCAGCCCCTGGGTAGATTCCAGCGACTTAACGGTGCAAAAGCGACTCAGTGACTCTAGAGCCACCGGATCGGCTCCGTACCCCAATCGCACTGCGCCTTCGACATTGAAGCTGAACTGGCAGGATACGCCCTCTTGCAACAGCAGCTCAAACAGAGCCCCCATCAACGCCGGATACTCATCCACATCGTCCGCGATCGCCCATCGACACCGCTGCAAGAGCTGCTGGCGGTACAGTCGGTTGGGCAGCAAATGTTGGCCGTACAGCTCCGTCATTAAGCTATAGGTCAGCAATCCTTGGTTGAGCAGGGCGGAGCGAAACCGCTCGGCCAGTTCTCCCACTTTGGTCAGAACATCAGCGCGAATGCTCCCCTCATCACCGCGAGCTTGCAAGAGACGTTCGCCGATCGCCGGCACGGATAAACCGGCAGATGCTGCCAGTTGCAGGTTGTCGATAATGTGACGCACGATGCGTTCGCGATTAAATCCCTCCACCACCATCTGGCCGGCTTCCAGCTCTTTCGCGAATAGCTTATCCGCTAGTTCCTGTTCATTTTCGGGGGCGATCGTGAGGGGAAATCTGGCTAGCAATCCCAGTCGATCTTGCAGTAGAGGCCAGTACAGCAGTACCTCCCGCTGGAAAAATCCAATGGGGGTAAACGCCTGCACGATCGCCCGGTTGTGGGTTGCCATCTGCAATTGCGCAGCCAGCTGGGTTCGCAATTCGCTGCTGGCCGAGAATACAAAGATCGTTCGGCTATCGATCCCTTCCTCCACCCAGCGAGCATAGGTCTGCACCAGGCGATCGCTCTTGCCACTGCCTGCCACCCCAGTCCACCAGATCGCTTGCGATCGCTCGTGTGATTGCTCTACTGACATACCATTTAGCCCGCAACAGAATGTGGCCCACAACGGCAGGGGGATTCGACCCGAAGTGCACCTGAGGTTCACTGTCTCTTCCGCTGTGCAGACAAACCTCCTCAATCAATCAATGCAACCTCCTCCATACAACTGGATCTTGAGTTCACATCCATCTCTCACCCATTAGACTGCGACAGGTATAGTGCTTGCCATTTCAGTTAGGACAAAGGCTTTTATGCGCAGTCAGGGAAAGACATAGCTGAAATGTCAGCAGTGCTATCTGCTATACAAACAGACTGACTGTTCGATCGCGATCGACAATTCTCAATTTCCGGTGCGGTGGTGCCTGTAGAATCACCGAACTTCCTAGTTTTCTCGTCCCTGTCTGAACGAAATTACGGAAACGCCGCAAAAGAAACTACAAAATTTCACCAAAATCTGATGTATGGCCATAAACTAGAAAAACTTATTTGCAAACATCAATAGTTCAAGCACGGTATGAGCCTGACCGCAGCGCCCCAAATCATTGGCATCGAACTCCCCGACTGGCTCAAATACTGCTGGGACAAGATGCCGAGCGAATCGGTCGTCACTGAATCCCATACGTACAGTGCTGACGACATTCGCCTCATTTGTAGCGCCTTCACTTTCGCCTACGAACTGCACGAAGGGCAAAAGCGCAAGTCTGGCGAACCCTACATCATTCACCCCATCCAAGTGGCCGGTTTGTTGTGGGATTTAGGTGGAGATGCCGCCATGGTGGCCACCGGCTTCCTGCACGACATCGTGGAAGATACCGATATTACCCTGGATGAAATCGAAGAGAGATTTGGCGCGGAAGTCCGTACCTTAGTGGACGGCGTCACCAAACTATCAAAATTCATCTTCTCCAGCCGCACGGAGCACCAGGCAGAGAACTTTCGCCGCATGTTTTTGGCAATGGCCAAAGATATCCGCGTTATTGTGATCAAACTGGCCGACCGCCTGCACAACATGCGCACGCTGGAGCACCTTCCAAAAGACAAGCAAAAACGCATCGCAGCCGAAACCAAAGACATTTTCGCTCCCCTGGCTAACCGCTTGGGGATTTGGATGTTTAAGTGGGAGCTGGAAGATCTCTCCTTTAAATACTTAGAAGACGATCAGTACCAACGCATGAAGCAGTTGGTGACAGTGAAGCGGGCCGAACGGGAAGCAAGTATTGCCTCGTTTATCGAGCGGCTGCAAATGCAGTTGGAGAATGACGGACTGCACAACTTCGAAATGAACGGTCGCCCCAAGCATCTGTTCAGCATCTATAAAAAGATGCAGCGGCAGAGTAAGACATTTGAGGAAATTTTCGATCTGGCGGGCGTCCGCATCATCGTCAACACCGCTGGAGAATGCTACCAAGCCCTGGCCACCGTTCACCGCTGCTTCCGCCCCATCCCCGGTCGATTCAAAGACTATATTGGTTTGCCCAAACCTAACCGCTACCAGTCTCTCCACACTACGGTTATCGGCGTGCAGGGCCGTCCAGTGGAAGTCCAAATCCGTACCTGGGAAATGCACCACATCGCCGAATACGGTATTGCTGCCCACTGGAAATACAAAGAAGTCGGTTCTGGTGCGCAGGTGGCGGAAGGGGAAGAGAAATTCACGTGGCTGCGACAGTTGTTGGAGTGGCAGAGCGACCTGCAAGACGATCGCGAGTACCTGGACTCCATCCGCGAGAACTTATTCGAGAGTGAAGTGTACGTCTTCACGCCAAAAGGTGACCTGATCGCTCTACCTCGGGGAGCCACCCCGGTTGATTTCGCCTACCGCATCCATACGGAAGTGGGCAACAACTGTGCTGGGGCGAAAGTGAACGATCGCATGGTGCAGCTCGATACGCCATTGAACAACGGCGATATCGTCAAAATACTGACCCAGAAAAATGCTAGCCCCAGCTTGGATTGGGTCAACTTTGTTGCCACAGCAGGTGCCCGCAATCGCATCCGCCAGTGGTACAAGAAATCCCACAAAGAAGAGAATGTCACTCGTGGCCGCCATTTATTAGAGCGCGAATTGGGCAAAAACGGATTGGATGCCCTGCTCAAGTCCGATCGCATGTTGAAAATTGCCGAACGGCTCAACTATTCCAGCACGGAAGATTTACTGGCCGGATTGGGCTTTGGAGAAACCGGCATTACGTCGGTGGTAAACAAGCTGCGAGAAACCACCAAAACCCCTGCCGCTCCAACGACATCCCCGCTACCCACATTCAAGACATCTCCAGCACCACCCACTAGCGAGAAAGGAAGCCAAGCACCGATCCACGGCGTTGAAGGCATGCTGCACTACATTGCTGGTTGCTGTCGTCCGTTACCCGGCGACGACATTATCGGCATCGTAACTCGCAAAGGGCGCGGCATTGCCATTCACCAACACGATTGCCCCAATGTCATTAGCGTGGCAGAGTCAGACAGCGATCGCCTGCTACCCGTCAGTTGGAATCAGTCCACCCTCTCCGGTCGCAACCGCACCTATCCGGTCAAGCTACAGCTTGAGGTCGTCGATCGCGTGGGCGTGCTGCGAGACATTCTCTCCCGCCTCTCCGACCTGCACATCAACGTCAGTAACGCCCAAGTCGAAACCTCCCCCAAGAGGCCGGCTATCATTCACCTGCTCATCGACGTCTCCCATAAGAACCAATTGCGGAGCATTACCAACCAACTGCGACAGCTACAAGATGTCCTCGGCCTCAAGAGCGAGCGTCAGACCGCAGCCAGCCCTCCATCTACCCCATCCAAGTAGCCAGAAAAATCCCCCGACCAACCTAGAATCGCTGCGGTTTCGGGTCGCGGAATGCAACAATGAAGTTTAGTAACGCAGACACCAATGCGGAGGAAGCATGTTGCGACGCGCCATCGCCGGACTTTTGGCTACCGTAATTATTTTTGTGGGGGGATGCTCCGCTAAAGCTGGATTGCAAACCTACAACGACCGCTCGGGGGCGTTTTCGTTTGCGTACCCCAACGGCATGAACCAAGTGACCGCAGCGCCTAGCGATGCCGGCCGGTCGATCCTATTTCGCGATTTGGTCTACGGTGACGAGCTGGTTGACTTGACGATTGCCGACTACGACAAAGCAGAAACAATTGATGGCCTCGGCTCCATCGAAGCAGTGGGAGATCGCGTTGCTAACAACCTGCTAGCGCCTGAAGGCTCCGGCCGTACTGCAACGCTAATTAACGGCGGCAGCATCGATCGCGAGGGACAAACCTATTACATCTACGAATACGCCATGAATGCAGATGGGTTGCCCCGCCACGACATGGTGTCTGTGACGATTCAGCGCCACAAGCTCTACACGCTCACCGCATCTACATCCGAACGACGTTGGGACACCGTAAAAGGGGCATTCTACGAGGTAGCCAAGTCTTTACAGGTTAACTAGCCCGGTGACCCAAGCTCTGCCCTCGTCCCCTAGCACCTCCGTCTTATCCCCTCAGGGCGATCGATCCTCCGATTCTGCTGAGAGCATGCAACGGGGGCGGCTTGCAGAAGCACCTTCATCCTCTGAAGAGCGTAAGACCGGTCAATATTCCCTACGCATGGCGGATATCCCCGCTGGCGATCGCCCCCGCGAGCGTTTATTAGCTCGGGGGGCTCGTCATTTATCCAGTGCGGAACTGTTGGCGTTACTGCTGAATACCGGACAAGGACCGGGGAAACTGTCTGCTGTCGGTTTGGGGCAATTATTGCTCACCCATCTCAGCCACCACGGTGCCGATCCTCTAGGGCGGCTTCGAGATGTGGAGGCGGCGGAGCTGACTCAGGTGAGTGGAGTGGGGCCGGCGAAGGCGGCAACGATTTTGGCGGCGATCGAGTTGGGACGACGAGTGTTTTTGGCACGTCCGAGCGATCGCACGGTAGTGGATTCTCCGGCGGTAGCGGCGTCTGTGTTTAGTGCCGACATGATGTGGGCCGAACAAGAGCATTTCGGCGTCATTCTACTGGATATCAAAAACCGCATTATCGGCCAGTGTATTGCCACCAAAGGGACAGCAACCGAAACTCTGTCCCACCCGCGCGAAACTTTTCAGGCCGCAATCCGCCAAGGGGCCAGCCATATTGTGGTAGCTCACAACCATCCCTCAGGAATGCTAGACCCCAGCCGCGAAGACATTCACCTGACGCGGCAATTACTGGAAGCCAGCAATATTTTGGATATCCCGCTACTCGACCACATTATTCTGGGTGGTGGCAACTTCGCAAGCTTGAGAGAGACAACCGGATTGTGGGAGGGGCGAGAGTAGTTCGACAGTCCAAAGAGACGGATTACACCAGGACGTCTAGACCATCGTGCACAGAGCTCGAACCAGCATACAACGAATCGAAAAAGTATCAGGCAACCAGAAAAAAGGTCAGAAAGCTGACCCAATTCGTCTGATTATTAACCCTGTTCAAAAGGGCGGACGAGGAGGATCGAACTCCCGAATGTCGGTACCACAAACCGATGCCTTAACCACTTGGCTACGCCCGCCATAAATTTGGCTTTTGTAGTGTAGCATCAGGTGTTTGCAAGTGTCACCGGAATTTCGGAATCGATTTTCGAGACTGTGGATTAAGGGTTTACTCGCCCTTGCACCACAAGATTTAAGCAGGCAGCAGTGAGATATCAATCGCCGGAAACGCCAAGCTGCGATCGACACGACCCAACCGGCAAATGCGATCGCGGTATGTACAGGCAATGGCATCCGTCGCCGCCGGATAGATCGTGTCCCAAGCAATACCGTTGTGGCCGCGATCGCTTCCAGAGCTATGAAGGTAACCCCCATTCCCCCAATAGATCGCCACGTGATCCACTCGCTGGCCAAACTGAAAAAACAGCAAATCCCCCGGTTGCAGTTGCTCGACATCTTCCGGTAGCGGAGGAGATTGGCCAATTGGCTTGCAAAACTCCGCCTGCTGGTAAGAATCTCGCGGCACCCAGATCCCCGCAGACGTAAAACTACGCTGCACCAACCCCGAACAATCAAAATTAGGACCGATATTTCCTCCCCACAAATAGGTATTCGTCACCTCGCGCGCCTGCTGTGCCCGCACCATCACTTGGGGCAACAGAAGTTCGATTTCTTCCCTAGCTATCGCCGGTCTGGTCGCAGGTGGGCGATCCACAGCGGCAACCACCCCAGGCGTCGTCAGCACATCCGCTGCTAAAAACCCCCGATAGCCATCTTCCAATAGCTCCACATGGGCAGTGCCGTCATCCACCATATCCAGCACGTGAAAAAAGCGTCCTGACCAAATCTGATTGGAGAGGCGATCGCAGCAGGCCGTCTCAAACAGGTCAAGGCTCGCTACACTTTGAAAAAGTTGGGTCATACCGGTGGGTGAATAGAGGTGCAACAGCAGTCGCTACCCAGTTACGTAGATGCTCGCTTGCAACAGCAGCTCGACACAGCGATTGCATCACTGGTGCATGAATGTGGTGCCTCAGCAGGACATCCCGGCGTACATCCCGACACCCTGGCCGTAACGGCGATTGACCTGGGACAGCAACCTGTCGCTTGGGCTCACTATCGTGGCGACGAGCTGATTTACCCCGCCAGTATAATCAAACTGTTTTTTTTGGCAGCATCTTATATCTGGGAAGATGCCGGAAAACTGACTCACTCAGCCGAGCTGGATCGCGCCCGCCGCACTATGGTCGCAGACTCCAGCAACGACGCCACCTCCTTGATTGTCGATCTGCTCACCGGCACCACTTCCGGCCCAGAGTTGACGCCCTCCGCCTTCCAGCTCTGGCAAAATCGCCGCAATACCCTCAATCGCTATTTTCACCGCTTGGGTCTGCCTGGCAACTTCTGTCAAAAAACCTGGTCGGATGGTCCCTACGGTCGCGATCGCCAGTCCTACGAGTGGAACGGCGGCAATCGCAATGCGCTAACCACCAACGGTACCGCCTGGCTGATGCACGCCATCGTCGCCGGTCAAGTGGTGAATCCCGAGCAATCTCGACAGATGCTGAACCTCATGGAGCGGGATCTCGATCCCGCCACCTATGCCGACGATCCTGACAATCAAATTCAAGGATTTTTGGGGGAAGCCTTGTCGCGCTCGGCCCGCCTGTGGTCGAAAGCCGGAGAAACCAGCTTTTCCCGCCACGACTGCGCCCTCATACAACTGCCCGAGCGGGCACCGTACATTTTGGTGGCATTTGGAGACGGTCCCGACTACTTCAAAAACTGGAACTGGCTGCCGGCACTATCTCGATTGTGGGTGGAGCACACTCGCTTGCTGGAGACTACCCCCAGTGCTAGGAACAAGCCAAATTAGTTGAGTTGGCACTGTTTGAGCTGGCACTGTTTAAGCCGATACTGTTTGAGCTGGCCCCCTTTACAAACAGCAGCACCAAGTTACCAATTTTATTCGGATGCCGGAGGTGAAGACTAACCGTTTCTGGGTAACCTCTCTGAGACTACCGTGTCTCGCGGTTCCGTATCAGTCGGTGACTGATACAAACTTGAGGTGGCGACATCATTGCCGATCGGCAGTTAGCGTTGAACAGCGGTTCTCCACCCGGAGAGAATGGTCTCAGGCTGGATAACACTCATACAGTTTGATGTTATACATAACCGGGCCTATCCCTGAGGCAGGTCACCTGCTCTTGCAACAGGAGCAGATATACTAGTCGACTAAACGCATGGTGTGGTGTGTTGGTGTGCCTTTTTGTTCGCGGACGTTTGGTTCGTATCCTTTGACATCACGACATTGCATCCCCCATGAGCAAACATGCATTTTCTACAGCGACAGTTATTTCTCGAACAACCGGTAAACCTCACCATTCTCACCACAACTGGCGAACTCGAATCGCTGCAGCATTCGGAGGAGGGCTGCTCGCAGCCACCTCTCTCGGTCTTCCCGCCACCCATGCCGCTCAATTAGTTACCCTATCGCTAGGCGCAGCCGAACGTTCGATTGAGGTGAGCGATCTCGTTACCTTTGCCAACACAGACGACATTCCCCGGGGGCTGCAATGGTATGTCGATCGCTTCGAGCCGGATCAGGTGGACGAGTTTCGATCGCTCCTCAGTACCGAATTTGAAATCGACCCCCTGTCCACATCGCGATTTCTCAACGGACCTCTAGGCAGCATCTTGCTGGAACGTTTACTGGTACTCTTTCGCACTAACGATCCCGACACCACGTTAAAAGCACTGCGTAGCGCCATCGTTTTAGCAGCGTTCGATCGGGAAGAAGGGTTTTCAATTATCAACGTCATCCAAAAGTGGCCTCTCCGGGAGGTGGAGCTGAATTTTAATGTGGCTCTAGATGCAATTGAGGACGCCGAACAACTGTTTGTAGAAACCGAGAAAGTATCGGCGTATCTGAGGCAAGAGGCCATCATCGAGACCGCCAATACAGACCTACCGGCCAATCTGCCCAACCTCAGGGATCCGGGCATATTCACCTGGACCATTGAGTCTGTTCAGTTGGTCAATGCCGAGCGGATTGGCCGCAACCTGATTTCAGCCGATATCTACATGCCCGAGGGTTTGGATGGGGAAGCCCCTCTGGTGGTGATTTCCCACGGTTTGGGATCGAGCCGCACGACATTTGGGTATCTAGCAGAACACTTGGCCTCCCACGGCATTGCCGTTGCGGCGATCGAGCATCCTGCCACCAACAGCGTCAGCGTCGAACAATTTTTTGCGGGATTTCTCACACCAGCAGGCACCGATATTTTCCTGCAGCGGCCCCGCGATATCACCCTGTTGCTCGACGAATTGGAAGCCATGACCGCCCCCGGTGCTCGTTGGGAAGGGCAAATGAATACCTCTAATGTGGGAGTCGTCGGCCAGTCTCTGGGAGGCTATACGGCGCTGGCGATTGGTGGAGCAGACCTAGACATCAACCACCTGCGGCAAGAATGCGAAACCACTTTGCAATCTCTGCCATTTAATTTATCGATCGAACTACAGTGCCAACTGCTAGACGCGGAAGAGCCCTTGAACGATCGCTATTCACTGCGGGACGATCGCGTCGCTGCCGTCATGGCCATCAATCCAGTCAGTAGTGCCATCTTTGGTCCAGCGGGTATGGGGGAGCTGGAGATACCGATCACAATTGTGGCCAGCCGCAATGACTTTTTCGCCCCCGCCATCCCCGAGCAGGTCTTCCCTTATATCTGGACGGGCTCAACTGAAGGCAAGTATCTGGTTTATGTCGAAAATGCCACTCATTTTTCGTTCTTAGGGAACGGAGAGAGTGGTGCGAGTGCTTCGCTACTGCCAAGCGAGATGCTGGGCCCAGAACCGGAGGGGGCACAGCCGGTTCTACAGGCATTAGGTACCGCCTTCATGCAGCGATATTTGGACGAAACCGATTTAGATCGAACCAGTGCAGTGGCAGATATCTACTCCAACGCCTACTTAGGACGGATTGAGCATCCATCATTTCGCTTCTTCCTGAGTAATTCTCTGTCGATGGACGACATCAATCTCGCCATCGCCGCTCCACTGTCGCAGGAAGGGGCCGATCCCTTGCCGATCCCTTTTTTCTAGCGGGCGAGCGTTCGTGTAACTGTTTACCTGACATTACATGTCAAGTCCAGCTCGCCTGTGCCCCAACCCTTGAAGATGTCATCCAGCCCCTCCTCCAAGCCGCTAGCAGATCGGTTCCAGAGTTCGGTACCCCCATCTCGAGCGGCTACCTCCACAGTTCACCATTGAAGAAGAGTAGCTCGCAACTTTGAGAACCCTGAGTGCACTCGCTCCAAATGAGGGGGCAGGGAGCAAAACTCAATCTGCCAGGGCCGTCGATCGCTATGGCACCATCAACACCGGACAGGGAGATAGCTGCATCACGCGCATGCTGACGCTATTAGTAGACTCTTCGTCTTCGGCCAACCCTAAGCCGCGGCAACCCATCACGATCAAGTTGGCGTTTTCATCATCTGCGACATCGCAAATGGCAAACGCCACATTACCTTCTGTTGTCATTGCCTTGACTGCGCTCAATCCTGCCTTCCTCAGAGCATCCTGAGCCTGTTGAAGTAACTGCTGTCGCTGCTCTCGCAGTTGTGCCTGTGCATCCGCACCCATGCCACCGGGATCGATCACCGACAGAACAATGGTCTCGCAATTGTATTTGAGGGCTAAATCGGCAACGAGGGAGATCGCATGACTCGTTTCCAGCGATCGGTCAAGGGGGAACAAAATCCTGTCAAACATCGGTCGACCCTAACGGCTGTCTATCGTGCGATCGTCAATACGCTACCACTCAAAGCACCAGGGCCAGCGCTGAAAATCACATCTTTAGGTAAACCACAAAGCGGAACCATTGGCCACGGTTTTAGGCCCACGGATTTCAGACTCACGGGTTTTAGGCCCACGGGTTTTAGGCCCACGGGTTTCAAACTCACAGTTTCAAGCCCACAGCTGCAGGCCAATAGTTTCATCCTGCAAGCAGCTCGAGCGACAGCTTCGTTGCTACCCACACTCGTTTTTATTCATGCCCTCTGCCGCACACTCTCTTCGATACACACTCTCTTCAATACACAAGCATTGCGATCGCGCAGCCACGCAGCAATGTACCAACAGGATTCACCGATGATTACTGCCCGGGGGCCTGCTGCGAAGACGGAGAGAGCATCGCATCTTGTGCAAACGGATTAATACTAATGGGATCGGGAGGGGTAACCAATGGAATTAGATCCAAGTTGCCTGCATACAATGCCGTCAAATCCAGCTGAATCACTTCGATCAATGCTTGTTCTCGTTCCTGCTCAGTGGCATAGGATACGAGGTTAAACAGAGCCAATGGCAGGAACGAGCCCACCCCCGACAGCGAGCCAGCCAGTCCAACAGCATCCCCCAACTCTGCAGGCAGCCCCGAACCACCGTTCCAACTCAGCTCCGCTAAATAAGACATGCTGTCATCGTGATTGCTGACATATTGCAGCAGTTCTAGCTTGAGCTGGTTCAGTGCCGGATCGTAGAGAGCAAGCGCGTCTTCAGACCGCAGGGAATGAACAGACTGAGCACCGAAGTCAGGCTGAAAGCTGGACGAGACAGCAGGAAGAGAGGCATTGGTGCTGGCTACGTCACGATGAATCGCTAACAGCGTCTCCATTCCCTCAGACAATTGCTGTCTTTGAATACCCAATACCGCACGGTTGTAGAGGGGGACAGGCTCGGGGTCGGAAATGTCATCGAGTAGGGGGCGTGCCTGTTGCTGGCGTTGCGCTTCTGCAGCGATATAGTCCTCGGCAGACACACAAGACTCGTCTTCGCAGTCTTCGAATACAGGCCGATCGCGCTGGTAGTAGGAGATCGCCTGGTTGTTCATCACTTCATCCAGCGGCGGTAGCTCCGACAACACCTCAAGGGCGGCGGCATACTCCTGTTGCTGATAGTAGGCGGCAGCCATCAAGTTTTGGCGAGCCGTGGTCTGCTCCACTTGACGCTCTCCTGCCTCAATCGCGGCAGTATAGTTACCCGTCTGGTACGCCGCATACATGCGAGCATGGGTCACCGCATCTGCCAAACGCGGATCGTCCCAGTCGTCTACAGCTAGGGGTTCCAACCAATTGATGGCCTGTTGGTAGTGGTGAAGCCGGATATATTCTTGGGCGATCGCCACACGAGCTCTGAGGGTGTCCGGGCGCAGAAAGTGAAACCGTACAACGTCCATCAGTCGGCGATCGCCGCGGTTCAGAGCAGTCGCACCAATTGCATCTGCGGGCACAACATCGGCAGGATCTTGACCGGAAACAATCGCCTGGACGAGTAAATCTTCACGGGTCACTCTGGCACAGCGATCGCTGGGTCGAGAGGTCGAAAATGCCCCTCCGATTGCAGTACCGCAAATCTGAAAGCTGGGGGAGTCAAACCACTCTTCGCTCACTACTTCTAGGGGCTGGGAAGAGGGTGCATCCTGAGACGCAGAAGACCGCTCGACGGAGGCGGGCCGGGATTGTCTAGCAGATGCAGGGGTCTGAGGAACTGGAGGCAGGTTGGGCCTGGGAGGCTGTAAGTCTTCAGTTTGGATATCGAGAATGCGGATAGTGGCTGAAATGGGCTCCAGCGATGGCATGGAGATAGGCAAACGAGCGGTGGCACTGGTGTCCGTTAATTCCACAATCGTGAACGGTATGTCGGTGGATTCAAAGCGAGCAGACTCCGTGACGGCATAGCCCTGCAGGGTGAGGGTGCCACGATCGCCAATCCGAACGCCATTATGTCCCCCCTGCTGTATCAACACCAAATTGGCTTGCGATGGATGCGGAACCACCCCGACAGGAATCTCCCGATAGTCCAGCGCTCGCACCAGACCAGGAGATACGGAACAACCGGCCAGAAGAGCCCCGATCACTAGCAATGCTTTCTCAAACACACCCATACGTCCCGACAGAAACTACTATTGGGGGTCTGCAACCCAAAGAAGGTGAAGTGCAGTACCGAGAACATCTGTCCATCACATCCTAGAGGCTCTTCCTGAGAATTTGATGTGGCAACTGTTGCTTTCTGCGACATAACAACATCTGTGTCACCAATATTGCGCCACCATAATCTGCACGCGAGGCTGCATATTGGCTGGGCAGGGAATGAACTATCCCGCCGCAAGCGGACGGGGTATCCCACCCTCAGAAAAGCCTTAGCTGTTCAGATTGAGGCTGTTGCAATTAATCAC
>JBCBVA010000016.1:0-44299 GCA_039817825.1 Cyanobacteria bacterium J06642_12 | reverse complement strand
TGTGTGTTCTTCGAACACACATTCACCTTATTTGAGCCTCAAATTTATCTCACAAAACCTCACAGACTTTTCTGGTGAATTAGCATACATATTCCGATAGAGATCTGAGCACGGAACACCTAAAATGTTCGTTGCATTTTTTCAAGAACGTGACGATTCAACAGGGCTATTTCATTTAAAGCATGCGTTTAAATTTTCCAAGCCTCCAACCGAATTTTTGGCTCAGAGCTACGACTGCTCCCAAGGATATAGCGCCATATCAACTTGCGATCGCTCACGCCAATTCAATATCTATAAGCATCCACTGAATGCACCGTACAGCTTGGTGAATGACTTTGTCTGTGTGAATTCAAGGAGATCGAAAGATTCCCGCAAAATAATGATTCTAGGAGTAAGGTCTGGAATAACTGCCAAACGATAAACATGAGTGGTGATGGTCTCCTAATCATCCACTCGAGTAGTCTTTGCCGAAAAGCTTCCTACTAATAAATAGTAAATTCTCCTTGCCTATTGAACAAGATTACCGTTCCAATCAGGAGTCACAATGATGACAGCAATTAAATCTATTTGGCGAATATTGAACCCGAATCGTCAGATCTTTAAAGTATTAGTCTTCTTCCTCACAATCTTTTTTTCATTCAGTGTTTATATATTTGTTCATTCTACTGAAGCCCAACCTCAAGTGTCTCCTCAATTTACGTTGGACTTTGAGGACGGAAATTTACAGGGGTGGAGGCAGACAGGGACTGCATTTAGAAATCAGCCAACGCTGGGGGATAACCCAACTGCTCGTAGACGAGGACAACCTTCCCAACATCAGGGGCGATATTGGATTGGAGGGTACGAAAATTACCAGGGATTGGAGGGGCAACAACCTGGAACAACCCAGGGTGATAGCCCTCAGGGAACGTTATCATCAGCACAATTTACTATCCCTGCTGGCCCTTTAAGTTTTCTCGTAGGGGGGGGTAGTAGTCCACAGACTCGCGTTGAACTCTTGGTAGACGATCGGCCCCGGATAACGGTATCTGGTCGTAATACAGAAACAATGCAACGCGTCACTTGGGATCTAACCCCTTACGCAGGTAGAGTCGGAGTCATTCGCATTGTGGACGAAGCCTCCGGAGGTTGGGGGCACATCAATGTGGATGATTTTCAGTTTAGCCAGGGAACAACAGCTCCAGTAACTCAAGACTTGTCTGGGCGTTGGACCGGAGATGATGGTGGAACGTACTATCTCCGTCAGATTGACAACACACTCTGGTGGTATGGAGAAAGTGGCGATGGTGGGTCAACTTGGACCAATGTGTTCAAGGGTGAAATTCAGGGCAACCAAATTATTGGTGAATGGTCGGATGTTCCCAAAGGACGAATCAACCAAGCCGGTGATATGGAGCTCCAAATTGAGTCCTCTGCACGTCTGATCGCAGCTCGCAAAACAGGCGGATTTGGTGGGAGCACCTGGTCTCGCTAACACCATTAGTATTAGTGGTGGTGCTGCGTTCGGGGTTGGCATTGTCTAGCCTCGAACGCAGTGCATAAGGTGGTTGAGTTTGTGCACCGGGCTTCGTTCGAGGTTCTGGCCACGTCGTTAGCTTCAAGCATGTTGCGAAGCCTAGGCTATTAGCGAGTAGTCTGAGGGAACTCGAACGAGGAGCATTACTCTCCAGTCAGTTACGGCGTTAGCAGTAACGCAGCAGCAGAATTGACTTCCACGTCATCCACCGTTTGATCGGCTAAAGCTGGAGTAAGCGGAGCGATCGCCGTCCCCGGATAGTAAAACGATAAAATGTTGATGGCACTCAAACCACGGCGGGCCAACGTATACGAACCATACTGACTCATACCAACACCGTGCCCCAGTCCCCCACCGATAAATCGATAGCCGGATAAATCTCCATCGGTATGCATCGGGTCGATTGCAAACAGCAAGCTGTAGGTTGCTCGCAACCCCAATAAAATCTCATCCTTACGCAGAGTGACGCTAGTCAAATTGCCATCCCGCTGCCGTAAATCCAAGCGCATTGCCTGCACTCGACCGCTGGGCGATCGCTCTATAATTTCTAGCCCGACGATTTCTTCATACGGAGGGATAGCAATCCCCAGATACTTTTGGTTCTCTCGCAGGTTATCCGTCAGCTTGCCCAACGGCTGATCTAAGCGCCAGCGGAAGTAGTTCGACACCCCCGCTTCGTTAAACCCGCTACGCCAGCCCAAAAACTGACGAAAATGATCGTCTCGAGACAGATCCAGCGTGCCCACTGGAGGATTTTGCAGCAGAGTATCTGGTAACGATTGCAAATAAGGGCGGGGCTCCCCATCCCAAATGTGCGTAAAGTCAGCTGTCATCCCACCGCTGGTTGAAGAGTACACCGCATCCACCAACTGACCGTCGTAAGTCAGCACCTGTCCCGCAGTACTGACAATGGCGCGATCGGCCTCAGAAATTGTTTCGCTCAACCCTCGATAGACTTGGCATTGGGTGTCAGCACAGAGTTCGTAGTTATCAGGAGCAAAGCGATGGCGGTTCTGCAAGGCATAGGTACGAGCCAAGATGGCCTGGGCTCGAATCGCTTCGTACGGGGCACCGGGGCCAATTTCGTGGGGAACGACTCCCCGCAAATAGGTTTCAATCGGGACATTGTTGACCACGGTGTAGGTGCCGAAGGTATTCGGTTGCACTACTAAATCGCCACCGTAGACCCGACCATTGACGATCAACGGGCCACCCGTACTGGACCGAATGGCCAGAGTATCCCCCGTGATGGTTTCTCCGTCTAGCGTCCAACTTAGGGATGAGTCAAAAGTAACCAGTTCGTTATCTAAATTGGCACTGAAGCGATCGCGAGATCGAGCCATCTCCAAAATGCGTTCGTAATCAAGACTGGAATAGGTCTCCGGGTCGGCCCATACCTGCCATTCCTCTGGCTGTACCGTTAGAGTCTGCACCCCCAGTGTTTCCCATTCACGGGCGCTGGCTTCGGCACTTTCAAAACTGCGGTGACGGCTGAGGATCAGCCGCTGCTGCAAGATCGATTGGGGGTGAAATTGATTGGAGACCCCGACGGTGATGGACGGTACCGTCACAGACAATCCTTCGCTGTCTGCAAACCGGCTCTCGTCGTGTAGCGGCCCGTGAATGAGCTGTCGGTTGAGAAGTGCCGACTCGCCGACTCCATCGCTAGTTGGCGCAGGATAGTCCAAGACCACCTGTGCGCCACCCACCGCCGAGACCGTTAACCGATCGCCCGATGACTCCCCAAATCGCTGTACAATCCCCACTTCAAGGGTGGGATTGGCCACGTTGGCAGCAACAGCCCCCACAACAGTGATGCTCCCCAGCCACACCCCGGCCCCAACCCCAATTGCCCAACGAAAAACTCTCACCATGCTTGCCATCAATCCTCTGTCGCCAACCGATCTTGTTTCCAATCATGCCAATTTTCTGATGGGGCGGCACTGGGGAAAATAGGGGGAGAGATGCGATCGAAATGACTGCTTGAACTCAACAATCGGACAGATTGAGACCCCTGCCACCCACAAGTCGCTCAATGACCCCAGCACTCCTCCTCAATGTACGGCAGGTCACTGTCTGGCGAGAGGGTGTAGGGCAGTTGTTTAACGTTTAATTCAACCAAGCCATTACCTAGCGACCTGTCTAGCACCATCGCGGTTGTGGAAGGAAGTGGGTACAGCTCTTTGCTAAAAATGAATTCGTGAGAGAACGCTAAGGAAGTCGCAGAAAAACGCAATAATGCTAGTGCAGTAGACATATCGCCGTGGATCGTTCAGCATTGGCATACTCAAGCGGGTTTCAGTGCACCATAGCTGGGTCAGCGGATCTCTGTGGTACCAGCACCGTACCGGGCCAACTCCCTTATGCCATATCTGCGCTCATGCCATATCCACCCAGGTCGCCACCGCACTCGCCCCCACGCTATTGCACATTCATTCTCAGAGCGAACACCCGTTTCGTCCGTACTTCACACGTGATACATCTGATACATCCCTGTGTTACTTCTGTGTCTAATACTGATATCAGCGGCTGTTTTCCACCTGTTTGCACCTGTCCGACTCGACAGCAAGAGGCCCTCTGAGTGTCGCAAACACTAGACATAGAGACCGTAGTTCGCAAGTTGGGACCAGCGCTCGAAGAATATCGAGCCGATCCCGTGCAGGCGCGTGCCCGTCAGATCTTTGGTTCGTGGCTCGTCCTGTCAGCTGGGGTGCTATTTGTCGGTGCAGCCATCTTGGGGGTGATGGCCACAAGCGGGACTCTAGCTCTATTCCTCCTCCTGGCACTCTTGTTGGGGGGGATTGGACTCCCCCTCGGGGGTTTGCTCGTGGCGAGCGCGGTACGGGAGCAGCGCACTCGCGTGCTGATCTTCGAACGCGGACTCGCATTCGAGCGACCCCGCAAGGTGGAATGCCTGCGCTGGGACGATATCGCAACCGTGCGCATGAAGTCTCGACCGTGGCGCGATGGAACGGTTTATAGCTGCCGCCTACGGCTGCGAGATGGCAAGCAAGTCACCTTTGCCAAGCATTCTGCCCGCTTTCCAGGCATCACCAAACTGTGCGATCGCGTTCAACTCGAACTCACCAGCCGCCACTTTCCAGTTGCCCTCGAGGCATTTGATGAGGGGCGCGATCTGCAGTTTGGCCCCATTACCGTTAATCGTTGGGGGCTATCCAAAGGGGAGCGCCTGTTGCAATGGGAGTCAATTGACGAAGTGCAGCTCTATCAGGGAGCCATTTCGGTGTTCTACTATCCGCATGCATCTCACACAAAGGTTGACCGAACTCAACTGTTAGAGCGGGGGGAGCTACAGTTATTGACCTGGTCGGATGCAACTCCCGATACGGTTCCTAATATTTTTGTTCTGCTGACCTTAATTCAGCAGATCGTCCCCCGCAAACTGCCACGCTCCAAACACACTAAGTAAGTCCGTGCTCTCGGGATGCACGCACATCACCGCCAGTGGCGGCCAACAATGCGCGAGCTTGCTCACCGCTGCATTGCAACCAGGCCATCAGGAGCGCGGGTTTCACCTGCTGCTGTGCCGCATCTAATAACTCTATTGCCTGTTGGCGCTCGTAACCGGTCAAATGGGTAATGATGCGCACGGCCCGATCGCGCAGCTTGTCATTGGTAACAGCCACATCCACCATCAAATTGCCGTATACCTTGCCCAACTGCACCATGACGCCAGTGGAGAGGGTGTTCAGAACCAGCTTGGTTGCAGTACCGGCTTTCATCCGCGTCGATCCCGTCAGCACCTCCGGCCCCACCAATACGCGAATATTGACATCGCATTCCATGGGTACCTGAGATTCTGGAACGCAAGCAAAAAAGATGGTTCCGGCCCCCCGCTGACGAGCCTCTGCTAAGGCGCCATGAACGTACGGGGTGGTTCCTCCCGCCGCAATCCCCATCACCACATCTCGCTCGCCGATGGCGCGGCTGGCGATCTCTTGCGCCCCTGCCTCTCGCTCGTCTTCCTTTCCTTCTGCACTGCGCACCAGAGCATCGGTCCCCCCCGCGATCGCCGCTTGCACTACAGTAGGCGGCACCTGAAAGGTCGGTGGACATTCCGCTGCATCCAAGACCCCCAATCGCCCGCTGGTGCCAGCCCCGACATATAGCAATCGCCCCCCCGCTTGCAATGCCGGCACCGTTAAGTCAATGGCCCGTGCAATCGCCACCTTTGCTTCAGCCACCGCCATCGCCACCTTGGCGTCTTCCCCATTCATGACCTCCACCAATTCCAGGCTGGACAGGCGATCGAGATCGGCACTGCGAGGATTGATTTGTTCGGTGAGTAGACTACCGCGATCGGATTGGGGGTTGTCGGGAGTTCCTATACTGTTGGCCTGAATCATTCAATATTGAACCTCGCAATATTTAACCCCGCGCCAGCACCGCAATTGCACGTTGATGGGCCAGGATTCAGCACGAATAAACTACAGAATTATTTCACAAAAAAATGCCGCCAAAAACTGGCGGCATCACGAATTCTACTACAAGGAGAAACCATACTTCGACAGGCAATCAACCGATCGCTAATCTTCGTAAATTAAACATTCGGGGGCTTCGGGATATTCTTCGCAATATATATCTAGGCTGGTAGGAGGAGCCTTGTGGCTGCGGGCAGCCAGCACTTCCTCAACCGCATCCCAGGCTGCACGACAGTGGGGGTCGGTTTCACCGTAGGTGGAACAGATGGAGCGTGCTTGTTCTAACTCTTGACTGACGACTTCCGAAAGACTCATATATTTGGCTCCTATCGGTTGCGATGTCACCAGCGTAGCTTGCGAACCAGGAGAAGTTTATACGCTTAATAACAGCTACAGATACGTGAACAACGCGAAAAAAATGTAATCTACTGACATATTTTGATGTCGAATCGTGGAGCTATTTTCTGCAGTATTGGGAGATACACAATCAGACAGTGGCTGTTGAGGAATAGGCAATATTTGGAACCAGTACTATTCATTTCTCGACGAGGGTTCTCGACGGGAGCCAATATTGATGAGTTGGCGGGATTGGGGAGGCAGCAGGAATAGTAGTGGAGAGCCAGCACGCCTTCTCAGGCAAGTGGTAGAGGAGCAAGCGTTGCTTTCAAGACACCGCTGAAATAGCAACCGCTAAATGCGCTGGCAATGCGTCCAATTCACTAAAGCTGGCACAATGTTAGAGTCGCTCGCGAGAAAGTAGACGTGGCCCTGACCGTATTCAATTCACTAACCCGACAGAAGGAGCCGTTTGTTCCCCTCAGCGAAAGTGAATCTTCTTCTGGAGAAAAGAGTACACCCGATCGTCAAACCGATAGGGGTGATGTCAAGATGTACGTCTGCGGAGTTACCGTCTACGACTACTGCCACTTGGGTCACGCTCGCACCTACGTCAGTTGGGATGTGGTGAGACGGTATCTGACCTGGAAAGGCTACTCAGTTACCTACGTACAGAACTTTACGGATGTTGATGACAAAATTCTGAAGCGGGCTCGGGAACGGGGCTCCAATATGCAGGCGATTTCTGAAGAGTTTATTGATGCGTACATGGAGGATATGGAGCGATTGAACGTTTTGCCTGCCGACGCATATCCCAAAGCAACGCAATCCCTCTCAGCCATATATCAACTGATTCAGGATCTAGAACTCAAGCAATTTGCCTATCAAGTGCCAGGCCAAGCGAGGAGTAAGGATGTCTATTACGAAGTACGTAAGTTTGATGGATACGGCAAGCTTTCCGGCCGCAAGTTAGAGGATATGCAGGCAGGGGCCAGCGGTCGAGTGGATGCCGAAACCACCCAAAAGCGCGATCCGTTTGACTTTGCTTTGTGGAAATCGGCTGACCGGTCTGAAGAAGGATTTGAGTCTCCGTGGGGGTGGGGACGACCGGGCTGGCATATCGAGTGCTCGGCAATGGTGCGGGAAAACTTGGGCGATCGCATTGATATCCATGCTGGTGGTGCGGATCTGAAGTTCCCCCATCACGAGAATGAAATTGCCCAGTCGGAACCTCTGGGGGGAGAGCCGTTTGCTAAATACTGGATGCACAACGGATTCCTGAATATCGATGGGGAGAAAATGTCCAAATCGTTGGGCAATTTCAAGACCATTCGAGACGTGTTAGACCATTACGAGCCCATGGCGCTACGCTTGTTCTTCCTGCAAACCCAGTACCGCAGCCCAATTGACCTAACGGATGAGAGCCTAACGGCAGCATCTAGTGCTTGGAAGACCCTATCTACAGCGCTGACATTCACTCAAACGTTGAATCTTGAGGATGTAGAGCCGGAAACCGAGGCAATCACGGCTGCCGAGACATCCCTCGATGACGATTTCAATTCCCCCGGTGCCTTGGCCGTAGCATTCGATCTAGCAAAAACGCTAACCAAAGAAAACAACCAGCTCAAGCACACAGGGGCAGGGACTCTCGATGCAGCTACGCTAGCGGCAAAAGCACAAGCTCTCGTTGCGATCGCCGACATTCTGGGGCTGGCAGTGTCAGAAACAACTGGTGACGAAGAGAGCTTGATTCCCGATGCCCTCACAGATGCCGCCATTCAAGAGCTGCTCGACCGGCGCAACACCGCCCGTAAAGAGCGCAACTTTGCCGAGGCGGATGAGATTCGCGATCGCCTTAAAGCAGACGGAATCACGATCGTCGACCAAAAAGATGGCAGCAGCCGCTGGATTCGAGCCTAAATCCCTCCCGATCGGCCCTTATATAGGGGTTGCAATTTCAGTTAGGACAAAGGTTGCCAGTCACAGTCGGGGTTGAACATAGCTGAAATGTCCGCAATGGTGTGGCCACTGCTATGGCAAACCTGACCAATCGCTAGTCCGTTATAGATTTGTACAGCAGAATTTCGCGAGGGGCACCGAAATAATTCCAGGCCGTTGCCGAGCGCCCCTGAATGCGATATCCCGCGTTCAAATATAGTCGTTGAGCGGCTTTATTGGTCTCCAGCACGTGCAGGAAGATGCGATCGCTGCCCCACGTTGCTGCGATTCCCTCCGCCCCCAATAGCAATTTGCTGGCAATCCCCTTGCGTCGCCAGTCCGGCAGCACTGCCAGGTTTGCAATGTAAGGGGAGCGGGTCTTGTCCGTCGAATAGTTCGCTTGAGATGGGCTAGAGGTGCGGCGCATCCCGATTTCCAACGTCCCCACCAACTCGTCGTTGCTCCAGGCCCCCAAACAGCAATATTTGGGATTTTTCCCGAGCAATCGTCGCCGAATATCTTCTCGAATGCCCAGACGCAACACCGGCCACACCAGCCCCTGCAATCCAACGCGAGGGTGAAACGATAGAGCCAGCACATCCGCGAGCGTATCGAGCTCCTCCAGGGATACCGGGTATACCAAAATGTCCGGCTGCGAGTCAGAGCGGGTGAGGATGCGATCGCGGTTGCCGGGATGAACGGTCATAGCCTGCTGGCAAGGGAAAACGGATAAGAATGCTCGCGAACGGGAATGCAAAGGATAGTGCTGGCTGACATTCGACCTTTACTGTAGCTCTGGCCGAGCACTCACGAGGTTGATGGCTGTCCCAACTCTAGCGACGATTGCTCGGGCTGACTCAGGTATTTGCTGCTAACCGCGACACCTGGCTCGACCCATGGGCCAATTATCGACCCCCACCTGACGTACTCATTCAAAACACACTACAGTGGGAAAGCTAACGCTTGCTCATCGTTCGTGCTTGGCGGTTGGTTTGGCGGCAAGCCGTATAATCACTGACTGTTTTTCGATTGCCGAGCATTGACACGATTATCGAGCGTTGACATTACAGATATAGATTGGCTGCAGGCGATCGCTGCCGTTCCTCCCATGACACATTCCACCACGATTTCCCCAGCTCCCGTCGGTCCTCTTGCTACCCCTGGCTCCAAAGTGGTTGTCGGCATGTCGGGTGGCGTCGACAGTTCCACTGCAGCAGCGGTTTTGCATCAACAGGGATACCAAGTGGAAGGAGTAACCCTGTGGCTGATGAAAGGTAAAGGACAATGCTGTTCGGAAGGCATGGTCGATGCCGTCCAAGTGTGCGACCAATTGGGCATTCCCCATCACGTCGTCGATTCTCGCGAGCTATTTGAAGCCAGCATTATTCGCTATCTGGTTGACGGCTATGCAGAAGGCACTACCCCACTGCCATGTTCGCGCTGCAACACTACGGTCAAATTTGGCCCGATGATCGATTATGCCCGCGAACAACTGGGCATCGAAACCATCGCCACCGGTCATTACGCCCGCATTGAATATTCGCCAGAGCGCGATCGCATGCAGTTACTGCGTGCCCGAGATCGCAATAAAGATCAATCGTACTTTCTCTACGAGCTAAGCCAGCACCACCTATCCCATGCCCTGTTCCCGCTGGGGGAATGGGAAAAATCCAAGACTCGTACAGTGGCAGCCGATCTAGACCTGCACACTGCCGAAAAGCCCGAGAGCCAGGACTTGTGCCTGGTGGAAGCTCACGGCTCGATGCAAACCTTTCTCGATCGGTATATCCCTCCTGCCCAAGGAAACATTGTCGATACGGTGGGCAATGTCCTCGGACATCACGAAGGGGTACATCACTACACCATCGGTCAACGCAAGGGGTTGGGGGTGGCTGCGGCTCAACCGCTGTACGTGGTTGCCTTAGATGCAGCCATGAACAGAGTGATCGTCGGGCCACGGGAAGAGGCAACTCAACCAGAGGCGATCGCCGATCGCGTTAATTGGGTATCGATCGCCCGTCCTGACTCAGCCATTCGAGCGGACGTTCAAATTCGCTATCGCTCCCGCCCCGTTCCGGCAACCATTACTCCGCTAGACGACACTGACAGGCAATGCACCCGTGCCCGAATTGTGTTTGACGAGCCTCAGTTTGGTGTAACTCCGGGCCAGGCTGCCGTCTGGTACGACGGCGATATTGTGCTGGGAGGTGGACTGTTGGAACGCTTTAGCGATTGAGAATAACGAAAGCTGCGAGCGATCTCTTAGTTGTAGCCATCTGCTGTCAGGTCTGAAGTGCGGAGACAGCTCAACGTCTTGATTTGCCATAAACAATGACGAGAGAAGTCTCTACGGCTGCTTGTCAAGAGCGATATAGCCATCTGCTGCCAGGTCTGGAGTGCAGAAATAGCTCAAAGCCTTGATTTTCTGGGAAAAGTGGCTAAAGAACTCTCCATAGCTGATTGCTGAAAGCTATAGATTGTAATGTGCCGCTCAAGGCATCGGGCAACATTCGGATGAATACGTCAGGTTCCCCTGCAATCGCTGTGCGTGCAGTGGATAAAAGCTATGGTGTGCGATCGCCACAAACGGTCTGCAGTCCAATGGGAACAACGGCAGCAATTGTGATGGCGTGACGAACCGATGCACATCCAGCAAGGATAGGCAAAGAGGAGTGTAGTGGGCTGTGAGTTAGAGTCAAGGCTGTCCTAGCGACAATTGTGGGTGCAAAATCAGTAGCACTGACAACACCGCTATTTCTTCACCTGTTTCTCCAACTTAGCGATCGCCATTTGTAGAGACTTCAATACAGGGTCAGCATGGGGATTCTGACTCTGCTTGAGCAGTTGGTTGTAACGGGCTTTCACCGTTGCGAGTTTGTCTTGAACCGTACCGGTGGCAGGCATAGTAACACCTCAATTGATTGAAAAAACTTTACCCAAATTTGGACAAAATGGATCGTCAAATCTGAAGAAATTAATTCTAGACGCGATCGCCCCAAGACGAGCTGTCTCCAGAGATACCATCGCCCGATTTTTTATGCTTCAAAGGTGCCATCCTCGGTATGAAGTCCAAACGCATGCTCGAGCTGCAATTTGTGCTCCTGCGTACGCAAGTAGTAACCACTCATCATGGCTCCAGTCAGCAACTGGGCAAGATTTTCGCGGCTAGTAACCACCTGAACTCCAAACTGCTCGGATGGCAGGGTGCCTAGCATACCGCGAATGTGATGGGAAAGGATCTCCAATGCGTCCTCAGAAACCTGCTGGGTAAGGGTTTGAGCATTCTGAGGCTCCCCCTCTTTCAAATATTTCCACAATTGGTTATCGGTGCTGGTAGTGGGGAGGCTGCTGCTTTCAGAGTGAGGATTATTGGGAAAAGACATAGTCGGTCCTTAGATCGCCAATAGGGTTAGCCAACACGGTAAGCGCGATATCGACTCGTGATTGCTTGGAGAATTGATATAGATGCTGTTTACGCGCTCTGTATTGTCACCTTAACGAGTAGCTATTTCTATCTCGGTGGGAGTTGCCGTACACATGGGGTGGCAGGTTGCCGAACAGCGATCGATTGTGCGCAGTTGCGTACGTTGGCTTACCAACAGCAGACAGCTCTGCAGTGCAACACCGATTACTGGCACGAATAAGCAAGAGCGAGCCAGAGGGGAGACGACAAACCTATTAGATGACGCTAGATGGCAAAAGTAACGGGCACCAGTTACCCGGACAACTCTATTGCTGGCATCAGGCGATACGAAATGCTACACAGGGGCTTCGAATCAACGCCCATCAAACGGCGATTAACCATATTCGATGAGAACGATCTTGGCAGAGCTATCCTTGCGGTTCAAATTGGGGCTCCAGTCAGTTCAACAAAGCCATCAGTGCAGTCGGGAAGTGACCGCAACCGGATAGAGTTACGTGCGCTCTGGTCAACATCTAGTCCAGGACATCTAGCCCACTACAATACCTAGCGGCTTGACCTCCCAGGCGACATCTTATCGATAGTTTGTAAACTGCAGCGGAACAGGATAGTCTTCCTGCTTTAACATTTGGATCACATCCTGCAGCACATCTTTATCCTTGGCAGACACACGCAGCAGCTCCCCCTGAATCGAAGCCTGCACCTTTTTGAAAGTGTCGCGAATTTGCTTGCTAATTTTCTTGGCCAGCTCTTTTTCAATTCCTTTTTGCAACGTAACCGCTTGGCGCATGCGGCTGCCACCCGCAGTTTCAGCCGCCTCGAACTTGAAAATCTTTTGCGACAGTCCGCGCTTCGATGCCTTGGTCCGCAAAATATCTTGGATGGAATTGAGCGACATGCGGGTGTCGGTCTCGATGGTTAGTGACGTATCACCCAAATCGATAGTGCTGTTCGTAGGCTTGAGATCGTAGCGGTTCTTAATTTCGCGCATCGCCTGATCGACTGCATTCACTAGCTCTTGGCGATCGAACTCGCTGACCACATCGAAAGAATAGCTAGACGCCATTAATCATCCCAAATTCTTAACGTGCGTTCCCCATCCTATCTCGCGTTCGCAAAAGCACGGGTGAGGATGGCAGCGACATTTGCAACCGGGAACACATCTCTTCCTCGTTCGTAAAGATATCCACCTGGCACTATCAACATTCTTAGCCCTAGCCAACTCGAAGTAACTTATAGGCCACTTAAAAAAGTCAAAAAACGGTCAACTTATTCCCTGCGAGGCCCGCATGGTTTGAGTAGAGTGATGTACTGAGGTGCTGCTATCCCTGCTCGGTTCTCTCGCTTCTAGCTGCGAAAGCAACTAGCCTGCAGGTCGAGAAGACGCGATGACATTGCGGAAGTCAGCCAACTGGATATGCAATTCAGTCGAGCAAATCGGTAGGACGCAAGAATCATGAGTGATGAACGCCAGAACTTGAGAGCGTTGAGTACAGCAATGCTGGGCCTTGGCATGATGGGGGCTAGCGTGGCGTTCTTGCAGGCGTCCTCTGGCGCTAATCTATTCGACATTAATATCTCGACGGGGTTGCCGGTACGCGCACAGGAATCTCCACTAGCGATCGATACCTTTGACACCAACGCTATTCGCGCCAACTCGTCTGCGGTAACACCAACGACCAACAGCACCTCCAGTCGGGCCTACGTACAGGCAACTGAGGCTTTAGCTCTGGGGCGTAGCACCCTGACCCTACAATTGCTCGAAGGCATGGAAGACAGCCTGCCACAGCTGGCCGATCAGGTGGTGATGCTGCGAGCGCTAGCCTACGAGCAGGCCGACAGTCCCGTATCTGCTGATCGCGCTTGGATGCAGTTGTTGGAGGAGCATCCCAATAGTCCATTAATTCCTAGAGCCCTGAGGGGACTAGGACGGGTGGACGAGTTGCGATCGCGATTCTACGAACACCCAGTCACCGTCGAATACCTGCAAGATGCAGTCGAGAATCAACCTCAGAATTTCACCTACATTCGCCATTTGGCAGACGCTGCTCCCGACACCGACGAACTAGCAATGCATTTGAATCGCTGGCGAGACAGCAACGGGGCCAGCTTCACGGCCGAAGATCACCAAATTATTGCGAATGCGTACTGGGAACAAAAAGAATTCGGCAAAGCGTCGCGTGCCTACCAATCTGCCCCTGGCACAGCTTTAAATCTCTACCGACTGGGTCGTTCCCACCAAATTTCGCGCGAGCACACCGCAGCGATCGCGGCCTATCAACGGCTACTTTCCCAATTTCCTGACACCCCAGAAGCAGGACAAGCTCGCCTCAAGCTGGCCGAACTGGTGGATACGGCCACAGCCATCTCGCTGCTGCGGCAGGAAGCCGATCGCGCTAGCGATAGTTCTCCCGCTGCGCTGCAGCAACTGGCGAGCCTGTATTCGCGGGCGGGCAATCGGCCTGCGGCAGAGTCCGTGCGACAAGAATTGTGGCAAACCTTTCCCCAAAGTCAGGCTGCTGCAGAGGTGGCATGGACGATCGCATCGCAACGAGCTAATGCCGGTAACTGGGCTGGTGCGGTAGCGGTGGCACAACAGGTCGGAGCCCAACAGCCCACCACCGAGTGGGGGGCACAACTAAACTTTTGGTCGGGACGCTGGCTGAATGCGCAAGGGGACTCAGCTGGGGCTACGGCGGCTTACCGACAGGTGTTGCAGCAGGCTCGTTCCAGCTATTACGGCTGGAGAGCGGCGACACTGCTCGGTCTGCCAGCTGGTGACTTTTCTAGCGGGCGATCGGCGATCTCTCTGCAGTACGAACCCGCGATTTTGCAATTGCCGGAGGTCTCAGAGGCGGTGCAAGCGCTGCATGCAGCTGGGGCGGCAGACGATGCCTGGCAGCGCTGGCAATGGGAGAATTACAATCGCTCCGAGACCACTCAGTCTTTATTTTCACGAGGGGTATTGCAAAATCGAGGCAGTAACTATCTCGATCGCCTGCAGGGTATTAATACCGTCTCCAGTCTAATTGCCGAAGCCGAACGCGGCGATCCTGTAGCCCTACAGCTCCAGCAGCGCCCCGATTTTTGGCAAACTGTCTACCCCTTGCACCATTACGACACCCTGGTGTCTGAAGCCGAAACCTTTGGCCTCAATCCGTTAGTCCTGGCGGGGTTGATTCGTCAAGAATCGCGGTTCGAGCCGGAAATTGTCTCCCGCTCCGGTGCACTGGGACTGACTCAGGTGATGCCGGCAACAGGGGCGTGGATCGCCGGTCAAATGGGGCTACAAACCAGCTACAACTTGAGTACCGCCAACGACAATTTACACTTCGGGGCGTTTTATCTGGATTACACTCACCGCCGCTATCAAGATAATTCCATGTTGGCGATCGCCAGTTACAATGCTGGCCCCAATAACGTCGCCCAGTGGACCCAACGATTTAGCTTATCGGACCCCGACCTCTTTGTAGAGCAAATCCCCTTCCCCGAAACCCGCAAGTACGTCAAAGCCGTGTTGGGGAATTATTGGAATTACTTGCAAATCTATGCTCCCAATACCAATAACCTGGCATCACGATTGGCAGATATTAACGCTTCCAGCTAACACTGTTTTCCAGCCAACACTCTCTTCCAGCTAGCACCTTCCTGACATCTCTTCAGATCGGAACAAACAACACCAGAACGCTCGAGACTCCGAACACTCACACCCTGAAAAACCATGCCTATCAGGTATTCGTTCTGGACCGATCGCCCTCGTAACGTGAGGCATCGTGACTACCAGAACTATCTGGGGTTGCGCTTCGGTACCGTTGTGTTGGGCGGCATAGGACTCTGCATCCTGGTTATGTCTGTTTTCGGTGTAACCCTGAAAGCCTCGTCAGAGTTAGCCGCATTGCCGGGGCTCTCCATCTCAGACGCCTTGAGTTGGGACGGCAACAGTAACAACCCGGTTAAAATTGAGGGATTTTTGCTAGCCAGCAACCCCTACACCATGCCCGATGACGATTCCTTGCAGGTGATTCGGGGGGGGCTGCTGGTTGTTGCGCGGGGCGATCGCGATGCTGATGAGCGGGTTCGTGAGGAGTTGTTTCGCTGGGAGCGTGCTGCGAATCATGTCACGCTTTCGGATGGCAGCTCTACCATCCCGCTGGCGTTCAACCTCGACATCCTTCCTCTCGTCGAGGACCGGTCTGCTAGAGGACGGGTCTTGTGGGCCGGGGATGCCAGACGTTCCCAACCGTTAGACGTGGAATACGAAGCGCAAATTTTCCCCCTAACCCCAACGATTTGGAACGGTGTTGAATCCGTATTTGTCGATGTTACTCGACGGTATCTGGTGCAAGGGGAATGGGTGACAATCGTGGCCGGTCTTGACACCTCAAGTGGTCAAGCGCAACTGGTCGATCCGCTGGGGAATCGGCTACAGGTCTATCGGGGCAGTGAGGCAGACATCCTGCAAACCAACCAGCAAGCCAGACGGTCGATGGGAATAGTTGCAATCCTCATGCTCGGCGGCAGCTATCTCCTCTTTCGCAAAGCGGGTGAGATGTACTACCAATTTGAAATTCTCTCCAACCAGTAGGGACGGTCTCGTACAACCTGAGTTCGATGACCCTCATCCCCAGCCCTTTTCTCATTGTGGGAAGAAGGGAGCAAGAGGTGTTAAATCCAGATGCTGTCGTTGTGCTGTTAGGCGACTATCCCACTCAAATAGCCCTGTCGAACTGACATCGTACAACTTGACGCAAGCAGATCGGGATCGCTATCCGGCTGTGACTGCAACGCCCAGATCTCGGAACATCGGAGTGCTCAAATAGCGTTCGCCAAAACTAGGTTGCACCATCACGATTAACTTGTCAGCGTTTTCCGGTCGGCGACCCACTTGGATAGCAGCAGCCACAATCGCCCCGGTGGAAATACCCGAAAGTAGCCCCTCCTCGCGGGCCAACCGGCGTCCGTATTCAATACTGGTGTCATCATCAATCGTGACCACCTCATCAAATACCGCGCGGTCAAGCACGTCGGGCACAAACCCCGCGCCGATGCCTTGAATCTTGTGAGAGGAAGGGCGACCTCCGCTCAATACCGCACTGGAACTGGGTTCTACCGCTATAACCTGAACCTCCGGCTTGCGCTCTTTTAGAAACTGACCGACCCCCGTGATGGTGCCTCCAGTACCGACTCCCGCCACAAAAATATCGACAGTACCATCTGTGTCGTGCCAAATTTCGGGGCCGGTAGTTCGGTAATGAATGGCTGGATTAGCCGGATTGGTAAATTGCCCCAACATGATGGCATTGGGGGTCTTGCGCACAATTTCTTCTGCCTTCCAGATGGCTTCTCCCATGCCTCCCCCCCCGCGCACTAGCTCCACCTCGGCCCCATATGCTTTCAGAAGTAACTGGCGTTCCACACTCATGCTTTCCGGCATGGTGATAATGAGCCGATAGCCTTTTGCCGCTGCGGCCATAGCCAACCCCACCCCCGTGTTCCCAGAGGTTGGTTCCACCAATATCGTCTCTCCTGGAATCAACGTACCGGCTTGTTCGGCAGACTCAATCATGCTGACGGCGATTCGATCCTTGACGGACGCAGCGGGATTGAAGCTTTCCAGCTTGACAGCCACCCGAGCCAAACATCCTTCAGATTGCGGAATGGCGTTCAGTTGCACGAGGGGAGTTCGTCCGATCAGTTGCGTAATATTGTCGGCAATATTCATGGATGGGTAGGGCGGGGTAGCGACGCAGTGGGTAGAGAAAAAACTGGACCTAAAAAAACTGGACCTAAAAAAACTGAATCTGAACAGGACTGAATCTGGACAAGACTAAATCCGGACAAGACTGAGTCTAAGAGATGGGCGAAACTGACGCGGCTTCGACTGGACTGGAGATTAGGCGATCGACAAATAACACTCCGTTGAGGTGATCGATTTCGTGCAGCAAGATACGAGCTGTGAAATCGGTTGCCACAAATTCCAGGCGTTGTCCGGCAGAATTGTAGGCGGCCACTCGAATCCAATCCGGACGCCGAACTTCCCCCCGCCGCTCGGGCACGCTCAAACATCCCTCAATAAAGCTGCAATCATCAGGGGAGCGCTCCAAAATCTCTGGGTTGATGAGTACCTGTAGGGGAATAGCCGGAATATCTGGGTACCGAGGATTGGATTGGCATTCAATCGCGATCGCCCGGATCGAGCGAAAGACCTGTGGAGCAGCAATTCCCACTCCTTTTCGGTCTCTCAACGTGTCGATGAGGTCTGTCAGAAACGCCTGGAACAACGGTGTAGGGATGTCTTCAACCGATACCGGCTGAGCCACTTGACGCAAGATTGGTTCACCCATTTCTGCGATTGGGAGACAAGTCATGTTCGCAGGAGTTGTTTTGCCTCTCAATCCTAACTCCGAACTCACCGCGAAGTTGGCGATAGTGGGGATGGCAAGCCCTCGGACCGATCGTCATCCTTGCAAGCACAGCCTCAAACAACGACTGACTTAAGCAACAACTGACTCAAACGCTCTGTATTGCTTGCGGTATTGTGAGCAACCACTTTCAAATCGAGATCGAGATCGCGTTTGCCACTTCAGTCGGGACAAAGGGGGATATGCCTTGTCCGGAAGGAGTATAGCCGAGCCGGGAGGACTATAGCTGAACCGTCCGCAGCAGGGGGGCTCACGCCGATCGGGGGTTTGTTACGGTTGTGGCGATTTCAATGCAATTTCGCCCCTTTGCCTTGGCTCTGTATAGGGCGCGATCGGCCATTTCAATCAGAACGGACGTGGCATTTTCGGAGGTGGGGATAAGCGTGCCGATTCCCTGACTCACGGTCAGGATGGAATCGAGTGGAGAGCCATCGTGGCGAATGTTGGCATGGGCGAGCGATTGCCGAATGGCTTCTGCAATTTTTAGCCCATCAACATTGTGGTTGCCAGCACTACGGCCAGGTACCAGCAGAATGGCAAATTCTTCGCCCCCATATCTGGCAACCACACCAGCACCTTTTGGGACAGCTCGTTCGATGGTTTGGGCCACTAACCGCAGACAATCATCCCCAGCTTGGTGACCGTAGGTATCGTTGTATCGCTTGAAATAATCGATATCGAGCAAAATGAGCGTTAGCGGTAATTGGGCTAGTTGAGCCCGTCGCCATGCCCGATCTAAATCGCTGTCAAAGTGATAGCGATTGGATAGATTAGTCAAGCCATCGGAGGTTGCTAGCAATTGCAGGCGGGCGTTAGCGGTACGCAGTTCGGATGTGCGCTCTTTAACTTTGCTCTCTAATGTTTGCGAGTAGTTGGCTAACTGCTGATTTTGGGTTTCCAGGGTCGAGGAATAGCGTTGCAAGTCCCGCACCATGAGATTGAAGGTATCTGCCAAAACCTCGATCTCATCTCCCGTTTTGAAATGGATCGTTCGACTAAAATCTCGATTGCGCACTTGCTCTGCCGCGTCGGTCAGGGTCTTCAGCGGCTGGCTCAACCACCGGGCAATAACGGCTGCGAGCAGAATGGACAGCAGAAAACTGATGGCGATAATGCCCGAGCAAATCGCGCGCAATCGGGCCAAGTGATTGAATTCGCTGGTGACCAGCATATCCAGACCCAATACAGCGATCGTTTCCCCCGAAGAATCTTTAATGGGTACGACTGCAGTAGTGGATGTGTAAAAGGCGTCGGAATAGAAGGACTCGGAGACCTGGCTTTCTCCCGTAAACGCACGGGCAAATATGGGGGACGTGGGTCGGTACAGATTTCCAATCGGATTCCCCGGCCAATCTTCCCCTTCGGGGTCGGGGGCAAAGGATGCAACAAACTTAATGACATCCAGTTCGGGGGATTCCGGCGTGCGGACGGCAATATACGGCAGTACAGCGTTGGGATAAGCGAGAAATTCTTGTGGATAAAACTCTTGTAGGGGATCGACGCGATCGCGGCTGGCTCGATTGATGGCTCTTAATGCTTGACTGAGCCGCTGAAATTGTGGGGCTTGATGGTACCGCTCGATATCTGCATCCGGCAGGCTCCCTAGGAAGCTACCGGACTCTAACGTGGCGATATCGCTGGGGGAAATGCGAGAGTCGCGATCGATGTCTGCACTTAACGTAACAATGTCATCTCGCATTTCTTCGTCAATTAGAAATGCTCCCATTTGAGCCATGTCTTTCAGGCGATGATTGATTTGGGTCAACAGTAGATAGCGCGTGTTGCGGTAGACATACACCACACTGGCGCTGGTTAAACCAACGGTCAGACAAGAAATTGCAATACCTAATTTCAGACTGAACGAAAAGCGCACGGGATTTAATCAGCAATTTCACGCTAGCGGCTAGGCCAACTTTAGCTCCATATCCGAATAGCAACCAGCATGGATAGCGGACTAAGACTCTATGGTGTAGAGACTCTATGACGGATGGCGAACTGCAATCTGGCAATAGGATTTTCACGACCTCCACATTCCAGACTTGACAGTGGAGTGCGAGCAAACAGCCCGATTACAAGCGTGACTGGGGATTGGGGGTGAGGGCGATCTCACTCAGGTCGAGCGAGGCGCTAGCCTTCGCTAGCGCTCATATCTTCAATAACTTGCTGCAATTCGGACTCGCCAACGCGATAGATTTCGTTGCAAAAATGACAGGTGCCTTCGGCTCCTCCGTCCTTTTCAATCATGTCCCTCAATTCGACAGCCCCCAGCATTCGCAATGCCCTCAGCATGCGATCGGCACTACAGGGACAGTTAAAGCGAATCATTTGCGTGTCGGGAGCTATCTGCAGATCCCAGTCTCCCAACAGGTTCTCAAGGATATCCGTCAATCCCATCCCCGATCGCAATAGTGGAGTAAACCCCGTCAATCCTGACAGCTTGGCTTCCATGTCGGCAATCAGCTGTTCAGGTGCGCCAGGCAATAGCTGGATCAGTAGTCCGCCAGCTTGCTGCACTCCTTCGCTATCCACAAATACCCCCAGGAGGACGGCAGACGGTGTTTGTTCGGAGCGCGCTAAATATTGAGTAACATCATCCCCAATCTCGCCAGACACCAGTTGGACGGAACCGCTGTAGGGATAGCCAAACCCCAAATCGCGGATCGCATGCAGGTTGCCATTTCGTCCCACGGCACCGCCAACATCTAACTTGCCAAGCTGGTTAGGAGGAAGTTCCACTGCTGGATTTTGAACGTAGCCGCGGACGGTACCATCTGTTCCCGCATCAATCCAAACCTTGCCTAGAGGGCCATCCCCCATAAATTGCAGGTTAATCCGAGCATCCAGTCGCTTCATCCCCGTGGACAAGAGGAGGCCAGCGGTCATGGCCCGTCCCAGCGCAGCTGTTGCTACATACGATAGCTGATGACGTTGGCGGGCTTCTTCACATAACTGGGTCGAGATTGCAGCAACTGCTCTAACATTGCCATCGGCTGCTGTTGCCCGAATGAGATGATCCGCCACAAGTCCTCCGCTGAAACATCTGCAATTTTGTGTCCTGAGTTTAACACTTCGTTACATGGGCACTGAATAGGGGAAGAGGGATCGAATTCAGATCGAATGAGTACTTGCGCTCAAAATGACGTCCCCAACGGAACGGCAAATCATCTAGGCTGAGGTCGTTGAATCTAGGGTGCGATCGAGTTTTTGAACAATGGCTCGAATCCACTCGCGATCGCGTTCGGTGAAACTGCGTGGAGCATCTGCCCCCGCAATCAAGGCTCCTCTCTCCCCAATGGGCTCGCATAGCAAAGCTTGGGTATTGCTGGGTAAGTAGTCGAACTCCACTCGAGCGGGAAAGAGTTTTAGATCGACGAGATAGACCGGTTTTTGCTGCGATAGCACCCGCTTTAGGATCGTGCCCGGTTCAACGGGTTGGCCCGGACTGCAATCGGTTGCAGATAGTATGCCGCGACGCAGAATTAAGCGATTGTCGTAGACGATCGCGATCGACTGAGCGGGACTGGCCACCAGAATCGAGCGCGTGGCCCACCCCAATTCCAATGTTTGCTCGTCCGACAGGGACTCCTCAAACTCAAATCCCTGTTCTCCCTCCAGCTCCACCGCCTTCGGAGGCAAGGGTTGAACCTGCTGCCACAGCAGCCCGGTCAGAATCAGCAGAGCACTCAGCAATACCCCTAAGGCGTCAGAGCGGGATTGGCTGTTGAGCAGATCGGGGCTGAACGCCAAGCGATTGAGCAGCAACAAGCTTCCCCCTAACATGCCTGTCACCAGGGGAAGATAGCGGACTACCACGGCAACAGCTCCCAGTTCAACGCGGCCGCCGCTGCGAATAGAGCATTGTCTTCCTGGCTACCCATGGTATTGGGTAAGTGTCCCAGCACCGGAACTCGGGCGATCGCCTCTACGTGCTGACTCAGCGTTGCAATATCTACCCCAGATTCATCCAGAGTTGCAGAATCTCCCACCAAGACGTAACCCACCAATGGTGCTTTTGATGACGTGGCCAGAGCCGCAAACGCTGCAGCCACGCTAATGGCATACGGTAGGGGAGGTAACGTCAGCAGCACCGACAGCCGCCAGTCTTGGCAGAGATTCGCCAGCGTGGAATGGTCGTCGATCGCGTCTCCCAAACTTCCGGGGTAGGCAATCGTCACCACCTCTCCAGATGCTTGCTTCAGCAACTGCGCATAGTCCTGCCAGGCTTTCCCCCAATCCACGTCTGCCAAGTCTTGCGAGAGTGCTAGAGACTGCAGCGATCGCTGCTGTACTCGCTCGAGATAGGTAGACAGTCCTTTCAGGAGGTGTGTTGGAGCCGAGGAAACGGCTCCAGATGACCCTGCAATCAGGGGCACCGTATCAGCAATCAGCAATCCACTCACGAATAGCGCTCCAGCAATTGGAAAAACTCGGGGTCAATGTCGTAGCCCAGTACCTTGGCCATACTTTTTACATCGGCAGCGCTGCCAAAGTCCTTATCCTTGAACCACTTCAGCAGGATAAACACCTTCTGCATGACAAAAATTTCTAGGGCCTCGGGATTGTACTGAATTCCCTCCCGCTGGCTGAACTGATGGGGAATCAACATAGCCGTGTAACGGGCCAACTCTCCAGCTCGCCAATCGAGAAAGTACGGCAGCCACGGATAGGCGGCATCCAAGCGAACGAACCACAGCCGGATTTCGGCAATTTCAGACAGCTCTCGCGGATCGCCATCTTCGCGCGGAAAATCAATCTGACATTGCAATTGTTGGGCGCAGGCTACGGGGTTTTGTAGCAAGATTTCTACTATGCGGTGGCCTGCAGCCAGATCGAGATTGGCGATCGCGTCAGGGGTAATGACCAGAGTCACGCTCATACAGATTGGCTCCGTTTCACGTTGGTTCGATGAAAGACAATAGAAAAACATGTGTGGGGTTCAGCCACCCGAAACCATCGGCAGCGCGGCGTCACCGGTTTTGCCTGCTTAGAAACAGCCCTATTACGAGCTGAGGAGTAGCGCCAGCGCTCCAGCTAGGGGCGGGCGGTAATTTCTGCCGATGGCTTGTCACTGCGGTCTTTGACAGCTGCCAGGTGGCGTTGAGCTGCTTGTACGAAATGGCTGACCTTGATGGGGTCAACTCCTGCTGCGCCCGAATACTTGCTGCGCCGTTTCAGCGACGTAGCCACGATTGCCCCGTCGGCCACTTCCAACATGCTGCCAATATTGTCAGTATCCGCACCGGAACCGATAAAGATGGGGGTGTTGGGAGCAGCAGCTCGTGCCATCTCTAGCTCATCCAATGCCGGAGGATGGCCCGTGGCCCACCCCGACAGAATAATGCCGTCGGCTAGTCCCCGCTCAACCGTGTCTTTCACCACTGCAATTGGCGAGGCCGTGCCCAGCGGACGGGCGTGTTTGACCAGGACATCGGCATAAATCTGAACATCCGCCCCCAGTTGCCGGCGGTAGCGTAGCAGATGATAGGCGTCTCCCTCGATCGTCCCCTGGTCGGTCACCATCACCCCCGTCAAGACATTCACCCGAATGAACTTGGCGCCGGTACAAGCGGCGATCGCCAACGCACTGTGGGCGTCATTCCGCAAGACATTCAGCCCGAGGGGAAGCTGCACGAGTTGTTCGATTCGCTTGACTACAACGCTCATCGCGCTGACCACTGCCGGGTCCACCTGCCCTTTGGTAAACGGCATATCGTTGTAGTTTTCAATAATGATGCCATTTACGCCTCCAGCCGCAAGGGCGGTGGCCTCCCGCTCGGCTTGGGCAATCACAGCATCCAGATTCCCTCCCCACAGTGGAGATGTGGGTAGCGGCAGCAGATGCACGACTCCAATAATGGGATTGGGGGTATGGAAAATGTGCTCGAGAGCAGCCACAGGTTGCAAGTCTCCTCGCCAAAATGGACGGTGGGGGATAGAGCTCGTGCGTGCGGTAGCGTCAGCGATGAGGGCGCGATAGGGTCACCCCAACGACAAACAGTGCCTGTTCACCCATGACATCTGTTCACCCATGACATGCTCATCCATGACAACAGTGCCGCCAGCCTCTAACCAGCCTATCGTCATTCGGATCCCTCAAGTGGGATACGACCCCGTGAAATCCGTCGTGGCGATCGCGCTCGGGAGCAATCTCGACGATCCTCAGCGACAGCTAGAAACCGGACTAGCTAGCTTGCAGCAACAGCCGCAGGTCGAGATCCTGCAGATTTCTCCCTGTTTTTGGACAGAGCCGGTGGTCTGGTCAGAGCCCTCGGGACAGGAGGAATCTCCACCAGCCCCCCCTTATTTGAACGGTGCTGCTCTGTTAGCCACCACCCTCTCCCCACAGCGGCTCATGCAAGTGCTGCTGGATGTGGAAACGACCCAAGGAAGAACCCGCGAGCGCAAGTGGGCATCACGCACGCTAGACCTGGATATTTTGCTGTGGGAGGGACAACGCATCAACTGTTCTAGTTCGAGTCCCGCTCATGACTGTGAAACAGAGTCACCACTGCCCGGTGTCGTTATTCCTCACCCTCGGCTGCACGAGCGCCCGTTTGTATTGGTTCCCCTCAGCTACCTAGTACCTGATTGGATTGTGTCGGGGGAGATCGGTGAGGTTAGTATTCAGCAACTTGCCAATGCCACAGGTACGCACGGAGTAGATGTCACCCATCCCGTCAAGGTTTCCCTAGCGCACTTCTCCTGTTGATGAATTCTACTGATGAATTCTCTCAACGCTAGCAATTCCGACTGAGCCTAGCTCCAAAGAGGCAAATGAAGGATTGGAGATCGAGCAGAGGAGACAAGAACGCTAATGCTCTGTCAACACAAAGAACAGGGCTCGGCCATCAACCAAAGGCTGACTGCAAAGTGAGGGGCGAGTGATGGCATCTCAGGCAGTAAGCCTGACACAATACCAGGCCTACTCTAGTGGAAGAGATAAGAGACGACGACCAACCCACCCAATACAGCCGCTAACGTCAGTCCGAAATGGAACAGGGACGTGCCGCCGCGACGCACCATATTGCGCATCGCCAATTTTGTATAGCTATCGTCTGGTTTCGCCATGTACTTGGCAGAGATGGAAGATTCTGTATCAGAGTTAGGCGAAGGGCCATTGGAAGAAGGTTCAACAGTAGGTTGGGTGGTTGATTCCGGCATGGTTGTGCGTCTGGCGCGGGTAAAAGGGGTTGGGTTTAGTCTAATCGGCGGAATGCGATCGATCGAGGAGCAACGGCAATGGTTCCGATCCGGCATATTCCGTACCAGAGACACGTAGCCCCTCCCATGTGCTGGCACACAAGCACAGGTCACCGTTGATTATTGCGGTGTAACGGGCAAGTGCAATTGAGTTACAGTCCGGCCATCATCGGCTTGATAGACTTCCAGCTCCCCTCCCATATTGGACATTGCGGCCTGACATATACTGAGTTCTCGCCCAGGAGATGTCTGGAGTAGGGACACATCGTAGAGCGGAGATAGCCACTCAAATCCACGATTGTGGTGGTGCAGGTGATCGAGAAGCTCCAACAAATCCGACGACAGTGGCTGTGCGCTATCCACTAACGATAGCGAGAAGCGTTCTCCCTCCACCTGGCACCAAAGTTCCAAAGCCCCCCCCTCTTCACACCGCTTGCCAATCAAGCCAATCAGTTCCACCAACACCATTTCCAACCGAGCAGCATGAACCAATACGGTGGCCGTCGCCTCTCCTCGAACCCTTGGCCACAGCTTGTATTTCTGCACTAGGGGATCGGCGCGGCGAAGAACCCGGCGAATCAGTGTCGCACTCAGCAGCTCGGTTCTTTCCTGCGTCACAGCCCAATATTCCGCTCCGACAGTCTTCAGATCTTTGGGAATATCAATCGTGGATCGAATGGATTCTTCTTGTTTTTTCCACCTGTTATCCTTCGTCTCGGGAAGTCCTTGCAGCATGCGCTTGAGCTGATAGCGCAAACAAAGACTGGTGGTCGATAGCTGACGATGTTTGTACCAATTAAGCTCTAGCAGCTCGCCCACTCGTTGCAAAAGCACTTGCTGGGTGACAATTCGATTCAGATTGCTGGCCACTGTCCCCCGCAGACTCTCCAAGATATCCTGTTCCCGCTGTTGCCACTGGCGCGCCTCCACATCTCCTACGACTAACAGCAAACTGGGCAAGTACGGGCTAGGACGACAATCCACAGCGATCGCCATCAGTTGTCCTAAAGGCGCTGCATCCAGCCACTGACGACTGCTGTCGTGCAGATCGGCCGCCTGCAGCAATAGCGGGCTGGAGGATTGAAGGCTCCACTGAATTAAGGCATCTCCCTCCACCGCGATCGATGGATTATTGGACGACAGATGAAAGTCTTCAGTGGTCTGCAAAGCATTAAGCATCGCCGTAGTAGAGTTCGAGTCCGCAGAACGATCCAGCCACGATAGGGCGGCGACCAGCGGTACGGAAAAGACGTGCTTGAGGTGAGTCACAATCGCCTCAAACAGTTCCGGCAGGGTGCGAGCATCGTTGAGTCCTTCCACAGCAGCCCCAAATCGTTGCTGCATGCGGGCATTAGCAGCAGAATTGTCACGCAGCTTCCATTGGCGGAACACCACTCCCACTTGGCGGGCAACCAACAGAAGAAGCTGACGATCCTCTCGGTGCCAGCCGCGCGGTTGCGGATTGACAATCAGGACAATTCCTTCCGGGTCGACGTTGGTTAGATCTCTGTCGGGGGATACCGTTAGCGCTGTAGTGCGTGCGGCCAGAATCGATCGGACACCCGCAGGTTTCAGTTCCTCCTGCCATGCCGTCAATCGCAGATCTTCGGGATAGCTTTCGGCAGCGATCGCCGTGTCCTCGCACAGCAAATCCTCCAGATCGCGACCGGTGAGGGGAGGGAAATAGTCCGGGAATGACAGCGTGCGATCGCGGCTGTGGGCAATGCGAACCCGGTAGCCCGATACATCGCTAGCCGTTTGCAACATCAAGCAGGCGGTAGCATCCAATCGAGCGCACAATTGTTCGGCAATTTGCGATAGCGCGGTATTCCAATCAGTCTGAGCGTAAATCGTTTGAGCCACTTGGCTGGTGAGTTGGCGATCTTGCTGGATACGCTGCAGGGTTTGTTCGAGCACTTCCAGGGGAGCGGCTAGCGCAATAAACTGAACCACCCCAACCGCCAAGGTCTGTTCCGCCTCGGTCCAGGACCGTAAGTAGTCAGACTCCACTGACACAAACCCGAGTAATTCCCCCTCAAACAACACCGGCACTAACATGACCGAGCGGCAATCGAGCGATTTCAGGGTGCGAGCATTGATCGGAATTCTGCCGGATAATCCGGCCTCTCCAACCGTCACCAATCGCCCCTCAACCAATGTAGAAAAGGTGGGCTCAAGTTCTCGCGCTGTAAACGTGGGCCCTGCTACCGCAAGATCGCTGTCAGGGTTCTGCGCTCCAGTTTTGAGCGGAGCTGGGCGGCTGGACCACCGGGGGGCAAACTCGTTGAATTGTCGGTCGAGCCAAAATACGCGAACCTGCTTGGCTTCAATAAAGGCTTGAATTTGGGAGATCGCAGCTTTGACTCGCTCGTCAAACGAATCAAAATTTCGCATAGCGGTGCCGAGGGCCACCAAAGGAATATCCGCTTGCTTCTGTTCTTGCTGGAGACGTCGCTCTCGAATTAGTTGCAATGTTGATGCCATCTGGCCATTGAGAATCCCCAGAATCGCCACTTCTTCATCGCTGGCTGTACCTCCCCAGAGTTGCGATCCCATCATCAGCACCCCCAAACAGCGATCGCCATAACGAATGGGAATTAACAGACATCCGACAATACCTAACCGCTTGGCTTCCTCCTGCCAAGGCCCCATGCGAGTTTCTTGGGGTACGTCGGGGACAGCAATTTTTCGCTGCTCTATCGCCACTTGCTCCAGAATTTGTCCCGGCTCGATCGCGATCGCCTTATCTAAAAGAGAGCAATTGGGCACTAATGATGTTCCCCCTTGCCCGACGAGCTGATGCTGCTGAGAGTCGTAAAAGGCAATCCAAACCAGCGGAGCATCAAACGTCGTCGAAATGAAGTCCAGACAGAGTTGAACCACCTCTTGCGAGCGTTTACTGTCCCGAATCTGTCGCAGCACACTGTCGAGAGTTACAAATGGGGATTCGTATGTGCTGTCAAGCGCTGTCGGCTGAACCATAACACTGCAGGGCGGTGAATTGCGGGCACCAGTGACAGTCCCCAATCGGGAGAATCAAAGGATTGACTGGCACTGGATTTACACAGAGTACCCATCATGTAAACGGGGCAGCACATCGAACGCTGCACGAGCGAAATAGCCCCTGCGCTTCCCCGATTGCAACAATTCCAGTGCGGCAACCGAGTATTATCCCAACAGACAGCTTCGCCACTAAGCGCCACCAAACACCATCAATCGTGGTTTCGTTTGGCGGAGGAGGAGAGGTCCATGCCAGTAGTCGATTTTCAGGGGTATGACGTATGAATCGCAGTGATGTTTGCCCCATCTGTAACGTCCGCATTCTGGGAGACACAGTAATGTTCTCTCACGGCCAGGAAGGAACCAAGAGTCGTCTCTGGGCTCGTGTTTGTCGCCACACCAACGAGCGTGGATGCATTAATGATTGGGACGGTGACGATCGCCAATTAAGCGAGGCCGATCGATTTGGCGTAGTCGAAACTCATGAAGAGGAAGTGCTTGTGCTCATGAAGCAGTGGTTCGACCTCAGCGACAACGACTTGAGCTAGACAAACCGAGCCTGAGCTAGACCGATCTGAGCTAGACCGAGCCGAGCTAGACAGGTTGCAGGCATGCGGCACGTTTTTTTCGCCCTCTAACCTGTGGATGCCAGAACGCAATTCCCCAGGGAGCAACCTCAATCGCGTTACACGCGCTCCAATTTGGCTTCCAAATTACTCAGCAATTTCAGTCCCACCATCACACCGCTGGAAAAACAGTAGTGGTTGTCGTCGATGCGGAAAAAACTTTCGTACCCCATCCGCTTTTGGCGATCGCCTAATACCCAATAACGGTGAATGACTGTTTTCGGCGCGATCCAGCCTTCCCCCTCAACCCGCCCCAATTCCCCATGCTGTAGGCCAAAAGAGTAGCTCGAAGAGCCATCAGGGATACGACCGCGATATTCCAGCAATAGGGGCTGACGATCGCCATAGGACTGGTCGAATATCATGCGCAGAATGGCATGGAACCAAAACGATGAATCCCATTTCACAACCCCCTGACCGCTAAACGACAATGGCTCACGTCCAACCTCAATCAGATGTCCGGTCAGCAGCCAACGGCCAGGTTCAAGTAAAAAGGTGTGATGCACGAAAAAAGTGAGTGATAAGAACAGCTTGAAGCGGACATTCCGAGCGTAGACGTCAGGCTACACTGCCAGCTCCGCCCCCAAACATATCGAGTCAAGGTCTCCAGATCGAATGTCCCCAATGAAACACCGATACAGGCGAGTGTGCCCCGTCTTTGCCACTGGCGCAAAATCCCCGAGATCGCATCGGCGATCGATTTTGCATGTCCAGCTGACCATTCCACCCCTGTCGTACACGTGCCAAACAGAAAAATCCGCTTAGGATAATCGTGAAGAAACGTGAATTCCTCGCATGCTGCTAGCTTCCCAAGATCGCTCCAAGCTGGACCCGTCAGACGACGCCCTCTTCTACGACTATCCGAGGTTTGTCACCCACGTCGATGACCGTTTCATTCAACAGCTCACCGAACTCTACCGTCTGAAATTGCAGCCCAACAGTTCCATTCTCGACTTAATGAGCAGTTGGGTATCCCATTTGCCCGAGCACATGGAATTCGAGGAGGTGGTCGGCCACGGCATGAACGAAGAAGAACTGGCCCAAAATCCCCAACTGACGGGGTTCTTTGTACAAAATCTCAACCAAACTCAATGTCTCCCCCTACCCGATCGCAGCTTTGATGCCGTCCTCAACACAGTATCGGTACAGTACCTGCAATATCCCGAAGCGGTATTCGCTGAAATCTGGCGGGTATTGAAGCCTGGGGGGATTGCGATTGTGAGCTTCTCTAACCGCATGTTCTACCAAAAAGCCATTCAAGCGTGGCGGGACGGTAGCGAAGCCAGCCACGTACAACTGGTGAAACGCTACTTCATGGCCATTCCGGGGTTTACCGACATTACAGCCATTGGCCGACCGTCGTTTGGGTCGAAAGGGTTTGATTGGATGCAATTACTCGCCCCTCCAGCCGATCCGTTCTACGCCGTGATGGCAACCCGAGTCGGCGATCGCGAAGCTAGCGATGACGAAACTGACTAGTGCCAGATGGCTTGAGAACTGCGTATGCCGCAATGGCGAACGGTGCGAAGCAAACTCCACAATTGGGCTCGGAATTGTTATGGCCTCAATTTAATAGGAGATCCGCTGTAATCAAAGGCCCGTCGTCACAAGCAAGCGTGAATAGCGAAAAGCCACCGTACTATGAGGAAGCGATTCGTTACCGCCCGTATTTTTATGCCCGATCCAGTCGCCACCAGCACTTCCGACCCAAGCTCCAATCGAGACAAGCATCCGGTCCCTCTGCCCGAACTACCGGATGATTTTTCCGGGGCTCAGGCTCAGGCGCTAACTGCCGTTCAAGCAGCCCTTGAGGCCGGGTACAACCGGTTACAGGTGGAAATTCTGGCCCCCGACCTGAAACCCGATGTTTTGGCCTACCCCTTTCACCAAGTGTTTGGAGCTCCTTTTGGGTTCGCGTTTGCGGATGCCGGAGCCGCCGCACTGGCCAAATATCGGTGGGAACAGCCGGACTGGATGGTGTGCGGCATTCGGGAAGCCGGAGAGATTGACGATACCGTCCCGTTAATCTTTTCGATGCCGACGCTGGTTGAAATTGAAGCGGTGGAACAGCTGTGCGATCGCCGCAACAGCAATGTCAGCACCAACAAGTCACTCGACATTCCCGTGCTGGTCATCAACCCGATACTGCAGGATACGGGGACAGCCGGTGTGGGGCTATCCGGTCGTCGCCTGCGAGAGCGCTTTATATCGACATTGGAACCCTGCTACTTCCTGCAATCATTGGGCAGTGGAGCACTCTTTCGCATGTTTCCCCACCCGTGGACGGTCTGGGAACTAACGGAAGCCGGTCAATATCAAATACTTGCAACGCTAGACTCAAAACCCTCTGGAGAACAACTAGCCCAATTGTTTGCCGGTGACGAGCCCGAATCGATCTGGAGCGGACTCAAGCGGTTTATTAGAGCACTGCAAAACTAATCGAATTGAGGAGACCATCCGCCCTTGGCGGCAGCCATTCGACCGAACGCATTTCTGCCCGTTTATTTGTAGAATCAATCAGTGAAATTACTAGTTCTAAACGTAGAAAAATAGCGTATTTAGCAAGAATAATTGTTCTGTTATTTTCAACTTGCAGGATAAATGAGGCGAGATACAATTGTTATTAAATTAAAGCTCCTTGGCTGGTATTTCTCTCACAGGTACTCGACCATCCGTCTGAGTATTTCGACCGTTTCGCTCGCACGCTGCTAGTGGTTAAGTCGAAATTGAGATATCCGAACGAATTCTATTTCCAGAAGGTGTGAGTTATGCGATTTCTGACAGCACTAGCCTTGGGCAGCATTGGGGCGATCGCCACTGCCGGAGCAGGTTTTGCCCAAATTCCCCTGAACGATCAATACGATGACATTGCGTACGGTCGCCTAGAGCGGGTCAATCCCCTCATTTTTTCAGACATCATCGTCAAGGAACAGTACGAGCGGTTTCATCAATTCAATCGCGATGTTTATAGCGAATTGATTTACGATCACCCCCTCATCGAAACGGTCGATCTAGCCGATCCGTACACGTCTTCAGTGGCCAATCAAGCCGGCTACTATCGCGTCACAATGACAGAGCCACCGCTAGAACTGGTTGAATCTCTACTTGAGGAATAACTGCTATCGCCAAATAGCGAGTAATCTCAACACAATACTTACAAGACTGGGTTCGGAGGTGTCTGCAACAGTGATGCGCGAACCCAGTTTATTATTGGGACATGTCAGCAATGTCTCTCCCTGACTATGCGTAGAAACCTCTGTCCCAACTGAAAGGGCAAACAGAGCAACTCAAACTCAGTTGAATCGTCCAGCGCCACATAAACCGTTAGGTAGATTCCTCGAACAATTTTTTCGTTCTCGGCAAGGCTAAGCCCGTTTCAAAACTTTTGACCTCAGAACGATTTGCGATAGAAATTGCGCCGACTGGCTAGACAATCGCTAGATATACGTAAACAGCCCAGAGCGTTTATCCATATCGATCATTCCGACTTTCTCAGGATTCAACGCTTGGGGATAGATGGTTTTGGCGTTGTAACGAGTGCGACTGAGGTCGGTATTTGAACAATCGGTGTGAACAAAATTTGCTCCGCAAAGATTAGCACTTTCAATCGTAGTGCCCTGTAACGAGGCCCCGTTCAATACAGCGGATTCAAGATTGCTCCAGTGCAAAACGGCTCCATCCAGGCTGGCGCCACTCAAATTCGAATGCATCAGCTTTGCACTGGTCAGGTTGGCCCCGTCCAGAGTCGATTGCTGCAAATTAGTACGGATCAGTTTGGCCACACTCAAGTCTGCACCACTGAGATCGGCTCCGCACAAATCCCCTCCCTCTAGATTGGCTAGATTCAGGTTGGCCCCACTTAGATTGGCCCCGCTCAGATTGGCCCCACTTAGATCGGCCCCTCTCAAATCCGCTCCACTCAAATTGGCCGATCGCAGGTCAGCACCGCTGAGATTGGCTCGTCTCAACCTGCAACGCTGCAGATGGGCTCCATCCAGTTGAGCACCGGACAAATCGGCACGGCTGAGGTCAACCTCAGGCAAGCGAATATGAGACAGGCGAGCGTGCGGCCATTGGGTCTCCCGAAGCACCGTCGGGCTGCGATCGCGGCGCGAGGCAGGCTGAAGTAAATGGGCATCCAACAGAAACTGAACCAGAGAATTCTGGCGTGGAGTGCCTAGCTCTCGCAGGGTAGACATTGTTAACGCACGTGCCACCTGAACTACCGGCTCGTTAAAGTCAGCCTCGAGCAGTCCGCGATCGGTCATCAGCGCCGTCATGCGATCCAGGTAAGACGTAAGGACGGATTGCGACAGGCGTTCCTGCTTGAGACGTTCTTCACGACGATAAAATTGCGGTACCAGCAGATACGCCCCCACCCCTAAAAGCGTTGGCAGTACCAAAATTCCCAACCATTCCCGCGCAATGGTGGTATCGATCCCCCATATCGCCAACAAAATCAGCATTCCAACAAAGCCGATCGCCCCGCTGGCAATGTAGATAACCACCCGATAGGTTCTGAGATGACGCATGGCTCAATTACCGCCACTGCGTGCTAACAGCTCAAGTCCAATCCGGTAGAGGGATATTCTCTGTACCGGATTCGCATTCGAATCAAGATTCAATAGTAGATTCAATAGCGGCTCTGCCTCCTTTTGCTGGGGCGCTCCAAAATGCGGTGTCACGCCTTTTGGAGCGCCCCAAACAGTTATGTAGCGGGCTTGCAAGGCGGCTTCGCAATCTCGGGGCAATAGCACTAGCAAGCATTCAAGGCATGACATAACCGAACCTCACTCGAAGGGTTATGACCGTACGAGCAAAATTCATTGTTGCCTTTTACACAAGCCTACACGAGTACGTATAAATACGGCAATGAATACCGATCTGTCTGTGCAAAAAGGCTGCTACAGACTCTCTATATTCCCCTGAGGGTTGAACGGCATCCCTCAAGGTAGGCCTGGCCCTCCTAGAGAGCGGTGGGGATGCGTTTTTTCTACAATGCTGGCTGGGACTGCTGCGTACCGACACCAGCACAACTTGCACTGTTAGATAAAGGCGCTGTTCGAGGAAAGTACTATGTCAAGCATCACTACGGAAACCATTGCTCGAAAGATCGAAACTCAGCTTGAGGCGACAGTTCCAGCGATCGCCGACGAGAGCCATCTCCATGCCGGTCATGCGGGAGCAAGAGAAGGAAGTCATTTTCGGGTAGTGGTGGTATCGCCGAAGTTTGCCGGACTGAGCATGGTGAAACAACACCGTTTGGTGTACGAGATATTAGCAGACGAAATGCAATCGGGAATTCACGCACTTGCACTGCAGACGTTTACTCCAGAGCAGTGGAGCAAGCGTTCTGAGTAACGTCAGTTCGACAGGGTTATTTGAGCGGGATATTGCCTCGCAGCACAACGACAGCATCAGGGTTAAGGGACTCTTGCTCCCTTCTCCCACAGTGGGAAAAGGGTTGGGGATGAGGGCTATCCTGCTGATTGAATTACGAACTATGGGATTACAAATTATGGAGCGAGCGATCGCCGATACGGTCGGTTTTTCTGACAGTCGCTATATCTGAAACATGCCAAACCAATCATCTGTCATTCTGATGTGTCTGGATAGGTGAAAGACAGAGTGAAACGGGGCTGAATTGAGAGGTACTGCCATGAGCCGTTGGATCGATCGTCAGTTGCACTCCTGGGTTTTCCCCTTCCTCGTCATTGCCTGTCTAGCGACGGGGGTTTGGCTCGTTCCGGCTATGCCGGCGAACGCGGCTGGCAGTCCCGACGATAGCCCCGCTCCATTTTCGGTGTCTTTGATTGGTGATTTACCGTATACCCCTGTACAAGAGGAGCGCTTCCTTGACTTGATCGAGGCAGTCAATCAATCAGATGTAGCGTTTGTTATCCATGATGGAGATCTCAAAGGGGGAGGCACAGAATGTTCAGATGAGGCGATTGTGGAGCGCAAACAACTGTTCGAGACATTTGAGAAGCCGTTTATCTACGTGTTGGGAGATAACGAGTGGACGGACTGTCACCGGGAGAAAGCTGGCTCGTATGACGCTCTAGAACGGCTGGAGTTTGTCAGGACATTGTTTACTGACGGCGATCGCAGCATGGCCGTCCCCGCCATCGAGCTAGAACGCCAGAGTCAAACACCCAAGTTTTCCACCTATCGCGAGAATGTCCTGTGGGACTACAACAACGTAATGTTCGCTACGCTGCACGTGGTGGGCAGCAACAATAACCTCGGTCGAACACCAGAAAACGATGCCGAGTATCGGGAACGCAACGCAGCAGATTTAGCGTGGATGAAGGAGTCGTTCGAGCGGGCAAAAACAGGTGACTATGCGGGGTTCATGCTGACAATTCACGCCAATCCTCTGTTCGAGTTAGAACCCGACGATCCCAACCGTTCAGGGTTTAACGAGTTTATTGCAGCGCTTGAAACTGAAGTAGCCAATTACGATCGCCCCATCGTGTTGGTGCATGGCGATACCCACCGCTTTCTAATCGACAAGCCATTGAAACAGGGCGGGGAAGAAATCGCCAACTTCACTCGAGTCGAAACGTTTGGTTCCCCCAACGTCCACTGGTTGCGGGCGGAGATCGACCCCAACAGCGACAATGTGTTCGAGTTCTACCAGGAATTAATTCCAGTGGAGTATGACGAGGCGAGCCCTAGCTAGTTGAGGTGAGAAGCTGTTGGCTCAACTCAACTAGCTAATTTCCTGGACGGGAGAAAATTTGCCATATGACAAAGGCTGTGAAGCTTAAGAATCCGACGGTCGTGACCCAATCTTGCCAACTGCCGGGGGACGGAACTGCCATGCGCTGCGACTCCTGCGGTTCTCTATTGCTTTCATCCAATTAAGCCATGCTGCGTACCGTCCTGTCAGGCGTTCTGCTATGGCGATCCGCTTTAGAGTTTGAAGTTTAGAGGTAGCTAAACTACTCAATTTTCAAGGAAAGGTGGTTAGAGAACTCTCCACCATAGCGGATTACCAATCGCTGTAACGCTTCTCTGAAGACGGATGATTTGAGGACTTGATGACATTAGAGAAGTCCGAATCAGCAGTGCGTGTTGTAGAGGGCACTTTGCCTTACAGCAGCGAGTTACCCTGAAATGAGTACGATAAAACTCCTGCACTTCTATGTCCCTTCTCAATCGCCTGCACGCCCTGAGCGAATTTGGTTCTAGCGGATTTGGACTAGATGAAGAATCCAAGAACGGTGCGTCTAAACACAAGTCGTTTACTCGTCCTGGCGCAACACCGCATTACACGCCCGATCGCCCCGGTCAGGTGAACCATATTCGCTTGGAGCTGGACGTTCGCATCGATGCGCAGGAAATTGAAGGAACCTGCACCATCCGCCTAACCCCTGTTCGGGATGGTATTCGTACGGTGACCCTCGATGCGGTCGATCTCGAGATTCAGACAGTGCGCTGTAACGGGATAGAGCAATCATTCGATTACGATGGCGAGCGGTTGATTATCTCCCTCGAACCCGCTACGTCCGCGGGAGAGCCGCTGGAGTTGGCGATCGCCTACGCTGCCCGTCAGCCGCAACGGGGCATCTACTTTATTGCCCCTGACGAACACTACCCCAACAAACCCGTGCAGGTGTGGACTCAGGGAGAGGATGAGGATTCTCGCTACTGGTTCCCCTGCTTCGATTACCCCGGTCAGTTGGCCACCACCGAAATTTTGGCAACGGTTTCCGAACCCTACTCGGCGGTCAGCAATGGCGCGTTAGTCGAGGTAACAGAAGCAGGCAACGGTAAAAAGACATTTCACTGGAGCCAGCAGGAAGTTCACCCGTCATATCTAGTAGCACTAGCAATTGGGGACTTTGCCGAATTACAGGATGAGTGGAACGGCAAACCAGTAACCTATTACGTCGAGAAGGGGCGGGAGGAACAGGCCCGCATCACCATGGGTAAGACGCCAGAGATGGTGGACTTTTTCTCCAAAAACTTTGGCTACGACTACGCCTATCCTAAGTACGCTCAGGTGTGCGTGGATGACTTCATCTTTGGAGGGATGGAGAACACATCTGTAACGCTGTTGACCGATCGCTGTTTGCTGGACGAACGGGCGGCGATCGATAACCTGCGAGCAGAGACTTTGGTGGCCCACGAACTGGCGCACCAGTGGTTTGGCGATCTAATTGTGATTAAGCATTGGTCCCATGCCTGGGTGAAAGAAGGTATGGCCACCTATTCTGAATCGCTGTGGTTGAACCACGCCTACAGCCCAGAGCGGGCCGACTACAACCGCTATGGCGACCAAGCAAGTTACTTGGCAGAAGATGCCGGACGCTACCGCCGTCCGATGGTGACAAACGTGTATAAGGAAGCGATCGAACTCTACGATCGCCACATCTACGAAAAAGGAGCCTGCGTCTATCACATGCTGCGTCGCCTGTTGGGGGATGAGCTGTTTGCCAAGACCGTTCAAACCCTAATTACCGACAACGCCCACGGAACAGTAGACACTGCCGATTTGGTACGTGCTGCAGACAAGGCCACCGGGATTAATATTCAGCCCCTGCTCGATCAGTACGTCTTTCGAGGCGGTCACCCCGACTATAAGGTGGGCTATAGTTGGGATGGCGATAGCAATTTAGCGAAAGTCACTGTCACCCAAACCCAAAGCAAAGAATCTCTCTTCGACCTCAAAATTCCCATCGCCTTCGGCTTCAACGATGGGACCGATCGTAAGGAATTCACCGTCCGCATCCACGAAGCGGAGCAAAGTTTCTATTTCCCATTGGAGTCCAAGCCTCAGTTTGTCTGCTTTGATAACGGCAACCACCACTTGAAGACGGTGGAGTTGGGCTATGCAATTGCCGAGCTGAAAGCCCAGTTACTGTACGCTCCTGATGTCATCTCCCAGATCTACGCGGCGAAAGCGTTGGCCAAGAAGGGAAACTTGGAAGCCATCAAAGCCCTGCAAACCTGCCTCGAAAGCGATGCCTTTTGGGGGGTGAAGGTGCAAGTGTGCTCGGCCCTCTCGGGGATTGCCCTCGACCAAGTGCTCGACGTGTTAATGGCAGCGGTTGACGATCGCAATCCGCACGTCCGCAAAGCAGCAATTTCCGGCCTGACAAAATTCAAGACCCGACGCACGTTTGACCGTCTCGCCCAGATTCTGAACGTCGGGGATGCCAGCTATTTAGTAGAGGCTGCGGCCGCCCGAGCCATGGGTACGATCGCCGGCAAAGCCGTTGACGGAGATGTAGACACCGGGGAAGCGATCGCTATCCTGCACAACGTGTTGTCCATCAAGGCAGGGTGGAATGAAGTGGTGCGTTCGGGGGCAATCGGTGGCTTATCTGAGATGAAGGAATCGGAGGAAGCTCTCAATTTGATTTTGGACTACACCAAAATTGGCGTTCCTCAACCGCTGCGACTGGCATCGATTCGGGCATTAGGGGCATATGCATCCGAGCGGGAGAATCCCAAAGTTCTGGAGCGCTTGCGGGAGCTGTCTCGCGAGACCTTCTTCCTGACGGAAGTCTCTACGGTGAACGCGTTGGGCCAACTGAACACCACCAAAGCTATCCCCGTGTTGCAGCAGCTAGAGAGCAGCGACGGTCGGGTGGAACGCATAGTGTCGGAAGCGATCGCTCGCGTGCAAAAGAAAGCGGGTTCGGACAGCTCCCTCAAGGAGTTGCGCAATGAGTTGGAAACCCTCAAGAAAACCAACCAAGAGTTAGTTAGTCGCTTGGAGCAGTTGGAGGCCAAGGCCAAAGCTAATTAGCCTATGGCCTATGACTTGCTAAGTCCCTGCTCGCGAACGAACCGAAATCCTGCAAAATGAGTAGGTATTGTTAGCAAGAAACTGCGGTGGGCTTTACTGCAGTTTGTCTAGCCCCTTACATCTCGCGTTAAACCTATGTCTGAATCTGTTGCCCCCGATTTTCAAGCGGAACTGCCAGCAAATCCTGAAGATACTGCTGACGTAGAAGCTGCTGAAGTGGATACTGCTGACTCAAAAGGCTCGCGTGCCCGCCAGATGTTGGGTATGAAAGGGGCCGATGTGAGCGATCGCTCCGTCTGGCAAATACACCTGCAGCTGATGAAGCCCGTCACCTGGATTCCCTTGATGTGGGGGGTGATTTGCGGGGCTGCTTCGTCCGGCGGATACGTCTGGAATTGGGAATGTTTTGCCCAGTCGATGGCCTGCATGTTGATGTCGGGGCCGCTGCTAACGGGCTACACCCAGACAGTGAACGACTACTACGATCGCGAGATTGACGCCATTAACGAGCCTTATCGACCGATTCCCTCGGGGGCCATTTCACTGACTCGCGTCGTGGCTCAAATTTGGATTTTGGCTCTAGCGGGATTGGGAATTGCCGTGGGGCTGGACGTCTGGGCCGGTCACGATTTCCCCATCATGACGGTACTGACGGTGTTCGGTATCTTCGTGGCTTACATCTATTCCGCGCCCCCTTTGAAGCTGAAGCAGAATGGTTGGTTGGGGAATTACGCACTAGGTGCTAGCTACATTGCCCTGCCGTGGTGGGCCGGTCACGCGCTGTTCGGTCAGCTAAATTCCACAGTGATTGTGCTGACGCTGATCTACAGCATCGCGGGTTTAGGCATCGCAGTTGTTAACGATTTCAAGAGCGTTGAGGGCGATCGCGAGTTGGGCTTACAGTCTCTACCCGTCGTATTCGGTGTCGAAAAAGCCGCTTGGATTTCTGCCAGCACGATCGATATTTTCCAGTTAGGTATGGCTGCGTTCCTGGCCTATGTCGGCGAGCATCTCCTGGCAACTGTGCTGGTATTTCTAGTGATTCCCCAAATCGTGTTCCAAGACATGTATTTCTTGCGCAACCCAGTAGAAAATGATGTCAAGTATCAAGCGAGTGCTCAACCCTTCTTGGTCTTGGGGATGTTGGTGATGGCGTTTGGCATGGCCCACGCCGGGATCTAGCTGGGCTTCAGATAAGCGTCTTCCCCACTATCCGATGGTCTCTCCCAGATCGAGGCTATCTAACAGTGGTGTTAGCGCTACGTCATCGTGGCGAATGTAGCCCCCTGGCACTTTCGTCTTGAAGAACTGTGCGCCTTCCAGTTGGGCTCCGGTCAAGTCGGCTTCAGTCAAATCAGCCTCAACCAACACCGCTTCCCTGAGGTCAGCATCTCTCAGATTGGCCCGACGCAATTTGGCTCGGTAGAGGATTGCCTTGCGGAGATTGGCTTGATGGAGCTTGGCTTTGTAAAAATCCGTTTCGGTCAGAATTGCCTCTGAAAGGTTGGCCTTGTACATCACCGTTCCACTCAGATGGGCTTCTAGCAAAATGGCTTTGTGCAGATTGGCTTCATTTAAAATTGCCCAGTCCAATTGAATGCCAATTAACTCAGCACCTGCTAACTCTGTTCGACTGAGATCCACGCGACAGAAGTCTCGCTCCCCAGTGGCATACTGCTGTAACAGCTCCTGAGCCTCCATGAACCACTCCTATGCTGAGTTTGAAGAAACAATGGTAAAAATGCGTGCATGTGGTGATGAGTGTGAGGTTCCACGGGAGAGCCTATGGGTTAAGTTACCCGCATGTACTCCGAAATCGATGCTGGATGCCTCAAAGCTGACGCAAGGATGTGTACGGTGAGAGCAGCATACCTTCAGTTGTTACGGTAGACCTTCTTAAGGGTGCTGGTTTACACCCTTTGAAAAATGTTTCTAAAGAGTTGTTGGGCGATCGCCTAAGTTTTCTCGGTTGCCTGTTGGAACGGCAGGCAAAACCTAAACGATCGCGACATTTCGGCAGACTGCCCCATCTCGATACCGTTCGAGCAGCGGTCAAAGACAATCTGCGCGGCTAAACTGGCCTCACTCTTTCTATTGACTGGGTAGGCACTTGCGGTGATTGAGCATTCGAGGGTCGAGCATTCGAGGGTTGAGCATTCGAAAGTAGCGGTGATTGGTGCCGGAGCGGTAGGGAGTACTCTGGCCCAGAGGATTGCCGAAACGAATTTGGCGGATGTAGTGTTGCTGGATATCGTGCAGGGGCGACCGCAGGGGGTAGCGCTGGATTTGATGGAGGCGCGGGCGGTAGAGAGACACGATCGCTCGATTGTTGGCACTCAGGATTACGCGGATGTGGCTGGGGCAGATATTGTCGTCATCACTGCCGGTCGTCCTCGAACTCCGAATATGACTCGGGATGACCTGCTGGGGATTAATGCAGGGATTGTGGCGAAGGTGGCTAGTCAAGCGATCGCTCAGGCTCCGGAGGCAATTTTTATTACGGTGACCAATCCACTCGATGTGATGGCGCATTTGGTGGGTCAGGTGGGCCAATTATCCCGCGAGCGGTTTATGGGGATGGCGGGGGTGTTGGATGCGGCCCGGTTTGCCACGTTTATTGCGATGGAACTAAATGTATCGGCGGTAGATGTGTCAGCGATGGTGTTGGGGGGGCATGGAGATTTGATGCTGCCGCTGGCTCGGTATACGACGGTGGGCGGGGTGCCGCTGCCTGAATTAATGAGTTCGGAGACGATTGACCGGATTGCGCAGCGGACGCGGCAGGGGGGGGCGGAGATTGGGAAGCTGTTGAAGACGGGGAGTGCGTATTACGCACCGTCGGCGTCGGTGGCGGTGATGGTGGATGCGATTTTGCGCGATCGCCATCGCATGTTACCGGTTTCCGTGGCTCTGGAAGGGGAGTATGGGTTGCAGGGGTTGTGTTTGGGGGTGCCGGTTCAGTTGGGGGCTGATGGGGTAGAGACAATTATTGAGCTGACGCTGATGGATGCGGAGATGGAGGCGCTGCATGAGTCGGCGGCGTCGGTAAAGGCTCAGATAGGGAAGTTGCCGGATGTTGGGTAGCTAGCAGAAGCTGCTCGGCAACCGACAAACTGGGGGGTCAGCCTGATTACCGCCCCCAGGATGACTGCAGAGTGTGGCTGGTTAGCAGACAAACTGGGGAGTCAGCCTGACTAACGTAAAGCTATAGCCTCGATTTCGACTTTGACGTCTTTGGGGAGGCGGGCGACTTCGACGCAGGAGCGGGCGGGGGCGCTGTCGGAGGGGAAGTATTTGCCGTAGATTTCGTTGACGGTGGCAAAGTCGTTCATGTCGGCTAGATAGACCGTCGTTTTGACGATGTTGGCCATGGAGGTGTTGGCAGCGGCTAGGACTGCGGAGAGGTTTTTGAGGACTTGTTCGGTTTCGGCAGCTACGTCGCCGTTGCCGACGAGTTGGCCGGTGGCAGGGTCTAGGGCGATTTGGCCGGCGGTGAAGACTAGGGAGCCTTGGGCGGCGATGGCTTGGTTGTAGGGGCCGACGGGAGCGGGGGCGTTGGGGGTTTCGATGATGGTGCGGTTTTTGGGGATGGGCATGGGTTGGCTCCAGTCAGGATCGAGGACTACTGTACTGCGGTTGGGGAGATTTTGGAGGGGGGTGTTGGGAGGTTGTCTTCTGGGGTGGGAGGTTGCGAAGGGGCGATCGCGCCCCCTCGCGCTCCCGCGAGCAGGGGACGAGGCGCGTCCCCTCCAACCCCTCCGAGGGGACCTGGCGGACATGGGAGATTTTTGATGAGAGAAGAATGGGGTGCATGGAGGGTGGAGGGATTGAGAGTTGGGGATGAGGAACGGGAAATGATGTGGAGGAGTTGAGGGATCTACTTTTTTGGGGGGATAGGGTGGTGTTGCAAACCGCTCTGGGGTCGAGAGTATTGGAAGGTTCTTGCTCTGATGAGATGGGACAAAGCAATTTAAAGAACCTGCTTAGCGGGTTGCCTAACGCAATATCGGACTTTGGGTGAGGGAGGTTTCAGGGGTGGGCGTTTTATCTCGGGTGGCTAGTACGACGTCTCGGCAGGGGGAGATTGTTGAGGTCGTTTTGCGGAATGGTTGGGGGTATATGCGGCAGTTGCTGACGGGGGGGAAGGCTGGGGAGCCGGCGTTGCCGCCTCCGGCGGTGTTGCGCAATATTTTGGTGGAGCTGGGGCCGGTTTATGTGAAGTTGGGTCAGCTGCTGAGTACGCGACCGGATTTGTTGCCAGCTAGTTATATTGAGGCGCTGTCGAAGTTGCAGGCGGATGTGCCGGCGTCGGATTGGGAGGAGATGGAGGGGTTGTTGAGGGAGGAGTATGGAGATCGCTCTCTCTCGGAAATTTTTGAAGTTTTAGATCCGGTGCCGGTGGCGGCGGGGTCGATCGCGCAGGTGCATCGCGGCAGATTGCTAGACGGGCGCGAGGTGGCGGTGAAGGTGCAGCGGCCTGGGTTGGAGCGGCTGGTGCGGCGGGATACGGATTTGATTATGTTGACGGCTCGGTTGGCGTCGACGACGGATTTTGGGCAGAGCTACGACATTGTGGGGTTGGCGAAGGAGTTTACGCAGTCGTTGCAGGCGGAGCTGAGTTTTACGCGGGAGGCGAATACCACTAATCGCTTTCGGGAGTCGTTGGCCAATAGTCGCTGGTTTGATTCGAAGAAGGTTTCGGTGCCTCGGGTGATTGAGGAGGCGACGACGGAGCGGGTGTTGGTGCTGGAGTGGATTGCGGGCACTCCGATTTTGAAGGCGGCGATGTCTGGGGAGGCGTATGGGGGGGATGCGCAGGTGGAGCGGGAGGAGATCGCTCGTCTGCTTCTACGAGTGTTTTTTCAGCAGGTGTGTGTGGATGGGTTCTTCCATGCCGATCCGCATCCGGGGAATCTCTTCTATCTGGGAAAGGGGCGGGTAGCGCTGTTGGATTGCGGCATGGCGGGGAGTTTAGATCCGAAGACGCAGGAGATTTTGATTTCGATTGTGCTGGCGATCGCGACGCTCGATCCGCAGCGGTGCGCTCAGTTGGTGTTGCAGTTGTCGCCGCCGGAGGCTCCGGTACGTCTGATCCAGTTGCAGAACGATTTCGATCGCCTGTTGCGTCGGTATGCGGGGGTGAGTTTGTCTCGGATTAATTTTGGCGAGATGTTTTACGAGGTGTTGGGTACGGCGCGGAAGAACCAGATTCGGGTGCCGGGGAATTTGGGGTTGTGTGCAAAGGCGATCGCCAACTTGGAAGGGGTGGCGCGGGAGATTAATCCTGAGTTTGATTTTGTGGCGGAGATTGAGCCGCTGTCTACTGACTTATTGCAGGCGCGGTTGATTGGCGATCGGCCGGTGCCGACGGCGTTGCAGATGATGTTGGATTTCAAGTCGTTGGCGATTCAGTCACCACGACAGGTGGAGATTTTGCTGGAGCGGCTGACGTCGGAGACGTTGCAGTGGAATATGAATGTTCAGCAGATGGAGGGGTTGGGTCGCAGTTTTGAGGATTCGGCCAATCGGTTGTCATTCAGCATCGTGGTGGGGGCGCTGATTATTGGGGCTGCGACGATCGCGACTCCGGATGCTACTAGCAAGTTGTATTGGGTGGGGAATGCGTTGTTTGTGG
>JBCBVA010000015.1:0-47656 GCA_039817825.1 Cyanobacteria bacterium J06642_12 | reverse complement strand
CCCGCCGCAAGCGGACGGGGTATCCCACCCTCAGAAAAGCCTTAGCTGTTCAGATTGAGGCTGTTGCAATTAATCACTCTTCTGAGGCCTGACGTCGCTCGCCATCAGTTCCTAATCAGCCGCCCAATATACACAACTGCTGCTCTCAATCCTATTGCCGCCTTATCAGTTCGGGGACGACTGCACCGGCAAACTCTTCAGATTGTTATCAGCGCGCACCATACCTCGAAAAAGCCGCCACAGAGCAGCGGGGAATGTACCCAGAGAGATTCAACTCGCAAATCGGTTCGTGCAAGTGCAGAGCCGCCAACCGCTATTCTGGGAAGGGTTTGTCGATCGCGAGGCTTGACGTTGCTCCACACTGCAATCACCTGTATGCAGCGGGTTCGCCAGGTGTTGGGCATGCCAGCCGATTACAGATTCCCCAACCAGCCAGCCCCCAACCAGCCAGAATCGAGGGATCGTCAGCCCCAAAAACAGTCTTCTCCTGCACAAGTTAAGCAACGCTTATCCATATGGTTTGCGGCCAGTATCGCGTTTGCGACTGCCTTCAGCCTCATGGGCATGCACGAAGCGTTCAGCGATCCGGGGGTGATTCCCGATGACGCTCGTCAGCATCTCTTCTGGCTGCAAAAATTTAGCGATCCAGAGCTATTTCAGAACGATTACATCGCCGATTACTACCAATCCATTGCCCCCGCCGGATACACTCTCCTCTACCGGATTGCTGCAGCAGTTGGACTACACCCGTTGCTGTTCAACAAACTCCTGCCGGTGGCCCTGGCTATATTGACCGCCGCGTTCAGCTTTTGGACCAGTCTGGCCCTATTCCCCATTCCCAGCGCCGCCTTTCTCTCGTCCCTGCTGCTCAGTCAATCTCTGGCGGTCAGCGATATGGTGTTCTCCGGTACTCCGAAAGCCTTTGTGTTTGTAGCGTTTCTGGGGTTTGCCTGCATGTGGCTGCGGCGATCGCTGTGGGGCACCGTCTTGGCCCTCATTCTCGAAAGCTGGTTTTATCCTCCGACAGTCTTGGTATCCGCAGGGGTGATGGCACTGGCGTTGGTGGACTGGAAAAAACGACGTTGGAACGGCGATCGCCGCACAATTGTTGTAGGTCTGATAGGTATGGCAGTCTCTGTGGGCGTGCTGTTGCCTTACGTCATCGGCACAAACGAATACGGCCCGACCATCTCGGCGGCAGAGGCCAAACTCATGCCCGAGTTTTATTCTGGCGGACGCACGTCTTTTTTCAGCGATGACTGGTATGACTACTGGTTCAATGGCCGTAGCGGCCTACGGCTCAGCTCTATATTCACTCCACTAACGCACCTCTTTGGACTGGGGCTGCTAGGCATGGTGTGGTTTCCCCAGCGGTTCCCGTTAGTGCAAGCATTAACGGAAAAATCGGGATTTATTGCGCGATTATTGTGTACCTCTATGGGGCTCTATTTTGCAGCCCATCTCCTACTCTTTACGCTGTATCTCCCCAGCCGCTATTCCTCCCACTACCTACGCATCGTGTTTGCACTTGCCGCAGGCATTGCCATTTGCATCCTGATCGACGCGCTACTGAATCACACCATTACACTCCTAAGCCAGCAGTCATCTGGAAAGAGTACAGGCTCAACAGCCGGGACAACTGCGCGAGCGATCGCCTCCCTACTCTGCGCCCTGTCCATCGCGATCGTCACCGTGGGTTACCCCGCCACAATTTCCAGTTTTCCCGTCACGTATTTCGCCCAAGCCACCCAGCTCGACTTATACGAATTTCTAGAAACCCAGCCCAAATCCAGTCGAATCGCTACCCTCAGCAACGAATCCAGCAATATTCCTAGCTTGGCTCGGCGATCGGTGTTTGTCGGCAAAGAGTTTGCCTTGCCCTACCAAGTGGGCTACTACCGAGAAATCAGTCGACGAGTCCGCGAGACCATGGCAGCCCAGTACAGCTCATCTCCCGAAGTGTTACGGCAATTCATCGAACAGAACACGATCGATCTGTGGTTGCTCGATCGCCAGTCATTTGCCGCTGCCAACGTAGCCGATAACAGTTGGCTTGCCCAGTTTCAACCCATACACCAGCAGGTTGTAGCCAGTTTTGAACGCGAACAGCAACCGTTAATCCAACAGCTTGCAAGCACTTGCGAGGTGTTTTCAAATAACGCTCATTCAGTGTTATCAAGCGATTGCATCCTTCAGGAGTTAGACACCATTGCGACACAATAAGTCCCGTGACTTGAAGATGAAAGTACTGGCGATTCGAGCTCTAGAGCAATGGATCGCGAGGTGCCTGTAGTGGTCGGCGTCGAGAACCTACGGCACCATGTTTTTTTGCCTGGGAAAACCTTCGACTTACCGCACGTTCGATTCTGGTTGGCAGCCAGCTTACTGTTCGCGGCAGGCTTTGCGGCGATGGGTGGGCTGGAGGCATTTCAACAGCCGTATATCATCCAGGATGACGCTCGCCAGCACGTGTTTTGGATGCAGCGATTTCTCAACCCTGAACTGTTTCCGAACGATCTCATCGCCGACTACTACCAGTCAATCGCCCCGCGCGGCTACAGCACCGTCTACCGCATGCTCGCTGGGTTAGGCCTATCTCCCATCCTGGCCAGTAAGTTAATTCCGCCAGTGCTGTTTGTGCTTAATGCTGGCCTGATGTACCTGCTGGCCCTAGAACTCCTCCCGATCCCGGCAGCCGCGTTCAGTAGCTCGTTACTCCTCAGTCAATCGCTTGGGATGACGGACGCCGTGTTCTCCGGTACCGCAAAGGCGTTTGTCTATATTTGTGCTCTCAGCGTGCTGTACTGTCTGGTGCGCGGCTGGTTAATTCCTTTATGGATTGCGATCGCCCTACAAAGTTGGTTTTATCCTCAACTGGTGCTGGTGTTTGCAGCCATGTTGCTACTGGGCTTGGTGGAGTGGAGTCAACGTGGATGGCGCTTGACGTCCTCCCACAGGTTGTGGGTTTTGTGCCTCAGCGGGATAGCAGTGTGTGTCGCTGTCATGTTGCCCTTTCTGCTGTCCTCCCACCCATTTGGACCGACTGTAACGCTGACAGACGCGAGAACAATGCCGGAATTTCTGGCTGGGGGGCGGACACAGTTTTTCTACGATGACGATCCAGCACGGTTTTGGCTAGACGGTCGAGGGGGCATCCGCATCAATAGCGTTCTCACCCCCGCCACCCACGTTTTGGGGCTCGTCTTTCCCCTACTGCTGTGCTTACCCCGCCAATTTCCATTAATGCAGCACGTATCGAGAGTGCTAGGAGCGGGGGCAATCCGGTGGTTCCCTCGCCTAGCGATCGCCAGCTTGCTCTGGTTTGCTGCCGCCCACGCCACTCTCTTCACCCTCTACCTGCCGAGCCGTTTCACCGAACACCCCCTCCGATTGGTGCTGGCGATGTGTGCAGGACTAGCGATCGCAACCCTCATCGATGCAGCTTGGAGGGTCGTCAGTCAAACCAGCTCTACCATTCGCTCCTGGCCTGCAAGCTTGGTTACGATACTGCTCTCAGCCTTACTGCTGGGGTACCCGTTACTAGCTCCGGGCTTTCCCTTCGCGCGCTACACTGTCGGTCACCACCCCGAGTTATATGAATTCTTCCGAGCTCAGCCCGAAGATATTGCGATTGCCAGCCTGGGAGACGAAGGCAGCTTCATCGCCACCTTTGCCCACCGTTCTGTACTCGTCGATCGCGAATTTGCGATTCCATATCACACGGGCTATTACCGCCAAATTCACCAGCGAGCCACTGACTTGATTACGGCCCAGTACAGCCTGGAGAGTCAACCGGTGTTAGACGCGATCGCCACCTACAATATCGACTTCTGGATACTCGCTCGCACCACCTTCAACAGTGAAGCACTCCACAACAATCGATGGCTGCAGCAGTATCAACCGGCCACCCAAGACGCTGAAGCCAACCTCCATGCAGCCGCTCCCCCCATATTGAGCACCCTAGCCAGCACTTGTACGGTTTTAGATATCAGCTCACACCAGGTCTTAGACGCCTCTTGCATCCAACAGCACCTGACGGAATAAGCCTTACTTCCAGCAATCAGTGAACGCGTTGTTTAATCCCAGAACATCGCCTCACTCCCATAAAGCTTTGCCATCTTACTGACAGAATTTGCCGTCGATCGCTATACTTTGCTTAAGCCTTTTTATTTTTTCTCAATACCTTTTTTAAAAGTAATAAATTCACACTTAAGTAGTCGTATAAATTTTATCTTTCACCTCTACGAAGAGAGTCCTTGTCCTTCAGTCTCACCTCTGGAGCAGTGGGACATTGGTAACGCTTTCGGCTCAACCCAGTGCCACACATATCAAGCAGGTAAGGTTATGCGTTTCACTAGCGGACACCCCTCTTTGAAGCCGATTGTAGGACTGAGCATTTTGGTCGTACTGCTGGCAGTTGACTTTTTCTTCCTAGCTTTTCACCTGTTGCGGGAAACCAACGTGCTGTCTCTTTCAGACGTGTGGTCGATTGCTCGAGATTCGAGCTACGCCGAGTGGTTTCAATACGTCAAACTCGGGTACGTAGCAATCGCCTCGTTCTATCTCTACTCCCTATTTCGCAGGTGGTTTTACTGCGCATTTGGAGTTCTCTTTACCTTGATTTTGGCAGATGATGCCTTGGTACTTCACGAAGGCATTGGTCAATCGCTCGCAGCATCTCTCAACGTATCCGAGCCTGTAGCGGAAGTGTTATTTGTCGGTTTCGCTTGCTTACCACCGCTGCTGTTTATCTTGTATGAGTTTGTCAGGTTTCGCAGCATTTACGAGCGAAAGTTTGCCTTCGAAATGATTGTGGCACTGTCGGTGTTTGCCCTGCTAGGAGTCGGTCTAGACTTTGTCGGAGATCAATTTAGCGAAGAAGCCTCATCCACTCGAGCGATACTGGATGCCATCGAGGACTTTGGCGAGATGGTAGTGCTCAGCGCCATCGTCTGGCTGACATACCGCAATACACAGATGTTGGATTGGTCGAAGCCCAAAGCCATTTGGATGGATAAAGCGCAGTTGCTGGAATAGTCGGCGAGAGGTGCGTAGCGGAGTAAGAGTTGAGGGCGTTATTGGTCTCTCGTCATTAGTCTCTCGTCATGAGTCACTTGTCATTAGTCATTGGTCACTCGTCTCTGAAGCTTACTAGGTGTGGGTGGAGCGGTCAGAAGTGAACACTTGTCCTTTAGAGTCACTGCCTAGCACGCGTTATTCAACAGACAAATGACCAAGGACAAATGACCAGTGACACTTTCTTAAAGCTTCGCCGGAATAATCGCATCCTTAAACTCTGGCATCAACTCAGCACGACTAGCCACCAACGTTGGATAGTCTGTCGAAACGTAGTCTTGTCCGGGTCTGAGGGGAAACAGAGTTTTGCCATCCAAAGGCAACCAAGCAGCACCAGCGCCGTGAACAATCACCCACGCAGCGGCGATGTCCCAAATCTTAGGCGTAGCCTCCAACGCCCCCAATGTACTCCCCAGAGCCACAGAGGACAGGTTGTACGCTGCAGCTCCAAGCATCCGCCGCTTGCAGGGTAACTGAGTAACCGCTGCCCAACTGCGGGAACACACGCTGAAGAAATGATGGCGACTAATGGAATCGGAGCTGGGGCGAATAGGGCGCTCGTTCATGTAAGCACTATTCGCCGGCAGGGTAGCCAGCAATGGTTTGGCTTGGTAGTAACCGTAAAACGCCTGCTGGAGCGGTGGGATATTGAGATAGCCAAAGACTGGGGTACCGCGATACATCAGTGCCATCGATGTCCCCCACACGGGAATTCCTCGTGCAAAGTTATTGGTGCCATCAATCGGATCGATCGCCCAACACCAATCCGTACCGGGAAACGTGCGGTCGCCTTCTTCTGTCAGCAAACCATGATCCGGGAACCGGTCCGAAATCGCCCCTCTCAACTCGCGATCGGCCCATTCATCCGAGCGCGTCACCAAGCTGCCATCCGACTTCGTACGCGCCTGCACCTGAGCAAAGTCCTGCATGAGCTGCGTGCCAATCCGAGTCGTTTGCTCTCGCGCGAGCTGGAGTACGTTAGTCCAAAATGAAGCGTTCATGCTGGATGGTTCTGACAATCTAGCACCCACCATACACAGGTATGGGGACTTGTTTTGTTGCTGGAGTTTCGTCCGCGGTCCCTCGCCTTCATCCGTTGTTCTTCATCGATTCTTTCCCCTCGCCAGCTCATAGCGCATGGCTAACGCGCTCTAATCTGTAACCCATCTACGACACGTTGTCTTTTGCATTCCTAACCTCGACTCTTCACCATGAGATATGGTTTCAACTATTGCGACCGTCTGCTCCTACAAGGATTCGTGGCGCCAGGCTTTTAGAAAGCAACTTGCTCGTTGAAAACTTGGGTTTCAGAGCCCTTGTTGTGGAGATAGTGCAGGTCATCATTTGGCGCTCGTCAACATATCGCGGGAGTGGTTTGACATGAAGATTCAACAATTGGCTATCGGTACAGGCATTGCAACAACACTTCTGCTGAGTGCTGCCGTTAGGCTACCGGTGCATGGTGAGCCAGGAGGAGAGCATCACCACGATGATATGTCGCACGATGAGATATCTCACAATGGCACTTCCCACGACGGCATGTCTCACGATGGAAATCATGTCCACCCACAGGTAGAAGTGTCGGCTGATTTACCCGTCCCTGCCGTGGTGCTGGCAGCATATCAAGATGCCGTGAACGGCTGGAATTTGCAATTGCAGTTGGAGAACTTTGAACTTGCGCCAGCAACTGTCAATGAGGCTGGACCGCAAAACGAAGGACATGCTCACCTCTATATCAACGGCGAGAAGGTCACACGGCTGTATAGCGATTGGTACTACCTGGGGGAGCTAGACCCTGGAGAGAACGAGATTGTGGTGACTCTAAATACCAACATTCATGAAGATTTGACTGTGAATGGCGAAGTCATTTCGGCATCCACAGTTGTTTCAGTTGAGGAATAGTTCAGCCAGCATCTTGGCATTAGAACTACTTGGTGTTCAGCGGCGATCGCTCCGATGTAATGGGCGATCGCCGTACGGCTATGTGGACGAACATGAAATCCCCTCCTCAAATTCGATCGCTATAGAATGCAGAGTGCTTCGATCTCCCCCCAACAGCTGCAATGACTTCATACCAGTACTTCACCAGCGATCGCATCAATCTGTCCTACCTGGAATGGGGGCAATCTGGCGAACCGGTTCTGTTACTGCACGGGCTGGGGGACACAGCGCTAGTGTGGTCATCGTTAGGGGAAACCGTCGCATCGGAATTTCACGCGATCGCTCCCGACATGCGCGGACATGGCAACAGCGATAAACCAGGCAACGGCTACGACTTTTTGACACTCATCGGCGATCTGGAAATTCTGATGGATGCGCGCGGCTGGGACACTGCGCATATTGTGGGGCACTCGTGGACGGGGAAATTAGTCATGGTGTGGATGCGCCATCATCCCGAGCGATTTCGCAGTGCCGTTTTAGTCGATCCATTTTTTGGCGGTCGCTTCCCAAGCATCTTTAAGTTCACATTCCCTTTGCTGTACAAGGTGCTCCCCTTTCTGAAAATGATGGGACCATTCGCCAGTTTCGAGCAAGCAGAAGCTGTAGCCAAAAGCCTGAAACAATACCGAGGCTGGAGCGAGCTGCAACAGTTAGCCTTTGAAGGCAGCATCGAACAAAATGCAGATAGTAGCTGGAGTGGAAAATTGGCTACAGCTGCCCGCGATCGCATTTTTGATGAAGTCCTAACCGTATCTGCACTCACAGAGGAGATCGATATTCCGACAACGTTTGTGCAACCACACAACGGATTAAATCGAACAGAGTTACAGCTCAAGCCCTATCGAAAGTTCCTCAAGCATTTGACTATCCAATCTGTGCCTGGTAACCATTGGGCATTTCTAGTTGAACCTGAGAGCTTTAATCAAGTACTACTCAACCGCCTCCGAGGTGGATGAACAATTATCTTCATTCCAGCAGATTTTTTAGTAAGCAATGCGTCCCCTCGATCACCATCAATACCGCCCAGGCCATAGGAACTAAACGCTATTGAGTCCAGTCCGAAATCCTGATTCATCCACCACCATTTATCTGACAATAGATACGTATTTCTATCACTAGCCATAGAAATTTCGACAAGATCGATATGACCCAATCCCTTACAAAGACAGGGATAGACTTGAGAGATCTGTCTACTAGTTTGCCTACAGCTATGTGGCTACAGTATTGAAATCAAGTCAAGAATCAGCCAAATTCTTTAGCGATCTCGCCCTCCCAAACCTCAATTCCATACCGATCCCCGAATGTTGCACATCGCAGTTTTTAGCGATTGAATTGATGGTGTGGTTACGCGGTGCTTAGTTACCGCTAATTGTGAGGTGTAATGTGAATATCGACAAAATGTCATTTGCTCAACTTCGCCGACTGGCTGATGAGATGAGCGTTCGTAACTGGTCACGTTTGAGAAAAGCAGAGCTACGCGAAGTCATGCGAGAACTGTCTGTAACAGTTCATTCACTAGAGCTTGAAGTCCAGAACTAAGCCATAGTCTGATATAGCTTATCGTTCCTTACAGGCAGCTTGTAAGGAGCGTTTTGTATAGCGACTCATGTCAATTTTCAGTCAACACTTCCGAACAGTATTGCAGCCTTTAATAAATCTCAGGAACAAAGGTTTGCAAACTGGTGGGGGGACGCAGATAATCTCCCTCGGGTTGACGTGGCGGCAGTGTTAAGGGTTCGGGAACCAAATCCCGGTAAGGAATCATGCTGAGCATGTGAGCAATGCAGTTGAGGCGCGCTTTCTTCTTCACATCGCTATTGACCACATACCAGGGAGATCGCTTGATATCCGTCGCCTCGAACATGGCATCTTTTGCTTTGGAATAATCCACCCAGCGGGTGCGGGCTTCTAAATCCATCGGACTTAATTTCCAACGTTTGGATGGATTCACGCTGCGTTCTGTAAATCGGCGCTCTTGCTCTTCAGAACTAACAGAAAACCAATATTTCAACAGAATAACGCCCGAGCGCTTAACCATGCATTCAAATTCTGGACAAGAACGCAAAAACTCGAAGTATTCCTCATCCGTACAAAATCCCATTACCCGTTCTACACCCGCCCGGTTATACCAACTGCGATCGAACAATACAATCTCTCCAGCAGCCGGAAGGTGCTGAACGTACCGCTGAAAGTACCACTGACTTTTCTCTCGCTCTGTTGGCTTACTCAGAGCCACAACTTTACAATAGCGAGGATTTAAACAATCCATAATGCGCTTGATGGTGCCCCCCTTCCCAGCAGCATCTCGCCCTTCGAATATAATGACCACCTTCAATCCTGTTTGCAGCACCCATTCCTGCAATTTCACTAGCTCTAATTGCAGGCGCTTCAATTCGTGATTATAGACCTTCTTCGACAGATTTTTATGAGGCTTACCTGCAATTCGCAGACCATTTTCGTGGCGAAATTCTGGCTCTGAAGCCTTCGCTTTTGCTTGCCCCTTACCTTTCTTACCTTTTTTCGCCTTTCTTACCGCTTGACGAGAAGACAGCATAACAATCGAGGTTTTTCTATTACTGTTACTGCCTTTTTTTGAGGATTTCTTAGAGGATTTAGACATCGCTTGACCTTTCGGAATAGCGGCTTAGCGTTCCCGTTCAGGTAACTCCGGGCACACCGCTAGGGTATCAGTACCGCTCAGAAGCTGGATGAAAGGCAACATTCCGAAAACTTCTCGCGGGTCTACACCAATTGAGTAGCCAGAGATATCGTGCCAAATACCACTAATAACGCTCCACTGCCGTAGGTCAACCATCGTGACCACCGCCGCGCCGCCAACAGCTGCTTAATCAATCCCGTAAACGTTCCAGCAACCACAAGAGGAGACACTAGCCCCAGCGCATAAGCAAATAACAACCCTCCCCCCACCGTCGGATTGCCCGTAGTAGACACCCAGCCTAACAGCGCCACCAACACAGGCGTACTACAAGGGGACGCAATCAGACCGAACGTCAGCCCCAGCAGCAGCGATCGCACGGTTTCTGGCAGTTGTTGAGGAATCTCTTTATCCGCTAACCAATTGGGAAATTGAATGGGCAAAACTTCTAGCAGGTTCAATCCCATCGCAATGGCCACTCCACCCATCAGCAGAGGCCAAACATCTCCAACCTGCCCGTAAACGCGACCCAAGAGTGCCGCCGCCAACCCTAGCCCAGTCAGCGTAATTGATAGCCCTAACGCAAACCACAGAGACTGAACGGTCGCTTGCCACCGCTGGCGATCTTCGCTATACCCGCCGATGTACCCCACTGCGATGGGCAGCATAGACAGCATGCAGGGAGACAAACTGGTGACAATCCCAGCACCAAAGACAACGGCTGCACTCGTTACTGAAAGGTGAGCAAGTTGCGCTTCAACCAAGCGATCGGCAATTCCCTCAACCTGATACAGCCACAGCTGAACTGATTCCCACATACGGCTAGGGCTCTTTACATGTCTTCATGAGTCTATCAGCAGGATTTCAGCACTCGCACATTCTGCGCGATTCTCCCCCTCACAGCTATCCCCCACTCTGCAGCATTTTTCACTTCAGTCAGAACACTCTCTGGGTGTAGACAGGGGTGGGTGATACCGGCACTGCCTATCTCTAACTCAAATGAATGGGTCGGGCGACACTCCAGACAGCCGAGCGACCCATAAAACCAGAGCCGAACACACGTACTTTTACGTAAATATCGCCATTTGCATGTATTATTTGCTGCTCTGAATGGGTAATCTGTCCTCATACGACATTTCCAGTGGGCAACCGCTGTGCAGCTATGGGCATTCAGACTTACCAACAAAAACTGCTTCACTCCATACTGATAAGGCAAGAACGTATTGCCAGTCGAGGGCATCGCAACGGTTTCACATTGATCGAGCTGCTAGTTGTCCTGGTCGTCATTGGCGTTCTAACCGCCGTTGCAATTCCGTCTTTGGCCTCAAATATCGATCGCGCCAGAATGGCCGCTGCTGTCAGCCAAATGAAAAGCTTTGCAGATGGCATTCACTCCTTCGCCATCCTCAACGGTGCCTATCCCGGCGACAATCACGAGGCAGTCCCTGCCGGTACGGATGGCTACATCAATGGAACAGCATTTCTAGAGCCCACTCCTCTAGGTGGTCGCTATAATTTTGACTATTTTTCGGGGGGAGACTACGTCGGCATTTCAATTTCCAGTTTTAACTTCCCCCAAGAAACACGGGAGCGCCTAGATACGTATGTTGACGGCGAGGTGAACTTAGCTAGCGGAATCTTCATCGACAGCGGCCATTCACCGACTCGTCCCACACTGCTCATTGAGCGCTGCAACGACGGTTCGGGACTCTGTTAATCAGAGAACTAGTGCTCTGTCAACGTTAAGAAAAGGGATTCAAGATCGCTACCAGGCTTACTGCAACGTTCGTGCTAAGAAACGGCATCCCAAAAAGTAAGCCTGACAAGACACTAGGACTTGAACACAATGCTCGGGTCAACTCGGGTAGCTTTCTGGATGGCAAAGATAGCTGAGCACGAACACATAGCAATCGTTAACCCAAACACCCCCGCTGCAATAGTGGGGGTAATCAAGATCAACACCCCCTGTGACACCATCGCCCAGCGACTCAATCCCAGGCAAAGTGCCATCCCAGGTGCATAGCCTAAAACGGCCATCAGTACCGCTTGTCGCAGAATAATTCCGTACAGCATACGATCGTCGGCTCCCATCGCCTTCAGGGTGCCGTAATCTTGCAAGCGATCGCTCACGGACGAGTACAGAATCTGCCCCACAATGGCGACGCCCACAATAACGCCCACCACAGCTCCCATTCCCAAGATAAAGCCCACTCCAGTGAGAACGCTCCAATAATGTCGAGTACGAGCAATCATCTCGGATTTAGAAAACGCCATATACCCCGGTAGAGTGGCTGACACTTGTTCCGACACAACATCAAAATCAGCAGCATCAGCCAGGTCTAGTAAGAAATACGTTGTAGGACCGATGGGCAACGATTCACCATCATTAGCCGGGACATAGGGCAACCCCATATAGTCGTAGGCATTGCCCAACGACAGATACACATGCGTGCTAGAGGCAATCGACTGGCTATCTCGGACAACCCCCGCCAACTCCACAAAAATCAGATTGAGTTCGGCTTGTTCTCCGATCTCAGTCACCCCCAAAGACTCGAGTTGAGTGAGATCGACAATCGCCGTAAATGGTTGGTTTAAATCCTCGCGTGACCCCTCCACCATCGGCCCCGGATCGAACAGGGTGCCATTTGGATCGAAGCCATACATGCGGACGGGAGTCAGGTTTCCAGGTTCAGAGTCCCAACGGTTTGCAGATAGAAATAGGGGTTCCACAGCCTCTACCCCTTCGATAGCCAGAAGATCGTCTACTTGCTCTGTGGACAACGACGATGATGTCAGCTCTAGATACACCATGTCTTCTGACGCCACCCACACCTCTGCCGGCGAGTTTTCAATCACTAAGGTGGTGGAACGAGTGAATCCTTCTAGAATGCCAGTCTGGATCGTCACCAAACTAACGGCAAACATGATTCCCGCTTGGGCAACCAGAAGTCTGGGAATATCGGCAAACAGGTTGCGGCGAGCGATCGAAACCATTGAAGAAACCAAACAGGACAGGGAATTCAGCAGAACAGGTGCTGCTCTGGAAATGCAAATTCAAGGCTGGCTTAATAGAGCTAACACCAGCCAATTAACAGAGAAAAGACCAGCACACGGCACGAGTAGCCGTAAACAGTCCAGGCAGTAGTAGCAAGCACTCTCCACTCTATTCGCCTCCCGTACAAAATCGGTGAACCGATCGCCGGTGTCACAGCAATACTCGAACATCTCCCGCCAGAGCCAGCCAGAGGGAACGGGGCCGATCGCTAAACTGGCACCACCGGTTCTCCTCCGACAAGCATCTCTACCTAGCATCTAACTATGGCCGTATCGTCAATTGCCCCTGGAGACCACTATGCCCATCTCTTGCCAATCCTCGTCAGCCGTTCATACTCAAAAGCAAGGGTGTTTCAGTGCGGTGATGATGTCCTCTTCTGAACTCAATGACTCAATAACGTTACCGATTCTCTGGCAACAGCTTGCCGAGCGATTTGGCGATCGCCCGGCCCTCTGCGCCCCCCACAGCAAACCGTCTGTAACGCTCAGCTATCGAGATTTATATCGAGAGGCACTGGATTTTGCCAGCGGCTTGCAAGCACTAGGATTATCCAAAGGAGATAGCGTCGCCATCATCTCCGAAAACTCCCCCCGCTGGTTCACCTGCGATGCGGGCACCATGATGGCCGGACTGGTGAATGCCCCCCGTAGCTCGGTGGCCGATGCGCAAGAACTGGCCTATATCGTTCGCCACAGCCAAAGTAGGGCCGTCATTGTCGAACATGCCAAAGCCTGGGCCAAGTTGCAGCCCCAGTTGACAGACTATCCGCTAGAGCATGTCATTCTCCTGTCCGATGAACAGTTAGAGGGATGCACCACCTTCGCAGAAGTACAGGCGAACGGGCAATCGCACGATTTCCAGCCCCCCGTTCTCACCCGCCAAGACCTAGCCACCCTGATTTACACCTCCGGTACCACCGGCAAACCCAAAGGGGTGATGCTCACCCACGGCAACCTCATGCACCAAGTGGAGGCCCTGCGCCAGCTCATGCAATTAAAAGATGGCGATCGCGTCCTGTCTATCCTGCCCACCTGGCACGCCTACGAACGGGCTGGCGAATACTTTGTGTTGAGCCAGGGATGCACCCTGATTTACACCGGCCCGCGCTACCTCAAAAAAGATTTGGCCATTGAAAAGCCCCACTTTATGGTGGCGGTGCCGCGCATTTGGGAATTGCTGTACGACGGCGTTCAGCAGCAGCTTAAACAGCAAGAAGGCTTCAAGAAGCAACTGGCCGAGTTTTTCTTGGGGGTGAGCGATCGCTATCTCACTCAACAGCGAATCGCCACGAATACCTCTTTAGAGCATTTTGATATCTCTCCTGTCGCCAGACAGCAAGCTAAACTGCAGGCTGCTGCACTTGCACCGCTGCACGCATTGGGCGATCGCCTGATTTACGCCAAAATTCGCGACACCATTGCACCGCAACTCCGTTACGCCGCTAGCGGTGGTGGTTCTCTGCCCAACCACATCGATCGCTTTTTCGAATTAGTCGGCATCGAGGTGCTAAACGGTTACGGGCTAACAGAAACCTCACCCGTACTGGCTGGACGTAGCCCCAGCCATAATGTTCGCGGGTCGGTCGGTCGAGCCATTGTCGGCACAGAGATTCAAATTGTCGATCCGGCAACCCATCAGCCACTACCTCAAGGCAGCATTGGCCTCGTTTTCGCCCGTGGGCCACAGGTCATGCAGGGATATTTCAACAATCCAGAAGCAACGGCCAAAGTCCTAAACGCCGACGGCTGGTTCAACACCGAAGACTTGGGCTGGCTCACTCCTGACAGCGATTTAGTGTTAACCGGTCGCGCCAAAGACACCATTGTGTTGCGTAATGGCGAAAACATCGAACCGGTGCCGCTAGAGGATGCTTGCAGTCGCAGTTTGTACATTTCTCAGATTGTGGTGGTGGGACAAGACCAAAAGCGCTTGGGGGCATTGGTGGTGATCAACGAAGAGGCGATCGCCGAGTGGGGGCAAGCCCAAGGATTAGAGAAAGATGCGGTCCTAGAGCTACCAGAAACCCGCGATCTACTGGCAGCCGAACTGAGACAGCGAGTGAAGGAGCGTCCGGGATATCGTGCCGACGACACCATTGCCGATTTCCGCCTCGTGCCAGAACCGTTCACAGTCGAAAACGGACTGATGACCCAAACGCTGAAGGTGAAGCGCAAACAGGCGATCGAACGCTACGCCAATCTGGTCGCAGACATGTACTCCGATTAGTAGAACCTCTTTACCGGTGTTCCGTACAGTAAAGAACCATTGCCACGTACTTAGGACTGAATTCAGTCTCAGGACTAGATCGGTCTCAGGACTGGATTGGTGGCTCACCTCAACAAGTCCCCCCTTCATATCCGATCGATTGCCATTCGTTGTAACGCTCTATGCTGCAGATTGACTCCGTTCAGCCCCCCCTCAAATTTGTTCCTCCTATCTTCAATCCCATCGTGTTCCCGGTTCTGAAAATCCTGGGGCCGTTGTGGATGAAGCGCAACGCCAGCGTGGATGGAGTCACGATTGACAATCCCGAACCACTGGTGGACTTATTCCGGTCGTTCTACGCCAAAAAATCCCGGTTTATCCTGGCCTTCCGCCATCCATCCACGGACGACCCGCCTTCAATCGAGCACATGATGCTGAGCGTATTGCCTCGTCTAGGCAAGCAGATGGGTAAACCAATCCCTGGTGAGGGCCACGCCCATTACCTATACGAGCGCGGCATTTTGATGTGGGGCGGAGCGGGCGCTCGCTGGTTATTTCCGCGCATGGGCTCGGTACCGATTAAGCGAGGAACGGTGGATCGCACCGCCCTCAAGATGACGCGGGAATTGCTGGTGAATGGTCCATTCCCGCTAGCGATGGCCCCAGAAGGCACCGTGAATGGCTACAGCGAAATTATCAATCCACTGGAACCGGGTGTGGCTCAAATGGGGTTTTGGTGTGTGGATGACTTGCAGAAAGCAGGGCGCGATGAGGAAGTCTTCATTGTGCCGATAGGCTTGCGTTACACGTTTAACCAAACACCGTGGCGGAAAATTCATCAGCTACTCTGCGAGCTAGAAGCCGATTGCGGACTGGACATAGCACAGTCCCTCCCGTCACTGGAGGGTAAGCCAATGGGCTTGTGGTTCCGCGATCGCCTCGTCAAACTAGGCGACTATCTATTGCCCCAAGTCGAGCAGTTTTACATCAAGTTTTACAGTCAGGACTTATCGCAGGAGGGCGATCTTCAAGAGCGCCTGCAAGCGTTGTTATCTGCGTCCCTCAGCGTGCCGGAACGTGCGTTCAACATGAGGCCAAAAGGGGAATTGATCGAACGACGACACAAAATCGAGCAGGCAGCCTGGAATCGCATCTTCCGCGAAGACATTGAAGATATCGAGCAACTGTCGATGGTGGAAAAGGCGCTGGCCGATCGCGTCGCCAAAGAGTCCAACGAACTGCTGTGGCACATGCGCATCGTGGAAAATTTCGTTGCCTTACGACAAGACTACGTAGCTGATAACCCTACTCCCGAGCGGGTGGCCGAAACATCCATCATTTTGTGGGATCTAGTTGCACGGCTGCAGAATAAGCCGGTGGGGTCGAAGCCGAAATTGGGTCAACGAACGGCAAGATTCACAATCAGCGAGCCCATTTCCGTCACGAGTTATCGGGAGAGTTACAAGGCCGATCGACGTGGCGCAGTCGCGTCAGTGACGAGCGATTTACAAGCTGCTTTGGAAAACATGCTTCCATAGGGGAAGCGATCGTTACATAAGCTTAATTTTCTATGAGTTCTAGCGTCGATCCGGGCGTTCAGCCTGCGGCAACCTCTCCTCCACGCTCTGAAAAGTTGAGTCTGGTGACCAAGCTGGCATTTGGTGTGGGGGACATGGGGGCAGGTATGACCGCCACCATCATGGTGTTCTACCTGCTCTACTTCCTCACGGAAGTCGCTGGATTGCCCCCCGGAATGGCTGGTACCGTGCTGCTGATCGGCAAAGGGTGGGATGCCATTAACGATCCACTGATTGGCAGCCTCAGCGATCGCACCAAATCCCGTTGGGGTCGCCGCCATTCCTGGATGTTGCTGGCAGCGTTTCCATTTGGAATTGCGTTTTTCGTGGGCTGGCTGGTACCGGATTTTGGGGTGGATGTTGCCGAGAATCCCTGGCCATTGTTTTGGTACTACACGATCGTAGCTATCCTGTTCCACACCTTCTACACCTGTTTCAATCTGCCTTATGCGGCCCTCACTCCAGAGCTAACCGAGGACTACAACGAGCGAACGAGTCTCAATAGCTTCCGATTCACCTTCTCCATCAGCGGCAGCATTCTAGCGCTCGTCTTGGCTCAGGTGATTTCCGAACTGGTAGGCGACTTAAAGCTTCAGTTCGCGATGTTGGCAGGGGCGATCGCTATCATCGCTGTGATCCCCATTTTCCTGTGTGTGTGGGGAACCGAAGAGCGCTACAGTTCGGCCACCGAACACCATCTCTCTCCCTTCGAACAAATCAAGATTGCGTTTGGCACGCGATCGTTCTTATTCGTCATCGGTATATACCTGGCATCCTGGCTATCGTTTCAGCTGACTGCCAGCATTATTCCGTTCTATGCAGAACATTGGATGGGGCTTGAAGATGCAACTCCTTTGGCGCTGACGGTGCAGAGTACGGCGATCGCGATGCTGTTTATATGGAGCAATCTCAGCCGCAAGGTAGGCAAGCGAGCTGTGTACTTCATGGGCATGTCGCTGTGGATCATTGCTCAAATCTTTCTCTTCTTTTTGCCCCAAGGTCAGGTGGGGTTCTTGTACTTCCTCTGCGTGTTGGCAGGTGTGGGAGTATCTACGGCCTATCTCATTCCCTGGTCAATGATCCCGGATGTCATTGATGAAGACGAGCTGAACACGGGGGAACGTCGAGAGGGAATCTTCTACGCATTTATGGTTCTACTGCAAAAAATGGGGCTGGCCTTTGGTCTATTTATGGTTGGGCAAGCATTAGAATTCTCGGGGTTTGACAGCGAGCTGGTAGCTCAACCGGAATCCGCTCTCATGGCAATTCGTGTGGCGATCGGCCCCCTTCCCTCAGTGTTCCTAGTGTGTGGATTAGTGTTGGCGTTCTTTTATCCCATCACCCGCAAGCGTCACGCCGAAATCTTGAAGCAACTCCACGAACGCAAGGGATTGCCCGCTCCCACCTGTGACTAGCAAACCCATGGTCGATCTAAATCTCTATGCGATTCATTCTTGGCAAGGTGGCTGATGAACACTGCTGAATTGTTTGAGTCCCTACATCACCGCCTCATCGTGTCCTGCCAAGCGGAGGGAGATAGCCCGTTTAATTCTCCGGAAGGCGTGGCCATGTTCGCGCAAGTGGCTGAACGGAACGGATCTGCAGCGATTCGCTCTGAGGGAACAGCCAAAACACAGGCAATTGTGAAACGGGTTTCTGTGCCGACAATCGGACTCGTGAAGTCCCAGTTTCCAGATGGAACCGTCTGCATTACCGGTTCGTTTCAAGCGGTCGAGGAATTGCTGAAAACAGGCTGTGATGTAGTGGCCATTGACGGCACGCTGCGATCGCGCCCTATCCCCGATGAAGCTTATACCGGCCCCCAGTTTATCCGCGAAGTCAAACGCCGCTACACCTGCATCGTCATGGCCGATATCTCGTCGGAAGACGATGCAAAAGCATGTGTCGAGGCAGGAGCCGACTGCTTGTCCACGACCCTGAGTGGATACACACCCGAAACCGCCCATTTGCCTGGAGATCGTCCAAATCTCGATCTACTCGCACGACTGGCAGATACCTACGACATTCCGGTCATTGCCGAAGGACGCTTTAACTCACCGCAATGGGCCGCACAGGCGATCACCAACGGAGCTTGGGCAATAGTGGTGGGTTCGGCCATTACACGACCGGGAACCATTACCCGCTGGTTTACCGAAGCGATCGCAGAAGCAGCAGATGTTTGAGGTACACCAGAACACCTACACAAACGGCAAGTAAACCGATAACAGTGGTTGATGCCCAATGACTGTTGCTAGGCTGGCTCCGGTGAATGTGGCTCGGCCTGTTACACTCCTGCAAATCGCGATAGCAGCAGTCGAGTCTTGCTCGGAACGCGTGAGGTAGCTCTTGATGGCCCCTTTCAAAGTCGTAATCTCCAAACACTGGCATCTTGCTGTGCTGGCAAGTGCCGCCGGATTGATACTGCCGGGATTGGTGGCCAAGGCTCAGGAAGCCCCCGTTGCAGAGTCACGAACAGTCGAGTGCGAAATTTTAATTGCGGGGGGCGGCATGGGAGGCGTTGCTGCCGCTTACGACAGCTTGCGACTTGGTCGGCAAGTGTGCATGACGGAGATTACCGATTGGATTGGCGGTCAAGCAACCGCTCAGGGAGTCTCGGCCCTCGATGAGCGTCCGCTGCAGCGGGACAACAACATTTTCCCGTCGGGATATAGCGAGTTTCGCGATCGCATCGTAGACGCATATGACGGCGATCCCAACCCCGGCAAATGCTGGGTCAGCGTGCTGTGCTTCTCGCCACAAGTAGGGCACCAAGTATTGCAGAATATGCTGCAACCCTATGTGGATTCCGGGCAACTGCAGCTCTTTACCGACACTGTCATCTCCTCGGTGGACACGAACGGACATTTAGTTGAGTCAGTGGATGCTATTTCCAACATCCCCCGCCGCCCCGAGTTGGAGGGCGGCAACCGAGGCAATCTATCCGAGTACATTCTGGAGTTTTACGAGCCCGAGCCCTCTGCAGACTGGGACAAACAGCTCATCACATTTATGCCACCGAGCGATCGCGCCAATAACGACATCCCCTGGATGGTCATTGACGCCACCGAAACTGGCGAGCTGTGGCCTTTATCCGGCGTACCGTATCTGCTGGGCACCGATAGTTTGGCCCAATACTGGGAACCGTCAGCCAAGGAAGTGGCCACTCCATACTGCACGCAGGGATTCACCTACACGTTTGTGATGGAGCGGACAGCCACACCACAAGCGCCCATTCGACCCGATTTTTACAACGACGAAGAGCACGGTCGATATTACAGCTTCGAACAGGACCGGTTTGACTTCACCGCCGTGTTTACTTATCGCCGTATCCAGGGAGCCGTCGGCATCAGCGACATTAACGACGCCGAGGCTATCAGCGTTGGCGACCAGTCAATGCAGAACTGGACGTGGGGGAACGACTGGCGCATTTCTACTCCCGATCGCAATTTCATCCTGACTCAACAGCAATTGGAAGAGTCCGGGCAATTGGAACCGGGTGGCTGGCGTGGTGGGCTGCGTCAATATGCCCTGGCGAGAGGGGAGCAACATGCACTGGGGTATTTCTACTGGCTGATGGCAGGTCGCACGGACTTTTTGCTGGGCGACAGTCCCGAGTTCGAGCCTAACTACAACTTTTACTACCGACTGATGACAGGCGCGGAGTCACCAATGGGCACCGCCAGCGGCTTATCTCGGTATCCGTACATTCGCGAGAGTCGTCGGCTATTGGGTCGTCCTGGTGTGGGATATCCCGACGGGTTCTTAATTTACGAGTCAGATATTTCGGTCGAAGATTCCGAAGTGCAGCGGGGGCGTCCGTTCGTGTTTGGCGACTCGGTTGGGGTAGGACAGTACCCCATTGACTTCCATGCCTGCGTACAGCCAGATGATTTCTCCCCCGATCCAGCCGATATTGATTATGAAGGGGTGATTCTCGCCTATCCCTATCAAATTCCGTTGCGAGCGCTGATCCCGCAACAGATCGATAATCTGCTAGCAGGGGCGAAGAACATTGCCGCCACTCACATTGCAGCAGCTTCGTATCGCGTGCATCCCGTGGAATGGGCGATCGGCTCGGGGTCAGGTAATGCGGCGGCATTTGCGATCTCCGAAGATCTGTCTCCTGCCAGCCTGGTGGATGACATACCGAACGACTTTAGCGATCTGCAACGGCTGCAAGCTCAGATCCAGTCATTGGACAACCCCATTGAGTTTCCAGGTACATCACTCGCAGAGACTGATTGGGCTGAGTCTAGATAACCACTCAGTCTCGTATGTCTCGCTGAGTAAGCTCGCGTCCTAAGCACTCGCCTCTAGCATCAGTACCTGGTGTACCTGCGCACTGGTTATTCCGTGGTGTCGTTCAAAGAGATATTCGCTGTAGTCGGCCAGATTGTCCAATCCGTAGACATTCAGCAGCACCTCAGCCACCAACCAAATCCCAAACTTCAGAACATGATGTCGCCATGTCATCGCCTGCGTCTCCATACCCTCACATCGGGGCCTCAACACACCACAGGTCGATACCCGATAGCTAGAGAATACGAACGCCAACCAGACAGATCAGCCAAACTTCCTGCAATCCCCGTTCACAAAACACGCATACCTTAGTAGCGTCATGCCGCAACGGTGACCTCTCCAAGCCGAATGCGATGAGGGCACCATCCGTCACAGCCGCAATATCCTACGGCCCAAATCTTGCTTTTAGCCATCCGCTGTAAGGTCTGAAGCTCGGGGAAAGCGAAAAGCCATCCTTTTCAAAACCAATGCTTAGGGGAATCTCCATAGCGGATTGCAGATTGCTACACACACAAAGATGGCAACGCGCGAAAAAAAATCCCCCTGCAAGCAGGGGGAGACTACAGCTACAAACTCAAACTTGTGAGGAGTCAGTCGGCGTTATTACTCAGAGCACCTGACAACACGCGACCTATTCAACGATTCACAGCACTCGTCCTTCGCCTTCTGACTCGAACGGTATATGCAAGGAAGCAACTTAAGCAGACACAAACGCACTGTAGCTCGGAACGGTTACTTCATTGAGCTGTAAAGCAATGACTAGAGCATCCAGAGCCGCAATATCAGCAGTATCGAACTGGTTACTCCACAACAGCAAATTGATTTGCTCTTCCACATCAGCAGTCAAGATGGTGTCTAGAAATACTTGTTCAACCAGTTGCTTAATGGTCATTGCGCGTCACCGAATCGTTGTTTCTGACAATTCATAATGTAAGGAGAGATTGTGAATGAGTTGTGAAACAAATTAGCTATTTTAGGCACGATGAAGATGTATTTACGATGAACTCAAGCCAGCTTTATAAAGCTTGTGCGATCGCATCAATATCGCAAGCGTACAACCAGCTCCAGGCCCCAAGTTGATCGTCCATACTGACATTGAACCGAACAGCCACAACGCTTATCTTGAAAGCGCTCCAACAGTTTTCGCCCGATGAATACTAAATTGCGAATACCGGACTGCTGTATCCGGCAATCTAATATCTCTCAAACGAAAAAACTGCTGAATTGTACGGAGATCGCCTCTATAAGATCCTAGCGAAGTTGAACAAGATGCGGGGAACAAACGGATGTCGCAATGAAGATGAATGTCGAAGCCTAAACGTAGACATTTAGATGGTTACATCAACTCCAGCAGTGGAGACCAGATGTTTTGTTATTGAACTCTCTCCAATCTGTATCTGTTATCCGCAGCTCCACGGAACTTTATGCAATGAAATCTGTAATAAATCAGGATTTAGGGAACAGTTACGTACGCTAGGCCAATTGAGAGGGGCGGGAAACAGCACTAAATCTACCCGCTGTAAGGCCTTGAGCTCCCGGAAGGCTCTACTACTGATGGGGCTGCGCCGACGGTTATGGAAATCCGCTATAAGATATAGAGCCCGAAGATCGTGAAAAGCTTTGGTTTACCCGGAGAAATGCTTAGGTACTCCCCATAGCAGATTGCCAACGCTATATATGCAGAGCGGGCTCGGTTGAGGGCAGGAGAACGCGAGGCGCTAGGCTGATGGATGCGAATTTCTCGATCTGACGATATGAGCCCCCGCGAATCGCAACACGTGCGACCCGAACTAAAAGACCCACTTAGAGGCTGGCAGTTTTGGATCGATCGCGGCGGTACATTCACCGACATCGTGGCTCGGCAACCCAATGGTCACTTGCAAGTACGCAAGTTGCTTTCCGAAAATCCCGCGCAGTATCGGGACGCTGCCTTACAGGGAATTCGGGACTGTCTAGGAATAACAGAGGCATCGGATGAAGTTACGCGCCTAGCAGACGCGGCCCCCATCGAAGCCGTCAAAATGGGAACAACAGTGGCCACCAATGCGTTACTGGAGCGTAAAGGAGATCGCACGGTTTTTGCCGTAACCAGTGGATTCCGAGATGTATTGCGGATTGGCTACCAGAATCGACCGGATATTTTTGCCCGCGAAATCGTCCTACCAGACATGGTGTACGAGCAGGTGGTGGAAATTCCCGAGAGGGTGTTAGCAACCGGAGAGGTTCGGTTGGCCTTGGATGAAGACGTGACGCGTCAGCGGCTGCAAGAAGCGTTCGACATCGGTATTCGGGCGATCGCGATCGCGTTCGTCCACGGGTACCGCTATCCAGCCCACGAGCAGCGGGTAGCCCAGATTGCGGCCGAGATTGGCTTTACGCAAATCTCGGTGTCCCACAATGTCAGCCCGTTGATGAAACTGGTCAGTCGGGGGGATACGACGGTCGTAGACGCCTATCTGTCACCTATTTTGAGACGGTACGTCGATCGCGTTGCCGCTCAACTTGGCGATACACGATTGATGTTTATGCAATCCAATGGTGGCCTCACCGATGCACGCCGATTTCGCGGCAAAGACAGTATTTTGTCGGGGCCTGCCGGAGGAGTTGTGGGGGCAGTCAAAACCTGTGAGATAGCAGGTCTGCACAAGATTATCGGGTTCGATATGGGGGGGACCTCCACCGATGTCTGTCACTACAGCGGCGAGTACGAACGAGCCTTCGAAACAGAGATTGCAGGAGTGAGACTGCGATCGCCCGTGATGGCCATCCACACCATTGCAGCGGGGGGCGGTTCCATTCTGGAGTTTGATGGTTCCCGCTATCGCGTCGGGCCGGAATCGGCAGGAGCGTACCCGGGACCAGCCTGCTATCGCAACGGTGGGCCATTAACGATCACGGATGCCAATGTGATGCTGGGCAAGCTACAGTCACAGTTTTTCCCCCACGTGTTTGGTTCTACAGGAGATGTGTCGCTGGATGCCAAAGTGGTGCAGCAGCAATTTGACACCCTGGCCCACACCATCCACGAGCAAACAGGCGATCGACGCTCGGCAGTAGACGTAGCTGCAGGGTTTGTGGCGATCGCGGTTGAGAACATGGCCAACGCCATCAAGCAGATTTCCATTCAGCGGGGCCACAACCTAGCCGAGTATTCCCTGTGCTGCTTTGGCGGAGCGGGTGGACAGCATGCCTGCGCGATCGCCGCCACCCTCGGTATCCCAACCATCATTATTCATCCCTACGCAGGGGTATTGTCGGCTTACGGCATGGGATTGGCGGATTTGCGCGTACTGCAGGACTGCGCGGTTGAGGCCGAGCTGACTCCCGAGTTGATGCCTCAGCTTGCACAAGAGGTCCGGGAGCTGGCAGCAGCGGGACGCAAGCAACTGAAGGGGCAGGGGATCGAAGCCGATCGGGTCGACGTTGAGTTTAAAGCGCAATTGAAATATGCCGGAACGGATGCGCCGTTGCTGGTTGCAGTTGGCCCCCTCGATGAGATGCGATCGCAGTTTGAGACACTGCATCGCCAGCGCTACGGGTTTGTCATGGCCGATAAGACACTAGTCGTGGAATCGCTATCGGTGGAATCGATCGGGTACATGTCTGCCCCTGAGGTCCAAGCTGGCACTGTCTCCAAGGACAGCACGTTGAGAGCGATCGCCACGGTTCCCGTCTACGGAATCAACACAGCTTCTGGAGCTAACAGAGATCTCAAAGCTCCCAAACGGGGACATTGGCACAACACGCCTGTCTTTCAGAGGGAAGCATTGCAGGCAGGCGCTTGCATTACAGGCCCGGCGATTGTGGTTGAATCGTCAGGTACGAACGTCATTGAGGCTGGCTGGCAAGCAACCGTGAGCGATCGCCTCGACCTCATCCTTGAGAGAGTCAATCTTGAGGTCGCTAATCCCGAAGTCACTCATCCTGAAGTCGCGAATCAGGCAGCACCTCGTACAGCCGTCGATCGCCAATCCGCCGCAGATGCCGTCCCCGATCCAGTATTGCTGGAGATTTTCAATAACCTATTTCGGGCGATCGCCGAAGAAATGGGCATCGCTCTGCAAAACACTAGCTACTCCGTCAACATCAAGGAACGTCTGGATTTTTCCTGCGCCTTATTCGACGCCAACGGCCAGCTTGTGGCCAACGCCCCCCACATTCCCGTTCATTTGGGCTCCATGAGCGCCAGCGTGAAAAGTCTGATGCGAGATCGAGGTGATCGCCTCCGTCCCGGCGATGTCTACGTCCTCAATAACCCCTACAACGGCGGCACCCACCTACCCGATATCACCGTCATTACCCCCGTTTTTGACAGCACCAATACCTCAATTCAGTTTTACGTTGCCTCTCGCGGTCACCACGCCGATATCGGCGGCATCACCCCTGGTTCTATGCCCCCCAACAGCACAACGGTAGATGAAGAAGGCATCTTACTGGATAACATTCTGCTCGTTTCGCAAGGTACCTTTTGCGAATCAGCCCTCCTGGACATCCTCACCACAGGTCCTTACCCCGCTCGCAACCCTGCCCAGAATATTGCCGATTTGAAAGCACAAATTGCCGCCAACGAGCGGGGGGTGCAAGAGCTGCACAAGCTAGTCAATCGGTACGGATTAGCTACCGTGCGAGCGTACATGGGTTACGTTCAGGCCAATGCCGAAGAATCTGTTAGATCGGCGATCGCCTCACTGGCCTCAACCCAACCCCGCGATCGGTCAAAGCAGTTTTATTGCTATCGCATGGATGGCGGCAGCCAGATCCAGGTGCAAGTCGTGCTGAATGCCAGCACCCGCTCCGCCCGCATCGACTTTACCGGCACATCCCCTCAGCTAGCCACCAATTTCAATGCCCCACTCGCCGTCACGACAGCAGCCGTCCTGTACGTCTTTCGCACGCTAGTCGATGACAAAATCCCCCTCAATGCGGGCTGCCTCACCCCCCTCGAACTGGTCATTCCCTTCGGCAGTATGCTCAATCCGAGCTATCCCGCTGCCGTGGTGGCAGGCAATGTGGAAACCTCTCAGGCCATCGTCAACGCCTTATATGCAGCGTTGGGAGTGATGGCTGCCGGACAAGGGACGATGAATAATTTCACGTTTGGCAGCGATCGCTTCCAGTACTACGAGACCATTTGCGGTGGCTCTGGAGCTGGCCCCACCTATGCGGGGACCGATGCCGTCCAAACCCACATGACCAATTCGCGACTCACCGATCCGGAAGTCTTGGAATGGCGATTTCCGGTCCTGCTCAAAGAATTCTCTATTCGCCCCAACAGTGGCGGCGTCGGTCAGTTTGCCGGAGGCAATGGAGTCATTCGTAAATTGGAGTTTTTGGCACCGGCCACAGCCGCCATCCTGTCCGACCACCGGCTCGTCGAACCACCGGGGTTAGCAGGCGGAGGGAATGGAGCCGTGGGGAGCACTCGTGTGGAGTGCCGAGATGGGTCTGTAGTGGCTCTCAACAGTTGCGATCGCGTACAGCTAGATATCGGGGATACGATCGCGATCGCAACTCCTGGGGGCGGAGCTTACGGTGCAGCCACATAAACACCTCGACGGTACAGGCCACATCCCGATATCTCATCCAGATAACCACACCACCTTGTATAGCAATCCGCTGTAAGTTCTAGAGTCTAGAGACAGCTAAAACCCTTGATTTGCCAGGGGAAATGGTTAGGGAACCCTCAGTAGAAAATTGCCAAACGATATAGCCATCAGAAAATGCTGCCCCAACAAGGAAGGACAGCAAGCGTACGGAGTGGAATAGCGTACGGTGCCAGTAAACCAATCTCAATCCAGAAGGAGCTGATAATTTCTGAAGAGAATCTTGGGTAAATCTTCAGGCATTCTTCAGGAAACCCCTCTCAGCCGGTCGCGGCTGAATAATAGAAATATGCGGAAGACGATTGTCCAGCACCACGTTAAAATTCGTGTGCTATAAGCGATTGCGGTCTCTGCGGCCTTGCGCCCTACAATTCCACACCCCGGGCCGACTCGTACCCTGAAGTGATTTTCAGCCAGCGTCGAGCCGTTGCCCAAAGCAAAATGGTCGAGGAAGATGGACGTGACAAGCTAGAGATGCAATAGCCGGGTATGCAACTATAGAGCGCGAGCGCTGAGGTGAGCCATGAGTGACGAGAACAACGCAAACAGCCAGGGATCGAACATTATTGTTTCGGATACCCAGGAGCTGTGGGACTACAAAGCAGATCCGGCATATGCCGAAGCTGTAGCGAAAACAACTGAGTACGTGTCAGGTGTCATCGACATCATGGCGCTGGTGATTTTCTTTGTCGGTAAATCGTCGGTTGCAACGTTCCACTGGCTGGCCGAGACTGGAACCCAAGCAGTCGCCTTGGGTAATCAGGCCAACGAGCTGTACTACGAAAAAGGCTTGAACGATAAAGTCGCTCGCTTAGTCGGCGCCGTCCGCGGCAAAATCGATGATTTTCGCGAGTCTCGCTCTTCTGTCTACACGCTAGACGACGCATCTGTGTCTAGCGAGCCCGACGATCGCTCTGAAAACGAGCACGGAGGCATGGCAGCATAACAGTCGTTTGCACTGTTCTTCAGCGAGCGCGATCGGCGACGACAATTCGATTGGCTAACGTGCTGCACTAGTGACAGATGAGTGCAGCACGATTTGTTTATCTGAATAGACTCTCAGTCTCTCCATTTGTATATTTGGGAAGAGTTCGCATCAGGTAGAACAGCGCCAGCAAAGGCCTGTGGTGGAATGAAACGTAAAATCCATAGAGATCTTCAAGCCAAAACTGCACGTAGACAATCTCACTCACAGTGCGGCAACTCTTAGGTCGAGGTGTCTTGGGCCATGGCCACAATTCTTGTTATTGATGACGACATCACCATTCAGCTCACCCTCAAACGCATCCTTCTGAAACAGGGATACGACGTTGACATCGCATCGGATGGAGAATCTGGTCTGAAAACAGCGATCGCCCTGCAGCCAGCAGTCATTGTCTGCGATTGGATGATGCCCGGCATGAAAGGGCCAGAAGTGTGCCAACGGGTGCGGGAGTACCCAGAGCTAAATGCGACTTTTTTTATCCTCTTGACCGCCTTCGATTCGGTTGAAGATATCGTGCGGGGGTTGGATGCAGGGGCAGACGATTTCTTGACCAAGCCCCCCGACATTGCCGAACTGAAAGCCAGAATACGCACTGGTTGCCGGTCGTTCGAGTTAAAACGAGCGCTGCAATTGAAAACCCAAGAACTGGATGTGGGATTGCGGGCTACTGCCGAGTACCTGCGATCGCTATTGCCCCCCTCCTACAACCACGCCAAAATCTCGTTCAGCCGAGCGTGGCACCCCTGTCTTCACCTGGACGGTACCGGCATCTTCGGCCATTGGCTCGACGAGGATACGTTTGCCTTCGGATTGCTGGAAGCAGCCAAAACCGGCATTGATGCGGCCCTGCAGGTCGCTCGCTCACTCGCATCACTACCCACTGTGCAGGTGGACGACACAGGTCATCAGCTCGATCGCATATTGGCCGCACTTGAGCAGCAGCTCCGAGAGCGATCGTCCGAGGGAGCATTTAGCATTTGGTACGGCATATTCTGCCCTAGCGATAAAACCCTGACGTATTGCAGCGCTGGGAATACCGTGGCTGTGGTGGTCAACAGTCGCGGTCGAGTGACACCGTTGGCCAATCAACGACCCGCACTCGGAGCTGCCTCGACAGTTACAGACTCCTCGCTGGAACTACAGGATGCCAGCCAAATCGGCGGCACAGAATTCACATTCGACAGCCGTCCGCTCAAGTCTGGCAATACCCTATACCTACTCAACAGCAGCATCGTCACGGGGTCGCAGCCTTTCCAAGCAGAGAGGATTCAGTGGCTGTTAGATGCGGAGAGTCAGACGACAGGCGATCGCGTCTTGGCAGTGGCTATCGAGAATCTCCGCCGCGCATGCGGCAGCAACACTAGCACAATCACCCCACACACAAACCAGGCGCTTGATACCGATATAGCCCTGGTGCGAGTACGAGTGCATTAATACACATCTCACAGGCACAGTTGTAACAGGCACAGTCAATATCGCGTGAAGCAAACTGCTAATGCCCTGTCAACCTTAAGAACAGGGAACGACACTTGTGAAACCTGAGTTCAATTGCCCTCATCCTCAACCCTTCTTCCAATGTGAGAGAAGGGCGCAAGAGGCATTAAACCCTGATGCTGTCGTTGTGCGGTAGGGCAACTATCCCACTCGAATAGCCCTGTCGAACTGACGTTGTGCAGCAGAAGCACCTGCATGTTCTTTACCATCAGGATGTTAGCGGGTCTTTATAGCTTTGAAATGGCCAGACAGTCTCAACCACGCTAAAACCATACGCAGTAAGCCATTAGGGAAATGGGCGGCATGGCACGAAAGGCACAACAGTCAAAGCTCGTTTTGAGTCTCTGGCAGCGATTCGTTGCATTAGGCTGCACGGCGATCGCGTCCTTACTGCTGGTGCTTCCGCTCGCCGTTCGCTCGCACCCCTTCCCCAATCCAGCATCCCCTTATGCTCCCATGACCCACCTTGGGGTCAACGCAACCGATCGGCCATCAGCAGCAACCGTCGAGACTCACACGGAAGTCAATAACTTGCCTGTCAACGTGGCCAATAGCGAGAACGCTGCCGACCCGATCGTGTATCCTCCCAACGATCGCGTTACCCTTTCCCCATCTATATTCGTCATCGGCACCGCCCCTCCCAGCACCCGCGTCACCCTTAACGGCCAAGACATTCACCGCAGCCCCGCCGGCCACTTTGCTCCCAGCGTGCCCCTCGCAATCGGTAGCAACCCCCTCATCCTCTCCCTGCAATCCCCCAGCGGCCACACCCAGCAGTTCGTTCGCCACGTTACCCGTCGCAGTCCCGTCCGCCAGCCTCCAATTGCTGCAGGCATTTTGGAAGACACCATTCGCCCCAACTCGGAAGTCTGGCAACTACCGGGGGAGATTAGCTGTTTTGAAGCGATCGCCACCCCCAATGCCGAGGTTTCACTTCAGCTCTGGGATAGTCGCGTTCAACTGGCAGAGCAATCATCCGCCACAGCTCTCCCCGCAGCCAACGCTATCTTGACGGACACACCAACCGCCGCCGGAACGGTTGCTCAACCAGGCTTATATCGAGCCTGCGTACAACTGCCAGCCAGCAAAGCAGGGACGACAATCACCCCCGAACTCTCTGTCAGTGCTGGCGGCCAAGTGGTGACGAAACCGGCCGCCCCCTTGAAAGTGCTGGACCCCGATCGCGTATTGGTAGCTCGGGCCAACACCGATGACGCGATCGCCCGCAACGGCCCTAGCACTAATTACATTCGCTATTCCCCGTGGCCGAAAGGCACTGAGTCCAGGATTATCGGGCGGGAAAACGACTGGTTACACACCGCATCCGATCGCTGGATTACCAGCGAAGAGGTAGATATCGAAACCGTTGCCGAGCCCCCCAGCAGCGCAATCGGTAGCACCCAACTGGTGCGGGTGGGAGAGTGGACGGAGTTGCGCCTCCCGATGACCGTACGACTGCCGTACAACGTTGTCGAAGAACCGGGGCAGATTGTCCTGGATGTGGATGGTGCGGTTTTGCAAACCGATTTCTTTAAACTAACCCCCGATAATCCGCTGGTGGAGGATGTGAGCTGGTCCCAGATTAGTCACGATCGCGTGCGCTACATTCTGCATTTGACCCAAGACTATGCCTGGGGATACGACATCAATTACGAGGGCACCACGCTACTGCTGCGGGTGCGCCACACTCCGGAAGTAGATGCCAACGCTCCGTTACGGGGGTTGACAGTGGCGATCGATCCCGGTCATGGCGGCAGCCTTGATTTGGGTACGCGCGGCCCTACGGGTATGCCAGAAAAAGACTTGGTGCTCACTGTCAGTCAGAGACTCAAAAGTGTGCTCGAACGACAAGGAGCATCGGTGTTGATGACTCGAACGGAAGATGTTTTCGTTCCACTAGCCGATCGCGCCGATCTGCAGGCAGAACAGAAGCCCCATCTGTTTGTTAGCCTGCACTACAACGCATTGCCCGATAGTGGCAACGCCGAAACGACTAGCGGTATTGGTAGCTTCTGGTACTTCCCTCACAGTCGAGAGTTGGCAGAATCCCTACATCTCGATTTGGTCAATCAACTGGGTCAAGCAGACTACGGTCATTTCTTTTCCAGCCTGGCAGTGATTCGAGCCACTACCTGTCCCTCAGTGCTATTGGAACTGGGATTCGCCATCCATCCAGAGGAATTCGAACTCATTTCGTCTCCCAACCATCAACAACGAACAGCAGAGGTGATCGCTCAATCGCTCCAAAACTATGTAGCCGGTGCAGCCTGAGAGACCCAATCTGCTCGTTCGAGCGATTCCAGAGATCGGGTAAGGGAAAAAATAGGCCCGTCAGACACACGTTTCTTGTCAAAATAGCTATCCAGCGCCGTACTTTCTTCGAAGCATTTTGACAAGACGTCAGTACCATCCAACAAGAATTCATCTTGATTGGTATTCCAATTGCAAACTACAAATCAGTCACTACCGATATATCCCTGTCTAGCACTACCAGCTTTAGTGCACAACGACTTTCAATTTTGTGCTGAGTTAAAGCAAGCCGAAAAAGTTTACCGAGTGAGTATTTCCGGATAGAGAAGGTGCGATCGTCAAGCCAGTAGTATTTACTACAAAACTTGCCTACCCCCTTATGAAACGCTTACTCGGTATAGTTTTTATTATTTTTTGTTATTCATCGGCTTGTATTTCGCCATCCGTAATTTTGCGGGTATTTCAGCTCGTCATCAGACAGTGACTGTGCTTTTGCGCAACCAGTTTTTCTATAGCTCACCCTGTAACTTTTATCAAGATTGGGGAAATTTAGATCAGAGGCTAATTCGACCAACCTAATGTCAAAACAGGGGCCACTACCCGTCGTTGTGGTGGTGGCTTTTTTTTAATCTAATTGCTGTTGGTTGGGGTACTCATAGGTGAGTGCTCGCATTAAGAACACCGCTAGAGCAGGCCAAATCGCTCTAGCTATACGAACATTGCTTATCCATGAACATCACAAAGCTCTCGCGCACCTGGGCGATCGCTGCATCCCTTGCTGCTTACGTTATCTTGGGACCTGCTCTCGCAGGTGTCATGGAAATCGTCCCCCAAATTGCTCTTGTGGCATGTTTCCCCGTGGCGATCGCCTATTTACTGCTAAAACTTCATCGTGCTGGGTGACTATTGCCGGTTCGTTGTTCCAGCCAAATATCTACGTCTTTCTTGCATTAGAACAAGTTATGCCGATTGGCAATCCGCTGTGGAAAGTTTGCTCATTCCCTCTCCTTGCCAATGAAGGCTTTGAGCTGTCTACAGACTCCAGACATTAGAGTCGGATTACCATACAACAGGTTATCCATAGAGTGCGTTAAAGAAACGCCAGAGAGCAGCGAGACCAAATACCCCAATCGCAACGCCCGATATCCGATTTAGCCACACAAGTTGACCGATCTGGAACCGACGAGATAAGTAGTGAACACCACTACTCAATGTCAGCCACCACAGAGCCGATCCAACAAATACACCCAATACCAAGACAACAGAAGCCCCCGCATTACGCTCGGTTTGTCCCAAACCCAAACCCGAGAAGATTCCCAGAAACGAGAAGATAGTCAGCGGGTTAGTCAGCGTCAGTAACAGAGCAGACAAAAAGGATATCAGTGCACCGTGTCGCGAGATCTCAACCCGCTGTTTGTGTGGCGGTGTTTGCAAGAAGGTGGACACTCCGAGGTAGCACAAGAAGCCCCCGCCAATGAGCAATAGCCAGCGGCTTTGAGCGACCAGCAAATCGGCGATCGCATTCAATCCCACCCCAGCAATACAGCCATACAATGCATCTGCGGTTGCGGCTCCCATGCCGGAAATAAAGCCAATCCAGCGACCTTGTGTGAGGGTACGCTGGATGCACAAAACTCCAATCACACCGACAGGAGCTGCAATTGCAATCCCAATTCCAATTCCCTGTAGGAAGAGCATTTGACCCCATCAGCAGCTCTCTAAACTCTAAAAATTTTGAGCCGGGAAATCCAGACAAAATCAAAGGTAAATCTCATTTATTAGCTGTACAGTTAAGCTTTGATTAGTATTTAGCCTTGAATTTTTATGGTGCTAGATGAAACAGATTGGAAAATTTTAGCTGCGTTACAGGACGATGCCAGACAATCGTTCACAGCGCTGGGGGACACAGTGGGTCTGTCCAGTCCTGCGGTTACGGAACGCGTCCGCAAACTCGAAGCAGTAGGCATTATTCAAAAGTACGCGGCCCAGCTCGACCTGGCGGCCCTTGGCATCACCATCCAGGCATTTGTGAACCTCACGACGTCTCCTCAGAATTATTCGCGCATCCACACTCTCGTTGACCAGACACCTGCCTTTCTCGAATGCCACCATCTCACTGGCGATGCTTCCTTTATCATCCGAGTGGTGACTGACTCCCTGCCTCACCTTGAAACGTTATTGCAAAAACTGAGCCGTTACGGAACGACCCAAACCGCTCTTGTGCTTTCTACACCACTGTCGCAGAAAGCCATTACTCCAGACATTTGGGAGCCGTGCTAGCGAATCAGCGATCGCCATTCATCCGGCATCGCCGTCACGGCACGCAGTACAGAAGCCGTATCGAAATCTCCAGGGCCAACACTGGTATCCGACACGTTGCTAGACGGTACACCAATCAGTTCTCCATCAGCATTTAAGGCCGCTCCACCGGAATTTCCGGCATTTACCGTCGCGTCGGTAATGAAGTCGTGCCGGCGACCGTTGCGCGGCAAAATAGCTCCGATCACCCCTTCTGTTAGCGTCAGGTACGAAGCGCCACCAGCTTGAATAGAAGTCGTACCGGGAAAGCCCAAAATGACCACACGATCGCCCAACCCAACATCATCGGCATCCCCTAAGGGAACCGTGTCAAAGTTCATATCATCGGGAATGGGATTGCCCAATAAATCGCTGGTAATTTGGACGAGTGCCAAATCTTCTGCTTCAGCCGAACGCTCAATAGTGCCACGGAACAGCGGCGTAACCGCGCGATCGGGCTCTGTCGCCACCCCAATAAAAATGGGTTCTTCAGTCAGGGTGGTACCGTCACTTTCCGTCAACACGTGGTAGTTGGTCAGCAGCAGCCCATCGTCGGTCAGCAATGTGCCAGACCCCGAGCCCTGTCCGACATACAGTTGTACAACGCTGCGATAGCTGGTGCCTTCAGCACTGACCGCTGCCCGACTATCGGAGAGAGACGCGATGGTTTGAGGAATATCCAGCGGGATCAAGCTGCTGTCGGAGGGAGACGGGAATGTAGTTTCAGCGATCTCGGCTTGACCGGTGACACCGATGTCGTAGCGGCCCTGCTGCAGAACACCGTAGGTAGAGACCAGAATGGTGTAGGTGCCGGCATCTAGAGATTCATCTAGGCGAGAATTGAAGTTAAAATCCGAGCGATCGTCGTTTTCAGCAATCAAATTGCCCTCCGAATCCAACAGCCGGAGGTAGGCATCAAATTCGTCGGACTTGAGTTCGACAGTGACTCGTCCCTGCTGCGATAGCGATATTTCGTAGCTGCTCGCCAAACTTCCATTGGCAATTAGGGTGCTACCGTCCAAGCGCAATCGTCCCGAACGGGATGAATCCGGGCGGGTATCTGAATCGCCACCGTTTTTCTGGGCCAGCAGCGTTTCATCATCCAAGATTGCCAGTGAAGCATCTGCAATCGCCCTGGAGCGAACAAGCTTGGGGGTTCCAATCGCCGCTTTATCGAGCTGTAGCACTGTTCTAGCATCGGGAGTGAGTCTGGTGGACTTGTGGATGTGGCTAGTCTGGTGGGTGGGAGCAACCCAAATGCCCATTGCGATCGCCGAGATCGCCACTCCTAATGTCCACTGCAACTTCACGGTCACGCTGCCAATCTCAGTAACGACTACATTCTTAATAACGACTACAGTAACGCCAGAATGCTCCATCTGCCTGCTTGCGAACAGCAGACAGCCGGGGATTTGCTCGAAAGAGCCATTAGGACTGCGGGTTGTCGAGGAATTGAGCTAACTGCTCCACCTCAGCCTCGCTCACCGTTGTCACCCCTAGCTTTTGCGCCTTATCCAGCTTCGAGCCTGCATCCGTTCCTACTACTACAAAGTCAGTTTTCTTGCTGACGCTGCTGGTAACTTTCCCTCCCCGTGCCTCGATCCAGTCTTTCATGTCCGATCGCGAGCGCTGAGGCAATGTTCCCGTAATCACGAATGTCTTGCCCGCAAATACGGCTGACCCAGCATCTGCGACTGTCTCCTGCTGTTGTAGCTGCAACCCTATGTCATCGAGCTGTGTCAGCAATGCTTGATGGGCAGGCTCGGCCATCCAAGTGGCGATCGCCTGACCGATTTCGTGCCCCATACCGTAGATCGCCGCGATGTCCTCCGGCGAGGCAGCCTGCAACGCCGCCATGTTGGGAAAATGTTGGGTCAGGGTTTTCGCGTTCACCGCCCCTACCAATGGAATGCCCAAACCGAACAACACTCGGTGCCAGAGTTGCTGTTTGGATGCGGCGATTGCCTCCACCAGATTGGAGCTGGACTTTTGACCCATGCGGTCTAGACCCATCAGGTCGGAAACCGTCAGCCGATATAGGTCTGCCACCGATGACACTAGCCCTAAGCGAGTCAACTGCTCCACTAACGATTCCCCCAGACCGACAATATCAAGAGCATTGCGGCTAGCCCAATGTTCCACCTGACCGCGGACGCGAGCAGGACATTGGCCATTTGGGCAACGAGTAATCGCATCTCCCTCCGGCCGCACGACTGGGGTGTCGCATTCCGGGCACCGCTTGGGCAACCGATAGAGCTGAGCATCCGGCGGGCGGAGCTCTGTCAGCACCGAGACAATTTCTGGGATGATCTCGCCAGCTTTACGGACAATCGCCGTATCGCCGATGTGAACATCCAACAACTCTAGGCGATCGGCATTGTGCAACGACGCACGACTGACGGTCGTACCAGCTAGCTGCACCGGCTGGAGTTCTGCCACTGGGGTGATAGCCCCCGTGCGGCCCACACTGGCCTGAATATTGAGAATCCGGGTGGGCACTTCTTCTGCAGGATACTTGAGGGCGATCGCCCAGCGAGGGGCTTTCTGGGTAAATCCCGACTCCTGCTGGATGGCAAACGAATCAGCTTTTACTACCACCCCATCGGTTTGGTAGGGCAACTGACGGCGGCGATCGTCCCACGCCTCAAAGTATTCCTGTACTTCTTGAATGGAGGAACACAGACTGCGATTGGGATTGACGGCAAATCCGAACTGACGGAGCAGCTCTAATGCCTGCCATTGACCGGTTGGCCGTTCTCCTCCTGGCCAGCCATCGGGGAAATGAACGGTGTAGGCAAAAAAGCTGAGGTTGCGTTCGGCCACGATACGGCTATCCAGTTGCCGCAATGTCCCAGCAGCACAATTGCGTGGATTGGCAAATGGGGGGTCTCCAGCTTCTTCTCGCTCTCGGTTAATGCGGTCAAATTCCGCATCCGGCAAATACGCTTCCCCGCGAATTTCTAATGCCGGGGGAGGGGTATCCGTCGCCAGCTTGAGAGGAATGGAACGAATGGTTCGGATATTGGAGGTAATCTCTTCTCCCGCTTGACCGTCACCACGGGTGACCCCCCGCACCAACAGCCCGTTCTCGTACGTCAACGCCAGTGCAGAACCATCAATTTTTAACTCGCAAACGTACTCCAGAGGATTCGCATCGGCCTCTAGCCCCAGCACCCGCAGCAGCTTAGCTTCCCACTCTTGTAGCTCGATCGCATTAAATGCGTTATCCAGACTGAATAGAGGAATGCGATGTCGAACGGAGTCGAATTTGTCTACGGGTTTCTCCCCCACCCGCTGGGTTGGGCTATCGGAGGTAATTAATTCGGGATGATGGGCCTCTAGCTCTAGCAGCTCGCGATAGAGGCGATCGTAAACGCTGTCCTCCATGATGGGAGCATCCAGAGCGTGATAGGCAATGCTGGCCCGTTGCAGCAATGCCTGTAATTCCCGAACGCGCTGAGTCGTGTCTGTAGCCACCATCCTTCGTCCCCAATCACCCCACAGATTTTAGCGGTGACTGCCAGCGACTCCATCTGAACGACAGACAGACTTTACAAGAAGCCGATCCTCAACTCCTCCGTTGATTCGGCGTCTAGCTAGGACAGAAACATGTTGTCCAGACTGGCTCGCAATGTCTGGCTATTCAAGCGGCTCCAGTCGGTAACGGCTGAGCCAGTTATCCAATGCTTTTTCTTCTTCGTCCAAGAGGGCTAGGTTGATCAAACCTCGCTTAAACGCCAGACGAATGGCTCGCGATCGCAGGCTAAAGGTCGTGCCCCACTCATCGCTTTCGATCTGGTCGTTATTCACTTCCAACTTGTCGTACAAATTTCGCAGTCGGTTGGTGACACCACGACGGGAGAGGAAGCGGCGAGAGGCGATCGCTTGGTCGGTAAGTCCCAACGCGATATCGATCAATACTTCGTATTCAGCATCGCTGAGACCGGTAATTTTGTTTTGCGAGCGAGAGTCAACCCCCCGTACTTCTCGATCGATCACGCACTGCTCGTCCTGCACCACTGCCTGAATCGCACTAATCAGTTTCTCGTCAGTGCTGTTCTTAAGGAGATACCCGTACACTGTCTGCGGCGGGACAATTTTATGCAATTCCCGAACGTAAACTTCATCTGCGAAATTCGACCAGAACAGAATACGTGTATCCGGCTGCCGCTCCCACACTTGACGGGCTAATTCAATCCCGGTCATCTCCGGCATTTGAATATCGAGCAACAAAAAGGATGGGGAATGCAAACTAGCCAGCTCAAGGGCTTCCTTCCCGTTGGAGGCAACGTAAAAGGGGCCGTAACTCGATAGCCGCGCTTCGAGCAGCTCGCGCACGTGCTGACGATACAAGCTATCATCTTCGGCGATTAAAGTGCTCACTAGCTCGACCATCCTGAAGAAATGTCGTTCCTCAATCTATCGAAGGTATCAACAGACCGCAAGGACGCCGCTATTCTGCTGATGTAAACAGCACATACAAACAGGTTCATCTACAGACAAGTTTTACCGAGGCGAGCTGACCGACACAATTGACTTTTGACAAGCCAATAAGCTGACTGTCAAGTAGAGTCATCTGGCGACAGATATTTGTGCTGCGCAGGCTCCGCAATGAGTGGCCAATCCAGACCTATGTGCGTTTGCCCTTACCCACTAGAGACTGAACCCATCCTCCAACAGCTTTGGCAATGTTCTGAGCCTGTTTGGGGACCGGAGGCTTGGCTACAGTAATGGGTTCATCTGCGTATAGCTCGTCCTTTAGACGGTGACCGTATTCTAACGATTCTCTGGACTTGGCCAGACGGGGGAACAATCGGAAAGCCCCCTTCAGCAACTCTGTTTCATTTTGATAGATCGCTGCGTCGATCACCGAGGACCGCTTTACAGCAACCGACCCAATCGGAAACCAGTTCTTGGGCTTGTTACGATCGCGAACGTAAATATTGAACTCGGGCAATCCCTCATCCTGCATCGTTTCGTATTTTGCCGCCGCTGCCTTGCGCTGCTTCGCCCCCTTAGACACAGTTTTCTTGGGCTTGGGAGGGCCAAATCCTTGAGCAGATGCCATGAGCAACCTGAGAATTCTTTACATAACGTCACGATAAGCGATCGTTCGACGAAACAACAACTTTCGAGCGCAAATCTAACTGGGCTCTACATCGAGGAAATGACAGAGCTGACCAGCGATCGAGGCCCGTTACGCCATAACTCTGTAGCCCCCATCGTCTGTAACTCCATAGTCGAGCCGGCAAGGATTCAATTTGACTTCGATCCTATATGACCGTATTCAACTCAATCGCTTTCGCGGAGATAGTACAGTCAACCCCCCAATACCTAAAGGTCGAGCCGACTGAAGCGATATGAAACTAAGGCTGTGCACAGCTGAAGTGGATTGAATCTAAAGCTATGCGTTTTTCCACTACGTTTAGCTCGTCCTACCCGTTTGTGTGGCTCTTCCGACAGCAAGGTACCAAAGGAGAGAAAGTGAATACACCACAATGCCCGCTAATCACACAGAAAAATAGCTACAAACTAACCAATAAGGGTAAATTATGTTTCAGGAAAATCATCGTTAGGTATCTGTTCCTGCTCTTTTGAGCCTCTGACAGTAGCTCCGCGTACTTGACTGAGTTGGCTACGTGCGGATGTACATCCAGCATCTGCCGCTAATCATCGTTGACATCAAGTTGACATGTAGCGTTATGAAACGTCTTTACTTTTGAGGTCGTGCTTCTAACGCTAGGCAGCAACGCTGAGGCGTTATCCCTAAGCAGGCACTATCTCCGTTGATAGGTCTGGATTTTCCTCACTGTAGCGAGCACACTCCCCCTTCCGAAAACCCCATAGCTTCGGCATTCTCCACTACTTACAATGTGGAAGTAAGCCTGACTAGGCATACAGGCAAGGTTCTATGCCCCAGCAATCGGTATCCCCACCGGTATCTCTATGACCCATCCAGTTCCCAAGTCCGACAGCGAACAATCTGGCGCCATCCGCAATCCCTTGGTTTCAGTGATTGTGCCTGCCTATAACGTAGAGCAATATCTCAAGTACGCGATCGATTCTGCACTCAACCAAACACTAGCCAACATCGAAGTCATCGTTGTCGATGATGCCTCGAACGATAGCACGCTGCAGGTAGCTCAAGCCTGTGCCGCCACCGATGACAGAGTGAAAGTCATTGCAAGTCCGGAAAACCGAGGGGCCGCTGTTGCACGCAATCAAGCCCTAGATACAGCCACAGGAGATTGGGTGGCCATTTTGGATGCAGACGACTGGTTCTCCCCCAAACGATTAGAAGCCTTATTGACTAAGGCAGACGAATATTCTGCTGACATGGTGGCAGACGATCTATCGTACGTTCGCAATTTGGAATCGGAGCCATGGACGAGTTTTGCCCAACTCAATGGCAACTTATATACGTCCAATCCGACTGAAATTGACCCATTATTCTACGTCCGAGAAGACAGTCGTTTGTGGTCAACCAACGGAGTCAGTCCGGGGTTTCTCAAGCCAATTATTCGCCGATCGCTACTTAACAACAACAACATTCGTTACAAAGAATACATTCGTTTAGGCCAAGACTTTTTCTTTTTCCTGGATTGTTTGCTGGCTGAGGCCCGCTATATTTTTTATCCCGAAGCCTATTATTTCTACCGTGCCCGCCCAGATTCTCTGATCACCAAGAGTCAGCGCGAACGATGGCTCCAGGCCGAGCGAGGATTATCCGAGGTCCTGAAAGACAGACGAGTCGCGGAGAACTTCGAACTCCAGAAAGCATTGCTGGCCAAGCTCAACGTCTGCACAAAGAAAAGGCAGTACGCATCGGTTGTAGAGCCGTTACGCAAAAAACAATACTTAAAAGCCATGTTTGAAATGATCGTAAACCCTTACTTTTTTGTCCGGGCAATCCAGAGATTATGGGACAAAAATCCTCTAAAACGAATTCCTAAGAAGGGAACAATGGCCAAACGATTGACACTGTAAATTAGTTGACAGAATTAAGCGGTACACACATGTGCCAAGTGTCTTGAAGAGACACACACTCCTACATCATTACGTTAGATCGATCTATTTATCCTGCGTATCGGCCTAACGATCTGATAGCCCGATACTCGCCAGAAGTCTCCTGGGGAACAGCTCGATCTCTCCTCTGAATGTGTTCGCTCGTAACACTTGTGGACGACGAAATAAGCGTTCAAACGGTTTCCCTAACAACCAGCAGAACTCTAGATAGCCAGCCACAACAATCGCCACACAGCGGTAAGCCTCACTAAAATGGCTCTAATGCACTGGCTAAGCTGCCCGTATGGCAATTATTTCCTCACAATCTGGCAAGACCCCCGATCGCCCCAAGCAACCATCGCAGCTATCTCAATCTTCGTCAGCACCGCACTCATCGACCGACAACCCGGTTCGCAATCTCAGTCACCCACTTGAGGGGAAGAATAACTTGCTGCGCCCTCAGGTGGCTCCCAGCGAAGACGAAAGAGAAACCGCTGGAACCAGTCATCCCTCTGAGGCATCCTTACGCCCGAACACCCTGTCTGAATACATTGGCCAGCGTGAACTCAAGGAAGTCCTGGGTATTGCCATTTCAGCCGCGCAAGCCCGCTCAGAGCCACTCGATCATCTGCTGTTTTACGGCCCCCCCGGATTGGGAAAAACTACAGTCTGTGCCGCGCTGGCCAACGAAATGAGGGTCAAAATGCACATGACCAGCGCTCCGGCATTAGAAGGAGCCAAAGATATTGCTGGATATCTCGTCAATCTCAAATTGGGGGATATTCTGTTCATCGATGAGATTCACCGCTTACCAAAGGTGACTGAAGAAATGCTGTACCCAGCAATGGAGGATTATCGCCTGGATATTACGGTCGGAAAAGGGCGATCGGCACGGGTCACCAGCCTCAACCTACCGAGATTTACCCTCGTGGGAGCCACCACAAAAGTCGGAGCGTTGACGGCCCCACTGCGCGATCGCTTTGGATTAGTACAGCGGCTGCGCTTTTACGAGCCAGAGGAACTGGTAGACATTGTTATGCGCACCGGCCGTCTGCTCAACACTCCGATTGATGCCCAAGGGGCCTCAGAAATTGCCCGCCGCTCGCGTGGTACCCCCCGCATTGCCAATCGCTTGTTTAAACGGGTACGAGACTACGCTCAAGTGAAGAGCAACGGAGCGATCGATGCCGCCGTAGCGGCCACTGCCCTAGAGCTATTTGATGTGGACCCCTTGGGATTAGATTGGACTGATCGCAAACTGTTGACCATGATGATCGAAAAATTCGATGGCGGCCCTGTGGGCTTGGACACCATGGCGGCAGCCACCGGTGAAGACTCGCAAACGATTGAAGAGGTCTACGAGCCCTACTTACTCCAAATTGGTTTCTTACAACGGACTGCACGGGGACGGGTGGTGACCCCAGCCGCGCTCCAGCACTTGGGATACGAGACCAACCTACCGTTGAATTTGTGGTGATACGAGCGCGAGACCGCGCTCTAACGATGCAAGTAAGAGCAACTGAAAACCGCTTGCAGTTCGACTGCAGCATCTTCTTGGTATGACATCTTTTCGCAAAGACTCTGCAGTAAGCCTTTGACTGAGTACTAATCTCTGCTCTTAAGTTGGACAGAGCACTAGGCTGACGATATCTCTGGAAATCAGCCTGACGAGCCACTACAGTGGCGCGTAGCCAAATACCGTATTGAATTCGGCACACCAGATGGCGATCGCTCCAAACTCATCTAGATCGACATCTTGGGGAACCGGATACGCACTGGCCCCGCGATAAGCTAGCAGCTCTGCAATCTGAACGTAGTCGCTGCTCTCGATGTGCTCGGGAAGCACAGCCTCTCGGAGCGCAACCAATTGCAAGTCGGGGCCATGAGTCGTGTTGAAGTCATCGGTCAATTCAACAATGGCCTGACCGGAAATTTCGAACACCTTCATCCCACCAGATGTCGGGTAATTGGGGTCGGCGGTAGAAAATTGCCCAGCCGCAACCTGGGCAATTCCTGAAGACGGCACAGTATCAACAACAGTAGTGGTCTGCGAAACTGTTAATTCGCTGGCAACCTCCACCTCGGCACCTGCGGTCTCCACCGCTCCATCAAATCCATCCAGTTCTGGGACTGTCGTGCGCTCGCCCAAGCGCGATACGTCTGTGCGAGCGCCCGGTAGTGCATCATCACCCCCGAAGGAGTTAGATTCAGACCGACCCTCAACGATAGGAGATGAATTTCGAGCCGTTGTATTGCTGCGAGGAATCGTCACCGAATCCGGAAGCAGATCGCCACAGCCAGCAACCGCTGAAGCAAGGGCAGTCAAGCAGCATGCCAGACCGAAACCTTTCGACGTCATGAGAGCAACCTACAACTCAAGCAATGTTGCTACAACCTACCCAACAAAAGTAAATTCAGCGTTGAGAAGTTTCGATGACAGTACGCAGTAAATATCATCAGTAGCGCCTGCTTTTCGGCTTTTCAAGCTTGTATAAACCCAGTATCTTTTGACAAATTAAAGAATTCAAATTTGTGGTCGTCATTGAGTAAAAGCTAAGGGTCTATTCCCATACAGTGACTCAGAGATCGAGGGCGAAACCTGAAAACAATTGGAGCGACATCCGGTTTTGATATCTCGATCGGTGGTTCAGTTAAATTAAACGTAAAGTAAGTGCTCTATAAGCCTCGTGAGAAGGGCTCCTCCTGCACTGTTTCTTAGCACGATCTACTGATGTGGATTGTTATGTGAATGGATGAGTTGATAGTTTGCGGTTGGTTCGATGTTTGCTCCATGCCGTTGGACACCAACGCATTCCTGGGATTCAATATTTACCGTCCATCTGCACAGGTGGAAGGGGACTGTCTCGCTCTACAACGACTGGCAGCACGCAAAAGTGTATTGAAAATTCTGCCCGTTCTTTCAATAAAAAGGCAGACGATCGTGGGGATAGTGTGAGGGACTAGTACTCGGTTAATCTCGATCCCGTTCAATCTCGCTCCTGGACAATCCCCTTTTTATTACCCCTCAAAAGCGTTTCCGTTCACGAACAAAGTCTCACGGCAGCCTAATCTGTGCTGCAAGGATAAGTGAATGAAGCGCTGGAGATTGCCCTCAAGCTGATGACAAACTCCTCAAATAGAGAGAGATTACATCTCTCTCTATCGACCCAGAGCTAAGCTTGGCGGCAGTCCACTCCACCGTCAATGCCATCCCTCACAGCCGGTCTCACATCCAACTTGCACTCAACGAACCCGATGGCAGCCATGTGGCTCCATCCAGCATCCGTGCAATCTCGTCCGTACGCGACTTAAGCCGCCATCGCTGTCAGAGGCCGGTAGCTGCGGTAGTTAATGTCGGGAAAGATATTGTCCATATACTCCACACTTTCCAACCACTGCTCGTCTATTTTCCCTTGATTGAGCGACTCGTAGAGACGATTGAAGCGCAACAGGTGCGATCTCGTCCGACGCACAGCATATGGAACCATCGTGCCGGTCTTCATAATGAACGCCCAATCAGACGATTGGGCCAGCAGCAACTCGCGAGCCGCCTGATTCAATGCTCGCCATTCCACTTCATCAACAGGCTCGCGATAGCTCAACTCAATCATCCGCTCCGCTGCTTTGTGCAGATGAGGGTAAATCCAGGAGTTGGTCTCGTTTAACCAATATTCGTGGAAGCCTTTGGCTCCCCAGCTGGATTGGGCCGGACGGCACACCTGCTGGGTGGGATTTTCTTGCAGATACTCTGCAAGGTGGGTCATGCGGAAGGTGTTTTGGTCGTAGTGGCTCTTGCGAATGAAGTAGTCGATAAACCAAGGACCTTCAAACCACCAGTGGCCGAACAATTCTGCATCGTAAGGAGACACCACAATCGGCGGACGGCCCATGACGTTGGCTAAACCCTCAATCTGGCGCTCGCGGTTGAACATGAAATTACCGGCATGCTCCGCTGCCTTCTCCCGTGCCCAGTAGGGATCGTACAGTTCCTTATCGCCCAAACCGAGGCCTCGGCCCGTAATCTTGTGGTACTTGATACCGGTGTTCTTGCGCTGGCCGTTGGGCATGATGTACGGCTTGATGTACTCGTAATCCGCTTCGAAACCAAGATCCTTATAGAACTCGCGGTAGTTGGGATCGCCGGGATAGCCGACTTGCGCCGACCACACTTGCTGAGATGATTCGTGATCGCGACCAAAGACTGCAGCTCCCGACTCGGTGAAGATGGGAGCGTAAGTACCAAACTTAGGACGGGGCTTGGCATACAGCACGCCATGGCCATCCGTCAGCATGTAGCGCAGTCCCACATCAGCAATCATGCGCTCTAAGCCCGGATAGTAGGCGCATTCCGGTAACCAGATACCACGAGGCCAGCGGCCAAAGTTGTCGTTGTAATGCTGGCAAGCTACTTCCAACTGCGCCCACACGGCCTCGGGATACATCTGCATCAGGGGCAGGTAGCCGTGGGTGGCACCACAGGTGATGATCTCCAAGTTGCCGGAGTCTTGGAATTTTTTGAAAGCGGTGACTAGGTCGCGATCGTAGCGCTCCCACAAGTCGCGGACTTTGTAGAATTCCTCGACATAAAACTCCGCCAGATATTTGACGTGGCCGTAGGTCGCGTTGCGCTCTGCTTCTAATTGAGCCAGCTCTTCTAGTTTGCTGAGGTATTCGTCGTATCGCTCTTGCAAGAGGGGATCGCGCAACATAGACACCAGCGGTGGCGTCATAGACATGGTCAGACGGAAATCAATCCCGTCGCGCTCCAGTCCTTCAAACATCAGCAGTAGAGGAACGTACGTTTCGGTAATCGCCTCAAACAGCCAGTCTTCCTCCAGCACAAAGTCCTGCTCGGGGTGGCGAACAAACGGCAGGTGGGCATGCAAGACGAGTGCGAAATACCCCTGGGACATGAAGACCTCCTAACTGTGATGAGCGAAGTAAGACGAGCTAGACAAACAAACTGGGCAATGACAGACGATGACGCCCCTCAAATCAGGCAAAAGGGCCAGAGATCGCGAGTAAGCAACCAACAAAATAACGAGCAAGCGCCACATCTTCAGAAGTCTGCAGCAATGCTTGCTCGTTTTCATCACCTCACGAAACCTATCCGCTTGCAAGCCAAAACACACCATTTCTTGACTTGCAGAAGCATGGTTGAGGGAACAGCTTGGCGACACACCTACATCTGACAAACTGCTCCCGCAATGCTCAAAGCGGTTTAGAAGAACTCCTCGACGGCTTCCTCTTTGGTGTTCGTGCGGCGAGCGGGGGTAGACCGGTCAAAGGTCATGTGAATCTCGCGATTCTGCTCACCATCTGCGGCAACAGCGTAGATGGGGAAGTCGATGTTGCCATCGGGGAACGCCATGTGGAAACGGAAGGTGCCGTCAGGGCTGAGTTCGACCTTGCGACCGCCAATCGTAACGGTTGCATCGGGCTCAGTGGCGCCGTAGACAATCAGCTCGGCGTCGGCCACCAGCCAGAACTTGCGAGAACGCTCGGGTAACGCTTCAGAAGCACCAGAGAACATGCCCAGCCCGGAGCCGGAGGCCATCCAAGGAGCGGCTAGACCTGCACCAGAGGGAAATACAAAGGAGCTGACGGTCTCTTCGGGAACCATCTGCATACTGCCAAACAAGGAACCGGCAACGTGCTGGCTATCAAGACCACCGGCCACCTTCAAGGTGGCAGCAGTAATGGAATCGTCGGCCAGTTTGGTTGCCCCCCACATCCCCGCACGCTTGTAAGGCTCGTTGAGCTTGTAGATAGTCTTGCCGTTCAGATCCATGTCAAAGGGAACGGTGACGAAAATGTCTTCGATCCAATCAGAGGGGTAGGTGGGGGGGATAGTGACAGAAGCAGAGGACGCTAGCGCTAACCAGCGACCGTCAGCAGAACGATAACCTACCTGAACGATGTAGGAGCGATCGCTAACTGGGATGGGCAAGTACCATTCGCGAGCAAGTTCATCGATGGGGAATTCCTGCAAGCTGTGGTAACCCTGAGAACCGAAATCCAAGTCGGTTACATCGTACAAGCGCAGAGAGAGCTGTTGACCCCCTTGGTTGCGGAGCTCTTCCTTGTGTTCCTTGGGGACATCCCAGTAGGTGTAGGCCCACTGCGGGTCGCGGGGTAACAGGGTAATGCGGCTTTCCCCGTATCCACCAGGTAGCTCGCCGAGGTCTGCATCTACATCGCTCAATTCGACGGTGTCTCGGACACCACCAGCATGAAACTTATTAGCGCTCACAACCTCTTTAGACTCCATTTCGGGAGCAGGCATATTTCCAACAGCAGCAGATGCCTTCGCCTCAGCGGTCGAAATAGCCTTAACTAACTCTTCTTTGCGCATGCGGCTGTAGCGCGACACAGAATACTCGGACGCCAGAACGCGGAGCTGGCGTAGGGTCATGCTATCCAGGGGCGGATGTTCTATGGCCATTGTGCAGACTTAACCTTAAATATTTCAGGGCGAATCGAAAGCGATTGGTATCGAGGAGCAAGTGGTTTCAAAGACGCTAAATCGCAAGCGAAGGGAAATCACTGGTGGGTATTGATATCGGTCACTGGCAGATATCAACCTTAGCGATGCCTTGCAGACAGTAGAATGCAACTCATAATGCACCCCTGTCGCATACCTGCCATCAGACTGCAAACCCAGGAGCGAATTTAGCAGAACATCTGACCGAGGCAATCACCAAATCCAGCAAGATCGCCCCCCTTAGGGGATCGTTTGGGATCGCTTAATATGTCTCCATAATGCACAGACCTTTTGAAATGGTCAAGTGTGGGGATCGTCTGGGATCGTCGTTGAGGACATCGGGATCGGCATGATGCTCTGATTTACAATCCGGAGCAAAAAGCAATACAGAGCAATGATTGTCGAACTCGTTCGCTGTTTCAATCTCCAAAAATAAGCTCGTTTGCAAGCATCGAGTAGGGCAATCAACCTGCATCCGCCCTCAGCACATTAAAGTACCATCGCAATACTCAAGCGCTGATCGTGATGATGATTGTTGGTGCCGCTCGAACGCGGACTTGGAACACAGTATTGATGGTTGCAGAGCCTAGCCATCGTTCGTGCAAAGATGGAGCATGTTGGAGAGTGGATATGGTATGGCAGTGGCCACACCACTGCGGACATTTCAGCTATGTCCATCCCTGACTATGCTTAGAAACTTTTGTCCTAACTGAAATGGCAAACGCTAT
>JBCBVA010000014.1:0-49153 GCA_039817825.1 Cyanobacteria bacterium J06642_12 | reverse complement strand
ATCATCACCACCGTTCTCCAAATTGTGCTGAATGTTGTGGAATACGGTGGTGATGATGGTGCTGCCTCCTGGAGAGCCGGTTGCTAGTCGTAATTGTTGGGTCCCATCTCGATCACTCTCAATCACGATGGTGGGGGTCATGCTGGATAGCGGTGTCTTTCCTGGGGCGATCGCGTTCGCTTCCCCTCCGACCAATCCAAATAGGTTCGGTACCCCAGGTGCGGCAGCAAAGTCGTCCATTTCGTTATTCAGCAGAATGCCGGTGCCATCCGCCACCACAGCTGCCCCAAATCCTCCATTCACCGTGAATGTCAAACTGATGGCGTTGCGATCGCTATCTACCACCGTCAGGTGGCTGGTATCTTCCGATTCGCGGATAGCAGCTAGTGTTGCTTCATCTGCTGCCATTACATCGTCAGAATCGCGGGCATTCTCCATGTCGATTTCGGCACGGCGTAGATCGGCGTAATCCGGATCGATCAGCTCCTGCTCAGGAACCTCGTAAAAATCCGGATCGCCCAAGTGGGTGGCGCGATCGGCATAGGCAATCCGCATCGACTCGATCGCCAGATGCAAGCTATCGGTATCGTGCCACCCCGCCGCCGCCAAATCACGATCGCCAAGCAGATTGAGGAGCTGCAGTAAATGCACCCCACCAGACGACGGCGGAGGCATCGAACAGACGGTAACCTCTCGAAACGGGCCGCAAACGGGGTCTCGCCAAATGGGTTCGTAGTTGTTCAAATCCTCTAAGGTAACCAACCCGTTGTTCGCGGCCATATCTGCAGCGATCGCTTCCGCAATATCTCCGTCGTAAAACGCCTGCGGATCGGCGGCGATCGCCTGCAACGTTACAGCCATGTCCGGCTGCACCAGGAAGTCTCCCTTGCTCAGCGGTCGGCCCTCGTTAGTAAACGCCTCCATTGCTGCCGGATTTTGAGACAGAACGTCCCACCGCCGTTCCACTGCTCCCACAAAGCGATCGCTGACCGGAAATCCGTTTTGCGCGATCTCAAGTGCTGGGGTGACCACCTCAGTCCATGCCAAATCGCCATGTGCTTGGTGCAGTTCAGCTAAACCAGCAACAGTCCCCGGCACCCCTACCGCCAAATGACCGTCCAAACTAGCTCGTGGCAATACGTCTCCACTATCGTCTAAGTACATATCTCGGCTGGCCGCCTGCGGAGCCCGCTCCCGAAAATCTAAGGCACGAATCTCTCCCGATTCCGCATCGAGATGCAGCAGAAAGCCACCGCCCCCAATTCCCGCAGAAAAGGGTTCCACCACGGAAATAACCAAAGCCGTAGCGACTGCAGCATCGACAGCATTTCCCCCTGCTTCCAGTACGTCCACGCCCGCATCCGTCGCCAGCGGATGAGCGGAGACCACCATGCCATCTTGACTGCGAGTGGGGGCAATAAAGGACGCAGCAGCGCTATGGGTCGTGCAAAGTAGAGCGATCGCCGACAGAGTGATGGGTTTAGCGATACCGGCAGTCATGGGGATATCTCGCAGTGCTGTTGGGCATAGGGTATCCCGAGGTTTGCACTTTGGCAGGGTTAGCAAACCGCTCTGAGAGCGCGGGAGGGCATACAAAAAAACACCCAGTTCCCCAATACATAAGGAAACTGGGTGATTCAGACTCGTACGAGATTCAAGGAGACAGACAATTGCAAGTTCGGATAGGTTGGGTTGTTTGCCGCTGAGGCAAGCCTATAGCCCCAATACTTCGGACTGAGCGCCATTCGTAATGCTGACGCTGCGATCGCTGATGGACGCCACTCGCCACCCCCCAGTAATGGTCTCGCCTACAGCCACTTGACGCATGTTATTGCCGATTGTCAGCAAGGCGACCGTACCACCATCGCTGCCAGCCATAATGCCCACCAATGTCATGTCGGGGGCGGGTGGAGGGGCTGGAGCCGGAGGCGGGGGGGCATAGGCGACAGGAGCCGGAGGCGGGGGGGCATACGCAACTGGAGGGGGGGGCGGAGCTGTTGCGGCCAAGATGCGATCCACTTCCGCTTGATCGACTTCGATGTGGGTGATCGCGGGCTCGTCTCCAGTGATTGCTGTGGACTGCCCCCCTGCAATCAGATCGGAGGCGGCAGTTGCAGAGGTTTCAACAGCATCTTCCACCACGCCTTCCACAGCGTCCGAGACCGCATTCGAGCTGGTACTGGTGGCATTCGTCATCGAGTGAGAACTGTCTGTTGAAACACTGTTCGCTGCCTGCGGATCGGAATTTACAGTCAGGCTAGAGCTGGCGACACCATGCCCGGATAAGATGGCCAACCGCTTGGGTAAATGAACGTAGCTCCACCACAGCGCCGTGCCGGAGAGGGCAGCCAGCCCACCTAAGGCGAGAGCTCCCCACGGGAGGGAACGCGATCGCCGGTTGGATTGGGATCTCGGGGACGAGGAAGAATAACCGTTCGCCGACGGGCCATCGGGATCTGGCAGTGCTGTTTGGGTTGAAAACGACTCTTCAACGTCCCGAAACAACTCGTCCATCAACGAATCTGCATCAGACTCAAAATCCTGGCGGGATTTATTTGATGGGGATTTAGATGTCATGGCGAACAATCCACATTACAACATGCGGAGCTGCGGGTACTCGGTTGTCAGTTCGAGAGCTGTTAGGGTGTCGCCAGCCGCTTGCGGAGTCCACAACACTTCGATCGCGACTAGTTTTTCTGAGGCAACCGCACCTAGCTGAACCAAGCAACGACGCAACGATTCCGCTGAATCTACTACAGGTAGTGTACCCTCGGAAGAATCATACGCCACCACTAGCGTCACAACGATGTAGTCTCCGCTTTCTGAAAGCAAGTCATCAATGTTCGATTCTTTACTGTCTCCGGTCTCGGTCGTGGAGGTAGCGCTGGTACTAGCATCAGTATTTACTAGGGTTTCAAGACTGAATTTGCTGCGTTCCATCAGCGAAAGCTGGTTAAACCGTTGTTCGGCGCTATTGAGCCGCATGGTTTCGCTGCTGCTGTCTCCGTAGGCCCAATATTCGCTGTGACGGGTGAGAGTGAGGGTGATGTCCTGGAGGAGCTTGCTCAAGCCGGAGGGACTGTTGGGATCAGTGGTGCGAGCCATGCGATCCACCTCTTCCTGTAAGCTGCGGGCGCTGGATAGCATAGCCACTTGCACTTCAGCCACTTCCACTTTGGGGTTAGCCTCTGCTTGGGTGGAATATTCGTCGCGGGCGGTGCGTAGGGCTCGAATTACAAAGCTACCTACACCAAAGATGAGTAGCAGGGTAAAGATGCTGCTGCCACCCGTTAGATACATGGGGAATAGTAGGGGAAATCCCAAACCACCACCGTAGCCACCGTAGTAGCCTCCACGATATCCTCCGCCGTAGTTACCGCGATTTTGGCTGGGGGCGCGACGAGGGGCAGACATTCTGGGGCGGCTGAAGCTGCGACCACCGACCCGACCACCTGTGCGGGCAAATGCAGTGCTGGCAGGTGCCACGATCAAAAAGACAGCTAGCGCGATGGCGATCGCAGATCGCAGCCATTTCATCCGGCAAAACTGTGCGCGACGGGGCTGAGGGGATGGCTTGTGGTTCGACATTGGCTTGAAAACCCTAAGGTTAGAACGGTTCAAATCGGTACTTTCACTTTAATCGCTTGTACGGCTGCCTGTCCGACTAGACGGCTGGCGGGAAGCTCAATAGCCTCTATCAGAGATTTCCGAATCACCGTGAACGTGGCTTAGTACGCATAGTTTTTGCACAATGCCACCAACACATTGGCGCAGGCAGAAATCGCTCCTAAATGAGCGATCTCGAATCCGTGGGTATTTTCGGTCGGGAAGCTGAGGCAGGCGGCTTTGGGCACGTGACCGAATTTCATGGCAATGGATGCATCGCTACCGAATCCTTGCAAGATGGCCAGTTGCAGCGGGATGTCTTGTGCTTGTGCCACCGCTCGGATGGAGGCATTCAATGGCTCGTCGTACAGACCGTAAGCATCTTGAGACAGTAGAACCGGCACCTCGTTGTGGTCGATGGGATACTCGCTCGATACCGGACAAATTTCGAGCGCAATCATGGCATCCAGCTTCTGTTGCTGGCTGAAATACAGGGCTCCTAGCGCCCCCACTTCCTCTTTGGCCGAAAAGACTAAATAAGTGTCGATCGCCGGTTCCGTCAGCCGAGCCGCGATCGCCAACAAAATCGCCACCGACGCTTTGTTATCCAGCGTGTAGCTGCCGATAAAATCCCCCAACCGCACCGGGGCTTTGCGGTGCTTGCCCACCACCACCCGCGTTCCGGGCCGTACCCCTGCATTGTCTAATTCAGAGACACTCAACTTAGTGTCCACCCAAGCATCCGACCAGCTCACCGGACGATCCTCCTGCTGGGCTTTTTGAGGGGACTCGTGGGACACGTGCCGTGAGCCAAAACTCAATACCCCCTGAACGGTCTGGCGATCGCCCAGAATATCCATCGCTCCTTCGCCGTACACCCACGGATACGATCCCCCCAGCCGCCGCACCGCAATTTGTCCGTCCCCTTCGACCTCTTTCACAATTGCCCCAATCTCATCCTTGTGGGCCGTAATCGCTACTGACTTAGATGAGTCTCGACCAAAAATTTTCACAACGATGTTGCTTGAGGAATCTTGCCAAATATTCTCTGATTGGACGTTAGGCAAGTTCGTTAAATAATCCACAATCCAGCGATCGACTTCAGACTCCATACCGCTGGGGGAATGGCACATCACTAACTGGTGGATGGTGTCGAACCAGATGCTGAGGTTTGCGGAGCGATCGAGAACGGAGAGATCGGAAGCCAGCATTTCACTGCAGTGCAACTCAACGCCACTCACACTATCAAAATCAATTGTGCAGGGCGGATACTCCTGCGTTAGGCAAGCCACTAAGCAGAGGTCTGGAAATGTCCCGATCTCTCAGAGTTGGAGCCATCCAATGCCTTTCGGCCTTACCGCGGTTACCAATGGCGACGCTGGCTGAATCCGCACTATCTCAATCTCTACTGCCTCAATCTGCCCGAATCTTCATACCATTTCAGAGAGAGCTAGTTCAATGCCTTCGCGATCGCCTTCAGATGAAATCGATGCGTTTTGCTGCAGAAGGTGGGTCACAATCGCTCGATTAAATTGCTTGAGAGCTGCAATCGCATGGAACCGTACGCCATTGTCTTCCACTTGCAACAGAGAGATCAGTGGAGGGATGCTGTCAGGCTGGCCCAATCGCCCCAGACTATGGGCGATCGCTCGTAAGGCTTCTACCGACTGTTGAGATAAATCCAAACTGGCCATCCAGTCTTGTAACGCCTGACTAGCAGCAGCCATCAAGGAACTGGGTTCGTAGCGCCCCAAGCCACGGATGCATTCCAATGTGGCATCGTTATCGTTGGCTTTGGCAGAGCTCAAGACCTGTTGTAGAGCGGCGATCGCTTCTGGAGTCTCGATCCAGGTCAAAGCCCGCACGGCTTCCACCTTGAGTGGCTGTGGAGCGAGGGCATCTTGCAGCACTAGGCTGAGTTCGTCGACGGCGGCTTCACTGCCAACCCGGCCCAACACCCGCACTGCGGCTGCGGCCACAGTACCATTGATATCCAGTAAGAGCGGGCGCACGATCCCCACCCAGTCCCGTTCGAGATGGGAGTTTGCCCATACCGCAATGCCTTTCAGGGCTATTGTCCGTACACGAGCAGAAACGTCGGTGAGAGCATTCAGCAAGACTTCCAACGAATCTCGACGGCAGGGCAAACTGCACAGTGCTTCGATCGCCGCCTCTCGCACGACTGGATCGCGATCGATGGTGACGCCAATCAACGTTGGAATAGTGTCGCTGGAGCGAATATAAGCCAATGCCCGCACGGCCACCTTGCGTTTTTCAGGCACTTCCAGCAGTCGCTGCAGGGGAGGCAATGCATCGGTGCCAAAATTGGCCAGTGCAGTTGCGGCGGCAGCGGTCACATCATTGTTGGCGATATCTCCATCCGCAATATCACTAGCAATGCCGCCGTGAATACTTTCATCGACAGCCTTATGCCCTCGTGGGGTCGGGCGGTCGCGCTCTAAAAGATCCACTAATGCCGTAGCCACATCTGGATGTTTGAATTGTCCCAACAGACGCACCAGGAACCACAGCATCTCGATGTCTGCTTCGGGATGCTCGATCAGAGCCAGTAGGTCAGGCAGAATGGCTTCTCCAAATGTTGCCAAGCGCTTGCTCGCATCCCAACGAATCTGAAAATCATCAACCCACAAGCTATCGAGGTGTCGCGCCCACGGGAAAGCTGGCTGGGTTGAGGAGGTCGCCATATCGGAGATATCGCCGTTTGCCACCAATTTTGGCACCGTGTGGCTGTCAACCCATTGCTCGCCCGATCGATCTATATGCTCTGACACGAACGAACTCCTCAAAATGCAAACAATCGTCTTGCTCTGGATATTGCCTGGTTCTTCAGACATCACTCGGTTCTATCGAATTAAATCTGACTCCATCGATACTAGGCGCTCGCAAACCCGCTCCTGACGACCTATTGACGGATATTAGCCGGCCCCTTAAGACCTGCCCTAGTGTCTAGGGCTTCAAACCCAGTACCTGCGCGATCGATAGCCCGCGCGCTGAAACACACTGTCAGGATTCGAACCCTCTTGCGGAACTACGCAGACAAAAGGGTGACATGCCTACCCAGTGCTGTGAGCCCATAGTTGCAACCTTCCCACTCAAACCCCATCTCTTAATAGTCTTCGATGCAAATTTTGCAAAATGCCTATGCAATGAATCAGAAAGTGATTCTATCCAGTATCCCTAGTTACAAAACAAAGCTGAACTCGTCTCTAACGTGAGCCTATCTTGGCAAGTCGAGATGCGGTATTGAACATCGTTAATCCGGCGAGTCGTTTTTCTTCATCAGCAAGACCCGAGGTATCACGTGGCTCAAGCAGTAGATGCAGCTAAGCCCAAACTCAACAAGTTTGAGAAATACAAGGCCGAGAAAGATGGCCTGGCGGTGAAGGACGAACTGGATGAGTTCGCCAAGATCGGTTGGGAGGCCATGGATGTCACCGATCGCGAGCAGCGGCTCAAGTGGTTGGGGATTTTCTTCCGCCCGGTGACCCCTGGTAAGTTCATGCTGCGACTGAGAACCCCCAATGGGGTGTTGAGCCAAGCCCAACTGGAAGTGTTGGCGGAAGCCGTGCAGCGGTACGGCGACGATGGCAGTGCAGATATCACCACTCGTCAAAATATTCAGTTGCGTGGCATTCAGATCGAGGATATCCCCGAGATTTTCCGTCGCTTCAAGGCTGTAGGTTTGACAAGCATGCAGTCCGGTATGGACAACGTGCGCAACATCACGGGCTCTCCAGTAGCAGGCCTAGATGGTGACGAGTTAATCGACACTCGTCCGCTTGTGCAAGCGGTTCAGGACATGATTACCAACTCGGGGGAGGGAAATTACGATTTCACCAACCTGCCTCGTAAGTTCAACATTGCGATCGAGGGCAGCCGCGATAATGCAGTCCATGCAGAAATTAACGATATTGCGTTTGTTCCTGCTGAAAAAGACGGAGAGCTGGGCTTTAACGTCCTGGTCGGTGGCTTCTTCTCCGCCCGCCGCTGCGAACCTGCGATTCCTCTAGATGCTTGGGTGCATCCGGTTGCCGACGAAGTTGTGCCGGTCTGTCGCGCCATTTTAGAAGTGTTCCGAGATAACGGCCCTCGGGCCAATCGGCAGAAGTCTCGCCTCATGTGGCTGATCGAAGAATGGGGCATCGACACCTTCCGCTCTAAAGTCATGGAGCAGATGGGTCAAGATTTACCTCAAGCCGCTCCTGAAGACTTAATCGATTGGGACAAGCGCGACCATCTTGGCGTACATGCCCAGCAGCAAGACGGTCTGAGCTTTGTCGGACTGCATGTCCCTGTTGGTCGCTTGCAAGCGTCCGATCTCTTCGATTTGGCTCGCCTATGTTCTGTCTACGGCAGCGGCGAAGTTCGTCTCACTGTCGAACAAAACGTTATTTTTCCCGACATCCCCGACACCAAGCTGGAGGCCTTTTTGAGTGAGCCCCTGCTGGAACGGTTCACGATCGCCCCTGCTCCACTGACGCGATCGTTGGTGTCTTGTACGGGAGCACAGTTTTGCAACTTTGCGCTAGTGGAAACCAAACAGCGTGCCCTAGCGCTTGCAAACGATCTCGAGCAGGAGTTAACCCTGCCTCGTTCCGTTCGGATTCACTGGACGGGATGCCCCAACTCCTGCGGTCAGGCGCAGGTGGGGGAGATTGGTCTGATGGGCACCAAAGCTCGTAAAGATGGCAAAACCGTCGAGGCGGTGGACATCTTTATGGGTGGCAAGGTGGGCAAAGATGCTCAGCTGGGCACCAAAGTCCAGAAAGGTGTGCCTTGCGATGGGCTCAAAGAGGTATTGCGGTCAATCTTGATCGAACAATTCGGCGCAACTCCTGCGTGAGTTGATCTCTGAAAATACCCTTGAGTTTTTCCCTTGCGGATGTCCGTTTCGGACCTCTGCCTCAGACTTCGGTTTCAACGGCTTGTTTCTGTCCAGAAACGGCTGCCGATCCAGCCTGACAACTGTATTGCAAAGTGAAGGTATCAGATGCTAACGGAGTTGTTTCAGTTGCGGGGCCGATATAAGGTCTTGCACTTAACCTGGTTTGCCTTCTTCCTATCATTCGTGGTCTGGTTTAACTATGCCCCTCTCGCCACGACGATTCAGGAAGAGCTTGGCCTAACGGACGGCCAACGGGGCGTGATCGGTCTGTGTAATATTGCGCTAACCGTTCCCGCTCGTATCATTATCGGGATGCTGTTGGATAAATACGGCCCCCGCTTGACCTATTCGATCCTGCTTATCTACGCAGCGATCCCCTGCATCATGTTTGCCTCGGCCAATAGCTTCCCCATGCTGGTGGCTAGCCGCTTGCTACTGGGCATTGTGGGTGCCGGTTTCGTGATCGGGATTCGCATGGTTGCCGAGTGGTTTCCTCCCAAAGAAATTGGTTTGGCGGAAGGCATTTACGGTGGTTGGGGGAACTTCGGTTCTGCTGCATCCGCACTAAGTTTGGTTGCTGTTGCTGGTTTCTTTAGCTTCCTACCCGGCGGTCACTCGTTGGTGGAAAGTGGCAATGTCTTGCACTGGAGAGCGGCGATCGCCTTCACTGGCATATTCGCAGCCCTGTATGGATGCTTTTACTACTTCAACGTTTCTGACACCCCTGAAGGCAAGACCTACCAGCAACCCGAACGGCACGGTGGCATGGAAGTCACCACCCGTGGAGACTTCTTCTTCTTGCTGCTGATGAACCTGCCGCTCACAGGTGTGATGGGTCTGCTAGCTTGGCGCTTGATGAAGGCCGAGCTGTTTAGCACAGGCATCATGTACATCATCTGGGCCATCTTGGGTGCGATTTACCTGTTCCAATCCTTCAACGCTTGGAATGCAAACAAGGGGTTGATGGTCGGTACTAAACACTACCCCAGTGACGATCGCTACAGCTTTAGCCAGGTGGCCATTCTGGAGCTGACCTACATCGTAAACTTTGGGTCCGAGCTGGCGGTTGTGACCGTTCTGCCCGTGTTCTTCCAAAAGATCTTTGGTCTATCTCCCTTCTGGGCCGGTGTGATTGCATCCAGTTATGCATTCATGAACTTGATGTCTCGTCCCGGTGGCGGTTTGATCTCCGACTCGGTCGGTAGCCGCAAGTGGACGATGGCTATTTTGACCGGTGGTATGGGCATTGGTTACATGCTGATGGGTTCTCTCACAGGTGGCGGCCTACTGGTATTCGCTGTGATTCTGACTATGGCTTGCTCCTTCTTCGTGCAGGCTGGTGAAGGGTCTACCTTTGCAATCGTTCCTCTGATTAAGCGTCGTGTTACGGGTCAGGTAGCTGGTAACGTAGGCGCTTACGGAAACGTAGGCGCAGTATGCTACCTCACCGTTTGGACCTTGCTCCCCAAAGGTGACGAAGTGTTGGCAGGTTCCTTCCAGACCTTCTTCTTCATGTTGGGGATCGCTGCATTGGTAGTTACCGTGCTGTGTGCCCTGTTCTTAAGAGAGCCCAAGGGTTCTTTCGCAGAGTTCCACGAAGGCGAAGAGGCAACGGCTTAATCGCTTGTCTTGGCATCGTCGGGTACAGTGTCTGAGATTCTGTGCCCGACCGGTATTCAAACCGGTATTCAAACTGAACTGAAATAATTCGCTGGACTAAAGTCCATTCACAGGTAATAAGGCTGCTGGCGAGCGATCGCCGCAGCTTTTTCCTTAATGTGACAAATGGTTTTGTTGTCTCAACAGATTACTAAAACCTATCTATCTCCGTTTAATAGATATCGGATTGCAAGACTGCATCAGCAAGCATTGACTCACAGGCGAACCCAGTTTAGGCTGACACCGACTGGCAGCAGCCATTTCAAGAAATTCCCTATTTCAAATCAAGTTTAAGTGCTGCGAAAGAGCAAATCTTTATCAAAAGAGTTGAAGGTATCCCAATCGTGAGAGTCGATCTATAAAGTGCAGATTTAAAACATAGCTTTTTCACTTCTACAGAATTGCATTCACCGGTTTTTCCCACAACGATAGTGTTCGCGCGGTACCTTTTCAGGACACACGTGCAAGTATCGTGAACTACATCTAATGGGTAAGCCACCTGCTCGTAAGCATCTTCCTTCGGGAAAGTACAGCCAAAAAGGAGAGCGACTGCATGGCTGATATGACGAAGACTTTGTGTCCGTATTGCGGCGTTGGATGCGGCTTAGAAGTCGCGCCACCTGCTGTTCCAGGTAAGCCCATCAACCGAGACGCTGAAGGGAATCCGACTTGGCGGGTGAGGGGCGATCGTACCCATCCCTCCAGTCGCGGCCAAGTCTGCATTAAAGGAGCCACCGTCGCAGAATCTCTGGATAAGAACCGCTTACTCCATCCCATGATGCGAGATCGCTTGGACGACCCCTTCCGGCGGGTGAGCTGGGATGAAGCACTGGATCGGATTGCGTCTGAAATTCGCTCGACGCTGGCAACGCACGGCCCGGAAGGGGTTTGCATGTACGGATCCGGCCAATTTCAAACCGAAGATTACTACATCGCCCAAAAGCTGCTGAAAGGTTGTCTCGGCACCAATAACTTTGATGCCAACTCTCGGCTGTGCATGTCATCTGCTGTGGCAGGATATATTCAAAGTTTTGGGGCTGATGGCCCACCCACCTGCTACGACGACCTAGAAAAAACCGACTGTGCGTTCTTGATTGGCACGAATACGGCAGACTGCCATCCAATTGTTTTCAATCGATTGCGCAAGCACCACAAGAAGCATCGCAAAGTCAAAATGATCGTGGTGGATCCGCGCCGCACAGCCACAGCCGAAGCTGCCGATTTACATTTAGCTATCCGCCCCGGCACCGACTTACATTTGCTTAACGGCATTGCTCATCTGTTGATGCGATGGGGGCTAATCGATACCCCCCTGATCGATGAATGTACCGAAGGCTTCAGCCAGTTTGCCGAGGTGATTCAACACTATCCCCCTGAATTAGTGGCTCGCGAGTGCGGTATTCGCATGGACGAACTGGAGAAAGCTGCTCGCTGGTGGGGGGAATCCAAGCGGGTACTGTCGCTGTGGTCGATGGGGATCAATCAGTCGACAGAGGGGACGGCAAAATGCCGCACTATTATTAATTTGCACCTGATGACCGGAAATATTGGTCGTCCGGGGGCGGGGCCATTTTCGTTAACCGGTCAGCCCAATGCCATGGGAGGGCGCGAGGCTGGCGGCTTATCTCACATTCTGCCTGGCTATCGCGTGGTTAAAAATCCCCAGCACCGTGCCGAGCTGGAAGGCATCTGGCAGGTTCCGACTGGACGCATTTCTCCGACACCAGGGCTGGCCGCCTGGGATATGATTCGCGGCTTAGAGCAAGGTACCGTTGGCGTGATGTGGGTTGCTGCCACCAACCCGGCGGTCAGTATGCCGGATTTAGTGCGAACGAAAGCAGCTCTCAAACAATCCCCGTTCACGATTTCCCAAGACGCCTATTACCCCACCGAAACAGCAAAATACGCCCACCTTGTTTTACCCGCCGCTCAATTCGGCGAGAAAACCGGAGCGATGACGAACTCCGAGCGTGTGGTCACATTTTGTCCTGCATTTCGCAAGCCTCCGGGAGAGGCCCGGCCCGATTGGGAGATTTTCGCGGAGGTTGGACGCCGACTAGGGTTCACCGCTCAATTCGACTTCGCGGATTCAGCGGCTGTCTATGCAGAGTTCATCCGCACCACCAAGGGACGCCCTTGCGATATGACTCGCCTAAGTCACCGTCGCCTCAAACTGGAGGGACCGACTCAATGGCCCTGTCCGGGTTACCCCACCGATCCGATTGAGCCGAATCGTCAAGAGGAACCCAAGCGGCTGTACACCAATCTCAGCTTTAACACTGCTAACGGACGAGCCCAATTTGCTGCTTTCCACGCCAAGGGGCTAGCTGAAACCCCCAATCCCGATTATCCACTAGTCCTGACGGTGGGCCGCTTGTACGAGCACTGGCACACCATGTCTCGTACCGGGCATATTGCCAAAATCACCAAGAAAAATCCCCATCCGTTCCTGGAAATCCACCCTAAAGATGCCAAGAAATTTACGATCGCCGACGGCCAGTGGCTGGAGGTAATGTCCAAACGCGGAAAAGCCCGTTTCTTGGCGCGTGTCACTCAAGCAATTTCTCCCGGTACCGTGTTTGTGCCTATGCACTGGGGGGAGCTGTGGGCAGATAATGCCGAGGCTAATACCCTGACACACCCCGAAGTGTGTCCGATTTCCTTGCAGCCCGAACTGAAGGCTTGCGCGGTGCGGGTGCAACCGGTTAGGCAGCAGCCTCTCGATACTGAGTTGGCAAAAGAGCCGCAAGCCAAAGTGGAGATGCTTCAACTGGTTCAAAGTCGATAGTGCATCTCGATGGCGAGTCGGTTCAAGCTATTGCAGTCAGCCTGGGGGGATGAATCGTCTTCAGAATGACTGTGATGGTAAGCTCTCACATGTTCGATGCACTGCAGTCAGCCTGAGATGGTTAATTCTGGATCGTTAGGATTTGACCAATCGCGGTCGCCGATGTCCATATGGTCGTCTAGGACAACTGTATGTCTTGAGGGATAGGTTACAAATCGAGCTTTCCCGGCTTGCTTGGCCCGATACATGGCACTGTCGGCATATCGAATCAAATCCTGTGGCTCTTTATAGTGTTCGGAATTCAGCACGATGCCGATACTGGCTCCGATCGTAATGTGCTGGCCATCGGCTAGCTCAATGGGTTGCTTCAGTTCAGATAAAACCCGACGGGCTACAGCTTCAGCTCGAGCGACACCATCCACCGGAACCATCAGGATAATGAACTCATCTCCTCCCATGCGGGCCACCATGTCACTATCCCGGATGCAGCTAGCAATCCGCTCCGCCACTTGTTCTAGGAGGCGATCGCCACTAGCATGTCCCCAACAATCGTTGACTTCTTTAAATGAATCCAGATCGATATGCAGCAATGCAAAGCCATAATTGGGTTGGCGACGACTTTCTGCCACCTCTTGTTCGAAGCGCTCCATGAAACCACGGCGATTGGGTAACTGCGTCAGTGAATCGTGCAAGGCATAGTGCCTGAGCTGTAACTCAACCGCCACGCGCTCTGAAACGTCGCGCGACGTTGATTGAATTAACGAAAGATGACCTCGACTGTCGTAGATTTCCGTGAACTTCGTCTCCAGCCAAACGGTACTCCCGCTACTATTTCGAACGAGATAGGGCCGCGTACTATTGCGGTGCGCTGAGTCTAGCGGATCGATATCTGTTTCTACAGGAAAATCTGTAAACCGTTGACCCATCAAGGAATCAGCATCGTACCCTAGCACCCTCGTTACGGAGGGACTCACGTAGATAAATCTGCCATCGGCTTGATGCAATCCCACCAGATCGCTCGTGTGCTCGGCGAGTAGGCGATAGTGCCGATCTTTTTCTCTGAGGGCGCGCTCTGTATGCCAGAGCTGGATTACGGCCCGCGCCCGTAATCCAGCTAGCAAGTAGACCAGATACCCAATGATATTCAGGTGAAAGAACTTGTTGATTAGTACCACCCGAGGGGGGAACGAGGTGCTAAATGGAATCAGTGCCCAGTAGCTACAGGCAGCCAGTAACGGCAACCATCGACCTTCTTGCAGAGGTACCAATAACGGATACGTGACCGTCAGAACCACAAGCCAAAGAAAGAAGAAGCTGGCGACTCCGGTATGGGCAACCATCATCAGCCATGCGCAGGTAAAAATTGAAATCCGTCTGGCCCGCGTTTCCCAAGCTCCGGCTTTGCGCCGCACGAACCCGAGCCCCCCCAATAGGGCGGTCAGCAGGACAATGACCCATTGTCCGGGAGTTCCGCTAGTCACCCACAAGAGAACCGAACCATGAACAGCCAGAACCAGTGGAATCCACGGCTCTAACCAATGAAAGGGATCGGGCAATCGGGCCGAACCGACCTCTGATGTAATCATGTGTTCGGTATTCCAGGGCACTCGTCTGCAGCCGCAAGGACCGACTGAGCGAAGCAAGTAAAAACTACTCCGATAACTGCAAACATATTGCATACGAGGTACTGCAGCTTAGCTCCTTGCTGCATCCCCCCTAAAATGTGCGCGTCTAACTAAGCATATTGAGATGGGGCATATCAGAGACGCCAGCAGAGCGATTGCGTCACCATCCTCATCTCAGGCGTACTGGTGCAATACTCGTTTCAACACGAGTGACATGCCACGTCAAGATGAAGAGAGTGAAGCTACCCTCAATTCCCTGCCGATGACACCTGTCCCCCACAAGTGAGGCACGATAAAAAGCTCACACTACAGGATTGCACAGAAATTCTGGCTGAGAAGTGACTTGTTGAGAAGAATTTGCAATGTTTTCTATTCGTTAATCCTGCCGAGTTTTATTCCCGGCCAGTGAAACCGCCGAAAGAAGAGCCGTAAAAATCGCAAGCATGAGCATACCAGTCACCTACTGCGCTGTATGCGTGCTGTAGCAAGCAACTGAAAGGGACTGAATGGTGGCTAGAGTGGGGGTAAAGTCTGGCAAGCTCGATACAGACGCAACACCGTCATCCCACAGCTTGTTTTGCCACTGATGCGCTCATGACTACTCAGATTATGCAAGACCGAGCCTTGCTCAAGCGATTCGACTGCAGCGAGATCCCCACGATTCCGGATGCAGAGCGAGCTGCCGTTAAGGCGGCACTATGCAATGTGGTTGCCGATGCCGACTTTCTGACGATAGGGATTTGTGCGGACAGCTATGTGGCAGGATTTGCGGCCCTAGGGACATATCTAGCAGCCTTTGGGCTAGAGGCCGCTACATCGTCCGAAGACTTGGAGATCGCCGGGCCTACATACATCAAATACAACACAGAGTCTGGCAAGTACTACACCAGTGACTATCCGGGGAATGCAAGGGGGGTGTTGGTTTGCTGTCATGTTTACGAGCCGGAGTTTTCGTCGGATATGTATGGGCATTTGCCGTTGGAATTGTTTGAGTGAGTTGGGGGGAATTACTGGTTATTGGTCACTGGTCATTGGTCATTGGTCATTAGTCACCAGTTCGACGCGAATGACAAAGGACGAATGACAAAGGACGGCAATAGTGGGGATCGCGAGTTATGAACTGATATGCACTCGATAGCGCTGAAAATCCTTGCAGCGTCCGTGGAAGTTCGCTACCATCTCCGCAAATTCGTGGGTGCGTGTGATGAATATTGTTGTGCTTGCTGGTGGACCATCTTCAGAACGCGATGTATCGATTGTGACAGGCAAGGCCGTACAAGTTGCCCTGACGGATTTGGGTCATCGTGTGACCACCATCGATCCTGGCCCCGATCTTCCCAAGCAACTGTGGGAGGTGGCGCAGCGAGGGTGTGATTTTGTGTGGATTGCTTTGCATGGTGAGGGGGGGGAAGACGGTACGGTGCAGGCCATGCTGGATTGGCTGGGGTTGCCCTATCAAGGGTCGGGATATTTATCGAGTGCTCTGGCCATGGACAAGTGGGTGGCTAAGCAGGTGTTCCAGGCGTGCCAGTTACCGACGGCTGACTGGATGTCGATTCATGCGAATTCAGAGGAGATGCCCAGTTGGGAAGCGGTCACCGATCGCCTGGGGCGTCCAGTGGTAATTAAGCCAGTGGCCACCGGCTCGACGGTCGGAATTAGCATTGCTCGGTCTGCCTCCGAATATCGCACTAGTTTGGAGTTAGCGCAGCAGCATGGCGATCGTTTACTGATCGAGCACTATATAGCGGGTAAAGAACTGACGGTATCGGTAATTGGAGATCGCGTCTTACCCCCGATCGAGATTGTCCCCACCGAGGGAGATTTTTACGATTACGAGGCCAAGTACGCCCCGGGAGGGTCCCGTCATCTGATCCCCACAACCCTCAGCGAACCGGGGGAGCAGAGAGTTCTAGACTTGGCAAAACACACCTACGATGCCCTGCATTGCCAAGGACTTGCACGGGTCGATTTTCGAGTTGACGAGCACGAGCAAGCCTGGATCTTGGAAGTCAATACGCTCCCTGGCATGACACCCACGTCCCTCAGTCCTGACTCAGCAGCGGCGATTGGCTGGTCATTCAAAGACTTGGTGAATTGCATGCTGGAGGATGGCTTGCGACGCAGGCAACGCCTGGATGTAGCCAAGACCACAGCCTAAAGTGCTGGGAGCAACGCACGATAGTAGCTAGAGCTCCTTTCTATGGGGTGGGCAGATCGCAGTCGGTCGGGGGATGCAGGCAGCCCCGGCTTCCACATAATCGCGAGCCCGTCCACTTACGGGGCAGTACGCTCTCGACTGAGAAAATGAAATAAATCTAAAATTCACTGCGTAAATACACGCATGATTTGACAATTTAAGGCGTGATGCGGGATCGCGTCGTTAGTGAAAATCTCCCGAAGGATGTTACCAAGTCGAGTCCTGATGGTAGGATCTGCTTGTCTGCATTCAAAAAATGGCCTGTGCTTCGTTCTGCACCGTTGCCCCTGCGCTCCTCTCCTCTCGCGATCGCTGACAACAATCGCCTCAAGATTTTTTCCGGTTCCTCCAATATTTCTCTCGCTTCTGAAGTAGCTCGGTATCTAGGGATGGACCTAGGCCCCCAAGTTCAGAAGCGTTTTGCTGATGGGGAGCTGTACATCCAAATCCAGGAATCCATCCGGGGTGCGGATATTTATCTAATTCAGCCCACTTGCCGTCCCGTCAACGACCATTTGATGGAGTTGCTGGTGATGATCGACGCTTGTCGTCGGGCGTCGGCTCGGCAGATTACGGCGGTTTTACCGTATTACGGTTACGCTCGCGCCGATCGCAAAACTGCCGGACGCGAGGCCATTACCGCTAAGCTGGTGGCCAACATGATCACCACTGCTGGAGCCGATCGCGTTCTGGCAATGGACTTACATTCTGCCCAAATTCAGGGCTACTTCGATATCCCCTTCGACCACGTTTACGGCTCCCCCGTCCTGATTCGCTATATCAAAGAGCAAATTAAGGAGAAGCAACTCCCCGATGTGGTGGTAGTCTCCCCTGATGTGGGTGGTGTGGCTCGGGCGCGTGCGTTTGCCAAGAAGCTAGACGATGCTCCATTGGCTATTATTGACAAACGTCGTCAAGCCCACAACGAAGTGGACGTGATGAACGTGATTGGTGACGTGCGGGGCAAGACCTGCATTCTGGTGGACGACATGATCGACACTGCCGGAACAATTACGGAAGGTGCCAAACTGCTGCGTCGAGAGGGTGCCGAGCGCGTTTATGCTTGTGCTACCCACGCGGTATTCTCCGGTCCTGCAGTAGAGCGTCTATCTACACCTGGCATTTTTGAAGAGGTGATCGTCACCAATTCCATTCCACTGGCAGAAGACAAGCGATTCGCTCAGCTTCGTATTCTGTCGATCGCCAACGTTCTTGGCGAAGCAATCTGGCGCATCCACGAAGACAATTCTGTCAGCAGCATGTTCCGCTAGGAGAGATTACTGCTCGGGCTGTCTGCAATGCAGATCTGAAGGGACGACAGCCCTGAGAGTCAGCCTGACAAGGCACTCAATAGGCAACCAGCTTTTATACCTAAACTTCACCATCCAAGCTGCCCTTCTGGCGTAAGCTTGGATGAGTTTTTCTATATGGGCCGTGTACCTGCGATCGCTCTCCCTTACGAATTTCCGCAATTACGCCAGCCAGCAAGTGGAGTTTTCCTCTCCGAAAACCATTCTGGTAGGGGAGAACGCTCAGGGAAAATCGAACTTACTGGAGGCGGTCGAAGTCCTGGCGACATTGAAGTCCCACAGAGCTGGGCGAGATCGCGAGTTTGTGCGGCAGGGGGAAACAGCTGGGAATGTGGTGGCTACGGTCGAGCGTCTGGGGACGTTGCACGAGTTGGCGATCGCTGTGCGCCAGCAGGGGCGGCGATCGCTGCGATTGGACGGGCAGTTGATTCGGAGACGGGCAGAATTTTTGGGTCAGTTGAATGCTGTCACGTTTTCCAGTCTCGATCTCGATTTAGTGCGGGGTAGCCCCAACACTCGGCGGGATTGGTTGGACGGTATTTTGCTGCAGCTTGAGCCGATTTATGCCGATATTTGGGATCGCTATCGCCAGGTGTTGAAGCAGCGCAATGCGTTGCTGAAGGTACCGGACTCGTTCGATGAATCGAGCTTGGCCGCGTGGAATACAGAATTAGTGGCGGCAGGAACCCGAGTGATTCGACGCCGAGCGCGGTTGGCGGAGCGACTGCAACCGTTGGCAGAGCGTTGGCACCGCGAGATTAGCGCCAATCGCGAAACGCTAGTTCTGACCTATGCTCCTCAGGTGGCGATCGCCCATTCAAGCGAAACCATTGAGGAGGTTCAGGCACGATTTTGGCAGGAGCTGGAGCACAAGATGCCCGCAGAGCGGGTTCGGGGGACGTCGTTGGTTGGCCCCCATCGAGATGATGTTTTATTGGAGATTAACGGCAATCCGGCACGGGAGTTTGGTTCGCAAGGGCAGCAGCGGACGCTTGTCCTTTCCCTGAAGTTGGCGGAGTTGGAATTGATCGAGACGGTGGTGGGGGATGCTCCCTTACTGTTGTTGGATGATGTGTTGGCGGAGCTAGATTTGCAAAGGCAAGATCGACTGCTGGATACCATCAGCGATCGCATCCAAACCATTGTCACGACCACTCACCTAGGCAACTTTGATGCCCGTTGGCTCGATTCCGCTCAGGTGATTTCTGTACAGCAGGGCAGCTTGCAGTTCAAACCATCGATTTAATGGCATATCAGGCTGACTCTGGGGTTGCTACTTCCCCCGTCAAGACAGCGTAGTCAGCCTGTCTGAATTCACAGAGCGCTAGGAAGACGCGATCGCCTGCAGTCTCTGTAGTCTTAGAACCGTGAGAACATCGGTGCGATCGATCCGCTGGACGTTTTCCAAGGCTGCGAGTAAGTGTCTGGCGGCTTCGCGGCGATCGTAGCCCCGATATTGTGCCCGCCGCAGTGCAAACTCATCGGCATCAAACTGAGCATTATCGCTATTCACGTTTTGCCACACCTGGCGCACGGCCACTCCTGTTAGCCCCCCTGCCAGAAGGACTGACAGTGGATTGTGCAATGCCAGTTCCACTACTGTGGCCAACGATCCGGCTGCAGCCAGTCCTTGATATAACCCTGGTTGCAGCCAGTTGCGCCCGTCAAAGTATCCGGCTTCTCGCAGAAACAACATATCGCGCTGGGGTTGGGGCAAGTTCAGCCAGCGGGGGAACTCGATTTCAACAGTGCCGTTCGGGGTCCAGGGTGGACGAGGTTTGATGCCGATGAGCGAACTGGAAACCCCTTTGGCGGGAGCGATAGCTAGCAAGGGTCGCAGCGATGCGGGCAGTAAATCCCGCAGTCGTTGAATTTCTTGTTGGGGGTCTGGGCGCGAACTTGAGTAGGCCACGGGTAATGGGAGCCGAAAATCTTCACTTAGCGTAGCGTCAAGCGATCGCTTCGTGGTTTGTCTAGCGGTTAGATTTTTAGGTTTTGGGGAGAGAGAAGGAGCATTGGTTACTTAGTCATTGGTCACTAGTCATTGGTCATTGGTTCTTATTCCGCACTAATGACATAGGACGAATGACAAAGGACGAAAGCAGACGATGAGTCATTTTACGCAGTTGCGATCGACGATCGCGCTTGTTGACCCATGCCAATCAGATACTTCACCGCACCCAACACGGCTTTTTCGCAATCGTGAGGGGAGCGCTCGTAGAAGGCCGACCATGCTTGGGCTCGTAAACCGCCATCCAAGCGATAGCGATGGGTGTCGTTCGGATGTTCCCCCAGCCAAGCTAACCGGACAGCGTGACCGATTAACACGTCCATCACCAAGTAATCGTTGAATCTCAGATTGGGATTGGCCTCGATCGCCTGCGAAATCGCCATCAGCGCCTCCACATTCAACTGACGGTATTCTGGTGCACCAATCTTGTTCAACAAGTGCTCCACTGCCAGAGCAAAGTTCTGTTCACCAGGGGTCATTTCGGCCAAAATTATGCGGCTATCCAGTCGATTGCGTCGCTCTAACTTGTCACCAATCGCCAAGCCACGACAGTGCTGCATCGTCTGCCACACCCGCTCGTAAAAATCTGACGGCACCCGATTGACGCTGCCATCCAGCTTCCGCAACCTTAGCCAGCCCCCCTCCGGTGTCGGCACTTCCGCATCCGGCACTTCCACATCCTGAAATTCTGCCGTTTCGTCATCGACGTGCAACGATTCCTGCTGTTCGACGGTGCGATCGAATTGGCTGTACGCCTCCAACACCTGACGCAGTTTCGTCTTGATATCGAATGGGCTCAACCCCATCAACCGCTCGTATGCATCCCCCTGCTCCAGTTCCTCCTCGCTGGCAATTTCTCCCGCAATCAACAAAATTAGATTGCTAACCCGCACGGTCATCAAGTTGTCAAACAAACTGGGCTCGGAGCGAATCAGCAGGCTGAGGAAGATGACGATCTCTTGCGTGAGCACGTGCTCGCGCACATCCTCGCTACAGAATTTGAGAATCTTGCGAATAATTTGCTCTTGAGCCAGCGGCTTGGAAATGGTGGATTCTCCCGAATAGGCCTTGCCCACCGCTACAACTTTCTGACGCACCAAGATGTCGGTCACCGCATCCGCCAAGCCGATATCAACCTTTTGCAGCAAGCCCGCCGCCCGCCGCACTACAGACCATTCCTGCAATCCAATCGCCCGTCGATACACTTCGTCGAGCAGATCGCGAACAGTGACATCCAGCCCCTCATATCGCCCCATGCTAGTGTCGTAATCTAACCCTTGCAGGCGATCCAGCGTGGCCAAGACTTCTACGTGTTCGTAGAGATTGCCGGATTGGCGTAGGGTTTGCAGCAAAGAAATAATATTGGTCTCGCACTCCAACAGCAGCTCGCGACTGTTGTTGAGGGGAGTAGTGCCTGCCGGGTCGAACTTGAGGTAGAACGGCATGGTCAGATCGCCAACCGCCATGCGACGGGTGGGCTCGAATCCGTGCAGGTAATCGATGCGTTCGGTGCTGGCCGTGCGCAACAGTTCGCGCAATTTGCCCAGCTTGACTGTCGTGTTGCCGCACTGTCCACTCTGGAATTCCCGCATTACATCCAACAACGCCGTACTGCCGGAGTCCAGCATAGTGCGGGTAATCAGCAACACCATGGTAGGGCGACCGGCCGATCGCCAGTGGGACTGCAGATAGGCCAGTTCGCTGCGAATTTCAGCCACCAAGAAGTGGTAGTCGATGGTGAGATAAAACTGAGTGATGTCCAGAAACGATGGCAGAAAGATCACCTGCCGATCGCGCAGTTGATAAATTCTCGACGTGGCCAGACTGCGCATCCGCTGAGCCGGGCAGCCCGTCAGCTCCAGGCGATCGTTACGTCCTACTTGAGCGTAGGCTGCTGTCAGTTGTTCCGCCGCACACACCTGCACCGGAGCAATGTCCGCCAGGGTTTCTGACTCGATTCCATAAGCCTGCAGCTCCGCCTGCAGTTCCGCGTTTTCCGCCATTAACGCCAGTTGCACTACCGGCACCGACTGCCGCCCTAAGTTGCGCCGCCGCCCCAATGGGTCGATATCTTCCACCGTCAGTAACCCATCGGCCACCATCTCCCCCAGGTAATACAAACTTTGAGCCCACACCAGCGGCACATTGGCATTGGGATAGCGCTGCTGGCTGCCTGGTTTGGCTCGCTCTTCATTGAGCGAGCCGTGGGGGACGACGTACAATTCGGGCAGCAACTGCTGGCCATCTCGCTCTACGAGCAGCGATCGCAGCTGGTCGCGGTACCTGTCGGCTTGCGGGCGATCGCCGCGACACAGCCCGTCCAACACCAAATAGGTGAAAAACAGCGGCCATTCACATTCCACATGCTCGAACTGTTTCAGTTCTTCGGGTTCGTAATGCAGGCGACTGTTGTCCTCAATCGATGTCTGGTGACCGTCCCGCAAAAATCGCTTGCAGCCATAATTGCCCTCTAGCTTTTCGCGAATCGTCTCGCGGGTGAGGTTAGCCAGCTCGTCATCTTCAATTGCGTAGGCCGGATATCCAATAATGCTCAACAAAGCCGCATCCACTTCCTTAGAGCTGGATTCGCGGGGGAGTAAGGATTCGAGGGTAACGCGTGCCCGAGCAATATCGTGAGATAGCACGTGGATTACCGACGATTGCCCTCCTTCCGTTCCAAATAGGTTGCAACCGTCGATCGCCTCCAGCGCTGCCTTGGCCATCCCCACCGAACTGGCATTCAGTTCGGCCGTGCCGTGATTGATCTTGTTACCCCGCTCCCAAATACCGTAGTCGGGGGTTTGATAGGCTTTGCTGATGTAGAACACCAGATTTTGGACAAAATTGACTTCGTCTAGCGTGAAGACAATCCGCAGCCCTGATGCGGTCATCTGAGCCAGCATCAGGATAAACAGAGAGGTGGCATCTATCTGTAGGTGCCCCCATTCCGTATCCCCAACCACCACCTCTCCAGTCGATGTGTCGTACTTCGCATGCAGGGCATCTAGAGGGTTTTGCGAATGCTTGAAGGTCTCTACTTTTGCAGCCTGACGCATCATGGCCACCAGCAGACCGCGCATCAACTTAACCACCCGCTGCTCTAGCTCGTAGGTGCGCCCATTGCCATCATCCACTTTGCGATAGGCCAGGGCCAGTCCCCAGACGGCCAAAATGCTGTAGACGTTATCCCTCACCCAGGCATCGGTGTAGTCGCCGTGATCGTTGACTGCCGTGCTTGCAGGGAGCAAGCCGGAAATGGGGTGTTGGCGAGCAAGGATGGTTTGGGAGACCAGGTCGTAATAGTGAGCCAGTCGCGTTTGCTGCTGAGCCTGACGGGTGAGGAAGTGCTGAACCAAGGTAAAGGGTTATCTAAATCACTACATCGTTAGGACTATTGTTCAGTATTGATGTCCCAAACGGATATCGGAATTCATGCCTATATGCAATCCACTATGGAGAGTTCCTCAATCACTCTGCTTTACGAATCAAGGCTTTGAGCTGTCTCGACACTCATGAACCTTACAGACGATTGCCATATCAGCCTTCGCAGATACGAGCATCACAGACTGCGCTGCTACCCCAACAATCAAGAGAATATTGAGTGAACGAAAGCACGAGATTAGTGAACGATACCAGTCGAGCGGTTAGACGGTTCGTAGAGGTCCACTTGCCTCATACCGGCAGCGATTGGATCGAATCCATCGGGAAAAAGCGTTTGGGAGGAATAGCAGGCATCCGTGAGATGTGCCTGATGGAGATTAGTGGCGCGCACATCGGCTGCCACTAGACTGCTCCATTCTAAATTGGCTTGTTTCAAATCAGCTCCTGCCAAGCAAGCTTGGCTCAAATTGGCCCAGTTGAGATGGGTGCCAACCAGTTGAGCTCCCGATAAATCAGCCGCGACTAAGTTGGCCCAGTCTAGGTTCGCACGCCACAAATTTGCATGTACCAAATGAGCCTTAGTAAGATGCCCCCAACTTAAATCGGCTGCCACTAAATAGGCGGAGGGCAGGTAAGCGTTCTGCAAATTGGATCGCGAAAACCGTCGCACACCCGAGGCGTACTCATCGAGCAATTCCACTGCAGTGTCGATCGCAGGCATGTTTCTGCTCCGATCTCGAATGGGAAAACGTGAAATAGACGAGTAGACAGACAGGACAAGTATTGTCCGCCACTGCCCAGCTGTGGAGCCGAGAGCGCTTGAAATTACGTTTCAGCTACTATCCCTATCGGTTACTCTATCCGTTAAATGGTCGTTAGATCCGCTTAAACTTCACCCATTTGCTAGTTGTACGGAACGGTATCCAGACAATCTCCGTAACCGGCCACTAAACTGGCGATCGCCAGCGGGGCCGTGACCGTGCGTAAAATGCGATTTCCCAGCCCAACAGAGCGCACCTCAGCCTCATCCGCCCAGGCTAACTCTGCCTCTGTCCATCCCCCTTCCGGTCCTACTGCGATCGATAGCCCCTGGTTGGCAGTCAGCCGAGCGCAGTAGGTCATCAAATGCGGACTTTCTGCCCGAGCCGCTGCCACAAGCCGTGTGGTGCCGGATGGCTGAGGGAATTGGAGCCATGTTTGCCACCGAGTAGGCTCGGTAATCTCCGGGACCACCACTCGCTCGCACTGCTCCGTCGCCTCCACAGCGATCGCTCGCCACCGCTGTAATTTCTTGGCATTCGGCACGGATATCGTGTGCTCGCTCGTGAGGGGAACGATGCTGCTGACGCCCAATTCCGTCAGTTGCCGCACTAAGCCATCGAAGCCCGACCCTTTCGGAACGGCGATCGCCAGCTCCAACCGCACTGGCAGCTCTCGCGCGATGGGATCCAGTTCAGCGCCAATAACGGCTCCAGCCTGCGATAGCGTTGCTTGCCACAGACGACCGCTACTGTCGAAGGCCAAAAAGCGATCGCCCAGCCGCAACCTTCGCACCCGTTCCAAGTAATGGCGCTGAGCCGTGTTCAGAGAGACGGAGTGCTCATGACGGTCGACGCTAGCAGCAATCGACCCCGAGGCAAAGGCTAAACGTGGTAACTGCTTTAGGCTCTGCGGATGTTCAGGCAGCACCATTCCTTTCGCTTCCACAACGCTGCCACGGTCCAGCCATGGGCTTCTAAAGTTGCGCTGACTGTTTTTGCTTGCTCGACTAAGACACCGCTCAGAACTAACCAGCCGTCTGGGCGCAGAACCAATTCAAACTGCGGAATCAAATCGATAATCACTTCCGCCAAAATATTGCAGACTAATCCATCAACCCGGCGAGGCACGGCGTCCAAACTCCCCTTGTAGATCTCCACGCGATCGTCAACGCCGTTTTGGTGAATGTTGAGTGTTGCGGCCTCCACCGCCAACTCATCCGTATCGACGGCATACACTCGTGCGGCCCCCAACTTCGCCGCCACTAGCGACAAAATACCTGAGCCACAACCAATATCGGCAATTTCAACGCGTTCGTCCGGTTCCAAGAAGTCTAGGTGCATCTCCAGCGCTTCTGCACACATTTGTGTTGTGGGATGAGCGCCCGTGCCAAAGGCTGCCCCAGGATCCATCACCAAAACGTGGCGATCGCCGGCTGATTCTGCCTCCAACCATGCCGGACAAATGAGGATCTTGTCGCCAATTTCCTGAGGCTGCCAGTGCTGCTTCCATTCGGTGGACCAGTCAGCGGCTTCAATTCGTTCCCAATGCACTGCCGGGGTATCAGTACCAAACAGGAGAGCATCCTGGCGCAGCAGCAGGGCTAACGCCGATAAATCTAGAGGGGTGACGGTATCGACGGATAGATAGGCCCGAACCTCGATCCCTTGGCCGTTGCTTTCACTGACTGTTCCCTCACAGCCGAAGGATTGCAGCCGCCAAAATACGCTGTCCTCTTGGTCGGGGGAGATCGCGATATGGAGCTCCCACCAGGCAGTGTCTGAGGGACGGGCTGTCGACTGAGTATCGAGAGTGGATTCAGATATTGCGCTCAAGTAAGCCATCCCTTCGGCTGCAAACGACGCTTCGATCGCCACCACACACCCACTGTACCCCGCTAGCTCCATTCATTACGTCAGAGGGACGATTTTCTCCGCCTGCAAAGCAGTGCGGCTGGGGGAATTAGTGCTGCCTGTTCGAAGACTATCGTAATGAACAGCAAGCACTAAAAGTACATCAGTGTATCTACATCAGTCTTGAGTGTAATCCGTTCCGGCCAGAAGGGCTGCTTCTGCCTTTTGAAATTCTCGTCCCAAATAGGCTGCGTGGTCGATGTAGGTGACTGGAGGCTGTTCTAGCTCGGGATTCTCGAACAATGCGATGCATAGTTCCTTGGCCGTGCGCCCCGTGTAGGTATTGAGTAAGGGATTGGACAGGGTGCCTTTGGCTGATAAGGGCTTACCGGTATCGGGGTCTATAGCCAATCCGCGATCGTTAACTTCCACTCCATAGTGTTTGGCGCAGATCAGTCCCTCAGCGAGATCGATATAAATGATGAAATATCCAGCCGGATCTAGGGGGATGTGACGTTTGGAGAGTTTGTCATCAATTGCAGTGAGGTGCTCGCGAGTGATGATGGGGAGATCGAGGGAGGAGTTCATAATTACAGTGTGCTGCTGAGTAAGTTGCAGGTTCGGTACACTTCTTAAGTCAATCTTGACAGATCGATGGGCCGTTCTTGAGGTTCCGACCGAAGATTTTGCTGGGGCAGTCAATACCTGCCTCTTGACGATCGCTCTAGTGTTCTGACCTTAAAAGTAGAGATTGACACTTAACCCAAAGCTGACTGCAGAGCGTTTGTCGAGAGACGGTATTCATAGAGGTCAGCCTGACAAGGAACTCAGCGAATGCCGTAGGCTCTTTGTAGAGTTGACGATAGGCGCACTGTGGCTGACTTCCCTTCCGATCTCGATTTAGCAACGTATATCGATCACTCCCTGCTCGATCCAACGGCAGTGCCGGAGCAGGTCGATCGCCTTTGCCGGGAAGCCGATCGATTCGGGTTTGCCAGTGTCTGCGTGTTGCCCTGCAATCTCAAGCAGGCGGTGGAGCAACTGCACAATCGTCCCCCTCACGTCACGACGGTAATTGGATTTCCTCTGGGGGGACAGATGCCGGGGATGAAGCTCTACGAAGCAATGGCGGCTCGGGAGGCAGGGGCTCAGGAGCTAGATGTAGTAATCAATGTGGGCTGGTTGAAGGCGGGGGAGAGCGATCGCGTGCACGCAGAAATGGCCCAAGTCGTGGAAGAAACGGGATTACCCATCAAGGCCATTTTGGAAACAGCCGTCCTAACGGACGCAGAGAAGCGACTGGCGGGGGAATTGTGTGCCGATGCGGGAGTGGCTTTCTTAAAAACATCTACTGGTTGGCGCGGAGGAGCAACCGTCGCGGATGTGAAGCTGCTGTGGGAGATTACTCGCGGTCAGGTGGCGGTGAAGGCATCGGGAGGCATTAAGACTGCAGAGGGGGCAATCGCACTCATTGAGGCTGGGGCGACACGATTGGGAACTTCGCGGGGGCTGCAGCTCATGCAGCAATGGTTGAATGCCGGTGATAGCGAGGAGACCTAAGCACGGTTGCTCGCGGGTTGGAGTCCCTATGGCACAACTAGCGAGTTCTGAGAAGGGGCTGCGATCAGGTTGTCGAGCGATCGCTGCATGTGGTTCACCACCTGCTCGTAACAGTGCTGGACGTAATCGCGATCGCGGGCGGCGGCGGCACCGTAGCGATCGAAAGCGATCGGCGGACAGACTCGCGTCCGAATCTGGACCGGGAGGGGAAGGTTGGGAATTGGCCCCACTCCCAGCCCCCACGGCAATCCCAAGTAGATGGGAAATACCTCGGGATCGACGTTGAATAACCAGGGAAGCAGCCCGCGATCGTGCAGTGCTTTGACTTGCTCGTAGCAGTCTTCCAAGACAACGACAGTATCGTGGGCTCCGGCAGAAATCACCGGCACGATCGGGACTTCTTGACGCAGCGCCACTTTGATAAATGCTGTGTTGCCCGTCAGGTGAATGCGATCGCGCAAGCGATGGGGCCGGAACAAATCTCGCGCTCCTCCCGGATAGACCAGTACGCTAGCCCCCGCCTGAAATGCTGCAAATGCCATCTTGGGATGGGCCTGGATTGCTCCCAAGCGCGCTCCCATCTGCCCTAGCTGTGGCGCGACCTTCCACACCCCCGGATGCATGAGACCGTAGACCGCACGATCGAGCCCGTAGTGCCGGAACCAATCCACCATGAACATCGGCAGATCGGGACTGGCTAACCCGCCATTATGAGATCCCACAAATAGCACTGGATCGTCAGGAATGCGATCCCAACCGTCTGTTTGTACGCGAAAGTAGTGGGTGTACAACCATTCCCAGACCGGCAACATGCGCTCGATGGCTGCGGGATCGCGATCCGTCAGCGACCAGCCACTATATTGTTCGACGGCAGAAAAAGCTGTCATGCACATTCAAAAGTTAGGGTTGGATCTAGTCTGCCTTAGGCCACCGAAATAGAACCGTCGAGATCTCACTTTCTTCCACTCAGGAGAACTTCAGTCTTTCTCGTTAGGAATGCAACAGCAAATCGCTGATACACAAGGACTGCATCGCTTTGTGATGTCTCATTCTTAAGTCAGATTGCGATAGAGCAATCTGCAATCAGTTATGGAGAGTTTCCCAACCATTGTCCTGGAAACGCAAGGAGCTTAGCAGTCTCTACACTCCAGACCTGACAGCGGCTCCTATACATCTAAGCATCGCTAAGGGGCTCGTAAAAGTAGTAGCACAGTCCGTCAGGGGCGACGACGAAGAAAACGTCGTATTTCTTCCCGTCACGCTCATCAATACGGCAGTTGCCGAGGGGAGTGCCACAAGTCTCGAATTCTACTTTCAATTGTTCGATGTTGGACACCTTAATGGCGGCTCCTTCCTGAGAGGGGTCACCGTTATTAATGGCGAACCCCAAACTCGTGTGGTCTCGCTTCAGAATCACTGTGGGGATTGGTTGTTCGAGGCGTTCAACTTCGGACATGCCAAAGTGGGTGCTGTACCATTCCGACGTCGCTTCCAGATCCGTGACAGGAAGCGCAAAGATATCGTCTTTGTATGGCGAAGCAGATTGAAAGACTGGTTTCATTGTTTTTTCGCAAGTAGCGAGCATCCAACCGAACGATAGAGTGAGCGGCAATCCGCTACGGAACGTTTTCTAATCGCCTCTCCTTGTCAATTGAGGCTTTGAGCTGTCTGTAGACTCCTGACTTTAGAGCGGATTGCTATGGTGTGCAAAAAGTCTGGAGGCAGCACTCTGCCTTGAGGCTATACCGCGATCGCACCACCAGCCATCAACCCCCTCAAGACTTGTGAAAAATTACCGACATGTTATTCGCTGGCATCTCCACTACTTGCTGCACACTCAGACCCTCTGTTTCCGCTACCGCTACAACGTCCTCCAGATGGCGGACTCCCCAGGCTAGATCTTGCGATCGCAAACGGAGGTCAAAAGCCGCATTGCTGGGGGCAGTATGTTGTCCGTTGCACTGGTAGGGACCGTACAGATACAAGACTCCTCCCTCGGGCAAGATTCGTCCAGCACCGGCTAGCAGCCCCAAACACGCCTTCCAAGGGGAGATATGAATCATGTTGATGTTGACGATCGCAGCAATCGGAGCCGGAAGAGCGAGCGGTATGCCATCACTCTCGCTGGATTCAACAGGCCATCGGTTTTGGCTGGCATCTAGTGCGATGGGCGAGTAAAGCGTTTGGGGGCCACTGTCCTCCCGCCACGCAGTAATACTGGCCAGAGCGGCAGGATTGGGATCGGACGGTAGCCACGTCAGATGAGGCAGGTGTTGAGAGAAATAGACCGCATGTTCTCCGGTGCCGCTGGCTACTTCCAAAACGGTTCCAGTTGTGGGAAGTACCTGTTGCAAGACGGCAAGAATAGGCCTGCGATTGCGCTGGGTGGCAGGGGCAAATTGACGATCGCCGGTTGTCATGGCCGTACTTCTGCGACTGGGGGTGTTCCAGACGCAGCCAAATCGCTAGCTTTGGGGCATGCTGCGGCTTTGGCACTAGCGATATCGCACTGGCCGATTAAGCATGGTTCGCTGAATGCAGGGTCTTCTGTAGGGGTGGGGGCTTGCTGCCCGAAGACCATCGTGCAACTCATATCCTCAAAATCGGGAGTCATGGTCAGGGGGATGCCGAATTCCTGAGTGAAAAAATCTTGGGTGGGAAGTTTACATAGGTTGACGCAGGTGCCCACGCAGCGACTCTGTTCTAGATAGCGACATTTTTGGATTTGGACGCCGCTTTTTTGCGTCCTAACTGTACCGCTCGGTAGCGTAACCTCCACCTCGGAAACTTCACATGGCCCCACCAACCACTCAAACATTTGGGTGGCAAACCAGGCATTCAACTCGCATACCAATTGCGTGGGAGAGAACAGCGTGCGGATACCTTTGAGAGCCAGACCGGGCACGAGGGAATTCAGCACTTGGGCCACCACTTGCCGTTGCTCGTTGGGCGATCGCCCCTGCACGATCTTCTGGGAGAGATCCACAAACCCGTCGTATCCACTTAAGTCAGTCCCTTGGCCGACTGCCGCTGCCATCTTGCGGGAGAACAGCCAAATAAACAGGCGATCGATGGTGTTATCGTCATAGGCCGTCATGCTGGGCTGACGGTTGGAATGGTCTGAGGACTCGGAACAGACATTGTCTGCAGAGGAACTGCGATCCTCCGAAACGGTAGTCTCTTCGCTGTTCTTTTCAAAGCCCTCGCGGTCTGCGATCACCCTAATCTCCCGAACTGTTGCATTATTGTCCCTCATTCAGGATGCCAAGCTTCTCAGTTTTGTCAGGTCAGATAGTCCGATCATCGACGAGTCTGGTTGTACAACCGCAACCCCTCACTGCTGTTCTATGGAGGCCTTATAGGGTAAAGAAGCTCAGACGGACTGCCCTGGAGTAAAGAGGGAGAACCCTAGGGCAAGATCGATACGAATTTGCCCCCGATATGTCAACCCAATGTCAGCACGCCTAGACAGCAGGTTCAGAATGGACTGGCGCATTTTCGTAACAAAGTGTTAAAGTCGTCAGTGGCTTTGACTTTTTTTACAAAGCCATTCGAGCACGCAGTTAAACTGAGCCGTTAGTGCAGCCTTCGCTCATGGTGAGCCTGTTGGGTAGCTGTTGCGTTTGCGGTCGCAGGATTTCCGTTCTCGCACAACCACCGTCCAGCTCTGTTATTGGCAGAGTTCAGGGCAGCTAATACAGGATCCCCATGACCCAAGCTACTGTGCCTCAGTTTGCCGAGTTTCCCCTAGCCGAACCAATTTTGCGGGCGATCGCCGATGTAGGCTACGAGTCTCCTTCCCCCATCCAAGCGCAGACCCTACCTCCGTTATTAGAAGGTCGCGACCTAGTGGGTCAGGCCCAAACCGGGACCGGAAAAACCGCAGCCTTCTCGCTACCACTCCTCAGCAATCTCGACCTGTCCCGTCGCGAGCCCCAAATTTTGGTGCTGGCCCCCACTCGCGAGCTGGCTATCCAAGTAGCCGACGCGATGCAGTCGTACGGACGCCATCTGTCTGGCTTCAAAATAACGACCCTCTACGGTGGTCAAAGTATCGGTCAGCAGATCCGCGATTTGCGCCACGGCGTTCATGTGGTGGTCGGTACCCCCGGACGCCTGCTCGACCATTTGCGACGCGGAACCCTGAAGTTGGACAGCCTCTCCTCTGTTGTTCTGGATGAAGCTGATGAAATGCTGCGCATGGGCTTCATTGACGATGTCGAAACCATTCTCAGCCAAGCTCCTGATAGCCGTCAGGTCGTCTTATTCTCTGCCACAATGCCCCTTGAAATTCGCAAGGTGGCTCGCAAGCATCTGAGCGATCCGGTAGAGATCAAAATTGAGGCTAAAACAGCGACGGTTTCTAGCATTTCCCAGCGATTCTGGATGGTGCAGGGTATGCGCAAGCAGGATGCTTTGATTCGCATTCTGGAAGCTGAAGACTTCGATGCCGCGATTATCTTCGCCCGGACGAAGACCATGACGGCTGAGGTTGCGGAGTTGTTGGAAAATAGCGGTTACTCTAGCGCAGTTCTGAATGGCGATGTTAGTCAGGGGCTGCGTGAGAAGACAGTCGATCGCCTCAAGCGCGGTTCTGTCGATATTGTGGTGGCGACTGACGTTGCCGCACGCGGATTGGATGTAGAGCGCATCAGCCACGTCATTAATTACGATATTCCTTTGGATACGGAGACATACGTTCACCGCATCGGCCGAACCGGTCGAGCAGGGCGCAAAGGTGATGCCATCTTGTTCGTGCATCGTCGCGAACGTCGCTTATTGCGCAATATCGAGCGAGCCACTCGCCAGCAAATCGAGCCCATGCAGTTGCCCAGCAATGTGGACATTGCCGCTCGCCGGATCGCTCAGTTCAAGGAAAAAGTAGCCGAGACGATCGCCAACCAAGACGAAATGGAGTTCTTCGAGGATTTGGTCCATAATCTGCAGGAAGAAAAGGAATACACTCCCCTCCAGATTGCTGCTGCTCTAACGTATTTGGTTCAGAAAGAGCGTCCTCTGCAGTTGCCGAAAGAACCCGAACCTCGATTCCGCGATGACAACCGCGAGTTCCGCGATCGCCCTCAACGGCGCGATCGCAATAATCGAAACAACCGCCCGGAAGAGGGCATGGTCAGCTACCGGATCGAAGTGGGTCGCAACCACGGTGTGACTCCCAAGCATATTGTGGGGGCAATTGCGAACGAAGGAGGCATCAACAGTCGCCATATTGGTCGTATTCGCCTGTTCAACACCTTCAGCGTGGTTGACTTACCTGAGGGCATGCCGGCTGAAACGTTCGATCATCTGAAGCAAGTGCAGATTTGCGGCGAATCTACCAATATCTCTGTGGATACCGGCCCCCGTAGTGGCGGCCCGCGTCGCAACAGCTTCCGGGGTAACCGTCGCCCCCGTCGCGATAGCCAGTTCTAATTGACAGTGCTGATAATCGATCTCGATGATTGAGAACCGATTATTGTTGGAATCCCCCAATCCGCAGTGGACTCAGTCTGTTGCGGATTTATTTGTGTACGAGAGATCGCCCTCATCCCCAACCCTTCTCCCACTATGCGAGAAGAGAGCAAGAGTCCCTCAACCCTAGTGGTGTCGTTGTACGGCAGGATAAATATCCCACTCAGATAACACCATCGAACTAAAGTTGTGTAGGTACTTTCGAGCGGAAAAAGATATCAAACTGTAACGAATAGGCTCGGAACCTGCTTGACTTTTATTGCTAATTCCTAAGTTTGCTTTTTGAGTCTTTTATACTAGTAAGCAGATTCAAGCGCTAGAGAAGTCATTGTTTTGACGCACTTTGTTTCCGGTTTCTACTAACGCTTAATACGACAAAAGGTGTGAGTTGCACTGTGTGTCGACTTGGGGCACGTGCTTAGAAAACTGCCAGTCATCAGGTTGTGAGTGGAAGGACGCGTAGTTCTTCGAATCGTTATGAATATTCGCCGATCGGTCGTCTCTCCAAAATGTGGAGGGAGAATTTCTCCGGGCCGTACATTGCCATCACTGTTGGATGAAGCCTGTGAATTGCGGCCTAATCGATATGCTCTGAACCAGTATCGAGATCGAAACTGGCAGGGTATTTCACTACAAGAACTACGAGTTTCATCCGATGAATTTGCTCTGGGACTGTTGAGTTTGGGGCTAGAAAAAGGCGATCGCGTTGCGTTATTTATGACCAGCGATATTCAGTTTGTGATCGCCGATATGGGATGTGCATCTGCTGGCTTAGTAGACGTCCCCATCGATCTGTCCGAAGCTCCGTCTGCGATTGCTTATATCCTCAATCATTCGCAAGCAAAAGCGCTGATTGTGTCCACCTGGGAATTACTGGACAGTATTTCAGAGCAAATTTCCACCAGTAGTGACCTGACTGCAATTGTTGTGGCAGAGCAAGTATCCTGCCCCCCAACATACCAATCTCCCAAGCCAGAGTTTCAATACTTTGCACTATCCGAGATAACGGCACGCGGGGCCGCTCGATTTTCAGTTGGGAAGCGCATGCAACTGCGATCGCGGCTCGACCCCGACGACTTGGCCACCATTATTTACGTCATCGGCAGCACCGAACACGTCAGCGATGCGCCGTTAGAGGACTGGCCCCGTCCCCCCAGTACTATCCAACCCAAAACCGTACACCAGCAATTGTGGGAACGTAGCCCCAAGCGAGGCCCAACTTGCGATGTGCCCCGAGGGGTTGCTCTGACTCATGCCAACATCGCGTCCAGTACGCTGTCGGCTCTCTCCAGCCACCCCGATTTGGTACTGGGTCAGCCGGAAGTGGCTCTCTCGTTTTTGCCGTTAACCCACATCTTCGCCCGAGCCTTCTTGTACGGACATCTCTTCTACGGACATACGGTCTATTTCTCCACACCAGAGCGCGTGAGCAGACATCTAAAAGACGTACAACCCACCATTTTTCTGACCGTGCCTCGATTGTTGGAGAAGGCATACGAGCAAATTCTGAAAACGGGCGGTCAGCTAAAAGGATGGCAACGGTGGGCTTATAGTTGGGCACTCAAGTTGGCCGATCGCTACGAAATCGGACAAGCTCCGCGAGGCTGGTATGCCGTTCAACTGTGGCTGGCGAGTGCGACGATCTTTTCTCAATGGCGACAGGCATTTGGGGGACAGGTGAAGTTTTTGGTGTGTGGCGGAGCTGCCCTGAGTGCCGATCTCGCCAATTTTTTCACGGCAGCCGGAATTCCCGTGCTGCAGGGGTACGGACTGACGGAAACCAGCTCGGTGGTCTGCTACAACCGCGATCGCTGGAACCGAGCCGGAACGGTGGGCATACCGATTCCGGGGGTGGAGTTGGCGATCGCCAACGATGGCGAAATTCTGGTGCGTGCTCCTTACGTCATGCAGGGGTACTACAAAGACGAAGCGGCGACGCGAGCAGTCATCGACACTGACGGTTGGTTCCACACCGGGGATATGGGGGAACTAACGGATGACGGCTTTCTACAGATCGTTGGCTACAAGAAAAATCTGTTCAAGCTGTCCACTGGCAAGTACGTCTCTCCTCAACCGCTGGAACGCTATCTGATGCATTCTCACCTGGTGGAACGGGCGATCGCGATTGGGGCCCGCCGCAAGTTCTGCTCGCTGGCGATGTTTCCCAATGCCGAGGCATTACGGGAATGGGCCGACCGGGAGGGACTGCACGAGCCACTGGAAGACTTGCTGACTCATCCGCAAGTATTAAAGCTCTATCAATCACTGGTGGATGAAGCCAACGAATGCATGCCCTATTGGTCGCGGGCCAAGCGGTTCCAACTGATTGACCCCGAACTGGCCCTTCATTGCGATATCACTCGGGTGGAGCGCAAGGTGGAGTGCTCCGAAAACGTCGAAGGACTGAACGTCGAAGGGTTTAGCGCTGCGATTGAGGCCATGTATTCCGGGCCGCTGCGCAACGGGGTAATGGCGATCGCGGGGCCATTGACGGCTGTAGCCTATCGAGCTAGTCAACTCTATGACAGCTTGCCGATTCACACGTAAATGCTCAAGCTTTAGAGTTTCCCAATTCCAGAGTTTCCAATTTCAAGCGTATTCAGTACACCAGTTTTTCAAGTCACAATCCGGGAGGGTACCGACATGATGCGAGCATTCCGAACGGCTGCAGTCTTAGGTGCAGGGGTGATGGGCACTCAGATAGCCGCCCATCTAGCCAATGCCGGATTGACCGTTTACCTACTGGATTTGCCTGCCAAGAACGGCTCAAAAAATTCCCTAGTGAATGCAGCGCTGAAGAAAGCATCCCGACAAAAGCCATCGGTGTTCTTCACGAAAGGGACAGTGCGGCGGATTGTGGCTGGGAATTTTGACGATGACTGGCATCGGTTGGCCAACGTGGACTGGATAATTGAAGCCATTGTGGAAGATTTGGCCATCAAGCAGCAGTTGATGGAGCAGTTTGAGGCAGTGGTGGGCGATCGCACCATTATCTCCACCAACACCAGCGGTTTACCCATTCACACCATTACAGAAGGACGCTCCCTCGATTTTCGCCGTCGGTTCTTGGGCACGCATTTCTTTAATCCCCCCCGCTATCTCAAACTGCTGGAACTGATTCCCACAGACGACACCGATCCGGCCGTGCTCGATCGCATGAAGTGGTTTGGCCGCATGCACTTGGGCAAAGGGGTGGTAGTGGCGAAAGATACCCCGAACTTTATTGCCAACCGGGTGGGCATGTTTGCTACCCTATTGGGCCTGAGATGGTGGCTGCAGGAAGGTTACACCATCGAAGAAATCGATCGCCTCACCGGTACTCTGGTAGGTCGGCCCAAATCCGCCACTTTCCGGACTGCCGACCTGGTAGGTCTGGATACGCTGCTGTACGTAATCGAGCACCTGTACGACGCCATTCCCCACGACGAAAACCGAGAGGTGTTCCAGGCTCCGGATGTGTTGCGGGAGCTGGTGGGTACGGGGACGCTGGGGGCTAAAACCGGTCAGGGGTTTTACAAAAAAGCGGACGGCAAGATTCTGTCCTTGAATCCAGAGACCTGGACTTACGAACTGCCCCAACCGATGAATTTGGGCTATTTGGAGGATCTGAATGGATTGCGACTGGGTGATCGCCTGCGAGCCCTGTATCGCGAGCCCGGACGAGCCGGTGACTTTTTCCGCCAGACAACATTAGAGATCCTTGCTTACGCCGCCAACCGCATTCCCGAAATCACCGAACTTCCGGTAGCGATCGATCGGGCATTGCAGCGGGGGTTTGGCTGGCAACTGGGGCCGTTCCAGATCTGGGACGAACTGGGATTTGCAGCCGTATTAGAGGATATGCAAGCAGCTGGACTAGCGATGCCGGAATGGATCGAGCAAATGTTCGAGGAGGGCTACCAGCACTTCTATACCCATCGCGAGGGCGAGGACGTTGAATCGCGATTGCTACAGGGATACGACCCCAGCATGGGTGGCTGCGGATACACCGATGTAGAGCAGCATGCCGACGAAATCGAGCTTGATGACCTCAAGCACGATCCCCAACGGACGGTGTGGCACAACCCGGAAGCTGCCCTACTGGATTTGGGGGATGGTGTGTTGTTGTACGAGTTTCGCTCTAAGGGCAATACCCTCAGCAACGACGTGCTGGCGGGATTGGAGGCCAGCCTCGATCGACTGGAAGCTAAGGACTATCGCGGTTTGGTCATCGGCAATGACGGTCAGAATTTTTCTGCCGGAGCCAATCTCAAAGAAATGGCCTATGCCGCACAGGAGGGAGGTGCGGCGGCGATCGCCGGCCTGATTCGCCAGTTTCAAGCGCTGATGCAGCGGATTCATTATTTCCCCAAGCCGATTGTGGCGGCCGTGCAGGGGCGGGCATTGGGAGGAGGGTGTGAATTGGTGTTGGCTTGCCCCCACGTGGTGGCGGCGGCAGAAAGCTATATCGGTTTGGTGGAGTTGAGTGTTGGCTTGGTTCCGGCAGGCGGTGGTCTGTTGCGCATGGTGTCCCGTGCCGTCGATCGCGCTCCGTCCGAAACCCCCAGCCACATTCAACCCTGGCTGCAAAAAGCCTTTGAAACCATCGCCACCGCGACTGTCTCCAACAGCGCGGCAGAGGCGATTGAATTGGGCTTTCTGCCTGCCGACACGGTGGTGGTGATGAATGGCGATCGCCGCCTCTACGTGGCCAAACAAGAGGTGATTCGCCTGGCCAATGAAGGCTACAGCCCTCCCCCAGACAACCACAACCTCTGGCTCATGGGCAGCTCCGCCCGCGCCCTCATGGAACATGCGGCATTCACCATGCACGAGGCCGGTTTCGCCTCCGACTATGATCGCCATTTAGCCAGCCAGTTGGCCTATGCCATGACCGGCGGCGAACTGAACGCCCCCACTCTAGTAGACGAACAGTACCTGTTGAATCTAGAGCGAGAGGCCTTTGTGCCGTTGCTGGCAGAACCTAAGACGCAGGAACGGATGGCGTATTTGTTGAAGCACAAGAAACCGTTGAGGAATTGAGAGTAGTCATTTGTCCTTGGTCCTTGGTCCTTGATCATTCGTCCTTAGTGAAGAGCGGCCCAACCAATGACTAATGACCAGTGACTAATGACCAGTGACCCATACCCCGTAACTGCATAACCCTCCTCACCCATTCACTTTCGGAGGCCCACCATGAATACCGCCTACATCGTTAGCTCTGTCCGCACTGCCGTCGGTAAGGCACCTCGCGGTTCCCTGCGCTCAATGCGACCGGATGAGATGGGGGGAGCGGTGGTGAAGGACGCGATCGCTCGCGTTCCAGGGTTGGAGCCTGAAGATATTGAAGATTCCATTTTTGGCTGTGCCTTTCCGGAAGGGGAACAGGGGATGAATTTGGGGCATGTGGTGGCACACGTGGCTGGATTGCCGGATTCCGTGCCGGGCTACACGGTCAGTCGCTGCTGCGCGTCCGGGTTGCAGGCGATCGCCCTAGCGTCTCAGGCGATTGAGGTGGGGCAGGCGGATGCGATCGTGGCGGGGGGAGCAGAGTCCATGAGCATGATGCCTCCTGGCGGGAACTACGTGGCTCCGAACCCCGGTCTGATGGAGGATTGGCCGCAAGCCTACATGACGATGGGCTTGACTGCGGAGCGGTTGGCGCAGGAGTTTCGCATCTCTCGGGAGGAGCAGGATGAATTTGCCCTGAGATCGCACCATCGTGCGCTGGCAGCTATCCGAGCCGGTCGCTTCACACCGGAGATCGTGCCCCTATCGATCTACACCACGACTTACCGAGACGGTCATCTCCATTCGTTAGCCTCCCGCTTCGATACCGATGAAGGCCCGCGTCCCGACACCACGTTGCCTGCACTGGCCAAACTCAAGCCCGTGTTTAGTGCCAAAGGGACGGTGACAGCGGGGAATTCGTCGCAAACCTCCGATGGGGCAGCGGCGTCTGTGTTGATGAGTAAGGGGATGTGCGATCGCCTCGGCATCCAGCCCGTGGCTCGGTTGTTGGGCTATGCCGTTGCTGGAGTACCGCCAGAGATGATGGGGATTGGCCCGATTGAAGCGATTCCTAAAGTGTTGCAGCAGGTGGGGTTGCGGATGCGCGATATCGGCCTGATCGAACTGAACGAAGCGTTTGCCGTTCAGGCATTAGCCGTGATTCGCAAGCTGGGTTTGGATGCTGGCATCGTCAACGTCAACGGCGGGGCGATCGCCCTCGGCCACCCGCTGGGCTGCACCGGGGCGAAGCTGACCGCAACGTTGCTGCATGAAATGAACCGGCGAGGGATTCACTACGGTCTCTGCACGATGTGCATTGGGGGCGGCATGGGGGCGGCAGGGGTGTTTGAGAATTTGATGCGGTAGGGGGTCATTAGTCACTGGTCATTAGTCATTGGTTGGAAGGCCTCTTTAAGGTCCAAGGACGAATGACCAAGGACAAGGGACGAGGGACGAAGAACAAATGACCAAGGACGAATGACCAAGGACAAGGGACCAAGGACAAGGGACCAAAACTATTTTTCTCCCTGCCCAATCGACTTCAAATACGCATTCAACTTAGGAGATAGCGAATCAATGAGTTCCTTCAACGTTTGCATTTCGTCTTGTGACAGCAGTTGACGGCAATAGGCTCTGCGCAACCAGTGCTGAGTTTCGTATAGCGAGCCTCTGGCCATTCTCACAAATCGCTTGTTGTCCTTATAGCTTCCGCGCCCTGTCCCCTCGGCAATATTGGCCCCAATACTGTCAGCCGATCGCACAATCTGAAGCCCCACCGTATTGCGATCGTGAATCCCCCATCCCCGCACAATTCGCCAAATCGTATCCGCCAATTTCTCCGACAACTGATAAACCAACAACTCCTGAAACCGCGGACTCCCCACCCTCAACCCCTCAATAACTAAACCAATGACTAACGACTAATGACCAATGACCAATGACCCCTCCCCAAGGAGCCACCCATGTTCGCCTACCCCTCCCTACTCTTCCCCACAACTCTCATCCTCCTAATCACCCTCGGCTTCTTCAAAGCACCCATGTGGGCTTGGTTTGGTTGGCTTGCAATCGGACTGTTAGCCGTTCAAAGTCCGGTTTGGATATGGGCAATCTTTGCTGCGATCGCTGTGGTCTTCAATATCCCAAAATTGCGAAGAGCCGCGATTACATCAACCATTGTCAAAGGAATTACGGCGCTGAAGCTGCTGCCATCGATTTCGGAGACGGAACGAGCCGCAATCGAGGCGGGCAACGTCTGGGTGGAAGGGGAGTTTTTCACGGGCAAGCCCGACCTGAAGCGGGCGATGGACGAGCCCCATCCGGAGTTATCCGAGGCTGAGCAAGCGTTTCTGGATAAGCAGGTGAACACTGCCTGCTCGATGACCAGCGATTGGGAAATCTACCAGCTCCAGGACTTGCCCACTGATGTGTGGAGGTACCTGAAGCAAGAGCGATTCTTGGGCATGATGATTCCCCAGGAATACGGCGGATTGGGGTTTTCCAATGCGGCCTACAGTGCGGTGATGACCAAGCTGGCGTCGCGATCGTTCACTTACGTGGCAACGGTGGGGGTAGCCAATTCGTTGGGGCCGGCAAAATTGCTGCTGCATTACGGGACTCCAGAACAGAAACAGCATTACCTCCCGCGATTGGCGCGAGGGGAGGAGATTCCCTGCTTTGCTTTGACGGAGCCCACTGCCGGTTCCGATGCTGCCAGCATTACTTCTAACGGTGTGGTGTTTGAGGCAGACGATGGGGAGTTGTACGTTCGCCTCAATTGGAAAAAGCGCTACATCACGCTGGGGGCGATCGCCACACTCTTAGGTCTGGCCTTCCAGCTCGAAGATCCGCATAACCTGCTGGATAAAGGCACCCGTGTCGGCATTACCTGCGCTCTGATTCCCACCAATACTCCCGGTGTGACCGTCAACCAGCGTCACGATCCGATGGGGGTACCGTTCTACAACTCTCCCACCGAAGGCCACGACGTTGTCGTTCCCGTATCCCACATCATTGGCGGAGTGGAGCAAGCGGGACAAGGATGGAAGATGCTAATGCAGTCGCTGGCGGCAGGCCGGGGGATTAGTTTCCCGGCTACCTGTTCTGGGGTGGCCAAGTTGGTGTCGCGTGTGACGGGAGCTTACGCCACGGTGCGCAAGCAGTTTGGGTTGTCCATCGGCAGGTTTGAGGGGATTGAAGAACCGTTGGCTCGCATTGCCGGACTGACCTACATCGTGGATGCAACCCGACTCTACACCTGCGGAGCAGTCGATCGCGGCGAGCAACCGGCAGTGGTGTCGGCCATTTCCAAATACGCCACGACAGAACTGTCCCGCCAAGTCATTAACGACGGGATGGATGTGATGGGAGGAGCTGGCATCTGTCGCGGGCCGCGCAATTTGCTGGCCAATATCTACACGGCCACGCCCATTTCCATCACGGTGGAGGGGGCAAATATCCTGACGCGATCGATGATGATTTTCGGTCAGGGGGCGATTCGCTGCCATCCTTATATATTTAAGGAAATTGAGGCGCTAGAAAACTCCGATCTGGCTGGCTTCGATCGCCTGCTGTGGGCGCATATGGGGTCGGCGGTCAGTAACTCCGTTCGCGCAGTATGGCTCCACCTCACTCGAGCCCGATTGGTGCGCAGTCCCGTGCGTGGACCGACTGCTCGCTACTATCAAAAACTGGTTTGGGCATCGACAGCATTTGCTTCTATGACCGATCTGGTGTTGGCAAACTTGGGTGGCAGTTTGAAGCGACGCGAGAAGTTGGCCGGTCGGTTTGCGGATGTGTTGACGTGGATGTATTTGGCTACCGCTACGCTGCGTCGGTACGAAGCGGAAGGGAGACAGGCAGAGGATTTACCTGTTGTTCAGTGGGCACTGGATTACGCATTTGCTCGCATTCAGATGGCGTTTGAGGGGATTGTGAGTAACTTGTCGGATGCCGGGATGGGACTGCTGGGTGGATGGCAGTTGAACTGGTGGCGATTGACTCCGATTGGAGCCATGCCGAGCGATCGCCTCGGCCACGCTGTGGCTCAGTTGCTGCAAACTCCGGGCAGCCATCGAGACCGGCTGACTGAGGGAATTTATCTGCCTGCCAATGTGCACGAATCTCTGGGTCGTTTGGAGCGAGCATTTGCGTTGGCGGTGCAAGCGGAGCCAATCTTGAAACGCATCAAGCAGGCCAGTCGTGCCGGTCAGTTGCCTAAGGGTCGCCCCGCTCAGTTGATTGCGGAAGCGGCAGTGCGCAGCATTATTTCTGCGGATGAGGCGGAATTACTGACGGCGGCTGAGACAGCACGGTACGACGCGGTGCAGGTGGATGCATTCGATCTAGACGTATATCGATCGCTGGCTGGAAAGAGATGGAATGATGGCAAATCATCTCCGCCGATCGCTGGTGTGTCTCCTGTGAGCGTTGGAGGCTGATGATGTCGCAGGCAGTTGTGGAACGGGAGGGATTTTTTACGGGAGCGGATGGGTTTCAGTTGTTCACTCGCACCTGGTTACCCAAGTCCGATCCCAGGGCGGTGTTGCTGTTAGTGCATGGGTTGGGCAGTCATAGCGGCTCGTTTGCCTATTTGGCCGAGATGTTGGTGGGCTATGGCTATGCCCTGTACGGCTTGGATTTACGGGGGCACGGGCGATCGCAGGGGCAGCGGGGTTTTATCCGCACCTGGGAAGATTACCGCTCGGATGTGCGCTCGTTTCAGGAATGGGTCGATCGCCAGGCGGCCAACTGTACGCGATTTCTAGTCGGGCACAGTTTGGGGGCAGTGGTGGTGTTGGACTTTGTGATGCGGATGCAGCCGTCGTTGGCAGGGGCGATCGCGCTGGCTCCAGCGTTGGGGGCGGCAGGGGTGCCGCCGGTGAAGTTGGTGGTGGGGCAGTTGTTGTCTAGTATTTGGCCGAGGTTTGCTCTCGATACTGGGATTGACCCATTTAAGGGGGCCCGCGATCCGCAGTTGTTGGAGGAGTTTTTAACCGATCCGTTGCGGCATACGAAGGGGACGGCTCGGTTGGCGACGGAGTTTTTTGACACGGTGGATTGGATTCAAGCAAATCCCGATCGCCTGCAGGTGCCGCTGCTGATTTTGCACGGTGAATCGGATGCGATCGCGTTGCCGGAGAGTAGTGCGGAGTTTCTCGAACAGCTGCAGCATCCGGATACTAGTCGGCTGGCTTATCCCCAGTGCTATCACGATATTCATCGAGATTTGACGTGCGATTCTGTGGTGGAGGATTTGGTGGATTGGTTGGATTGGCATTCGGAAGACGACTGCTGTCAATTAGGGCTGCCGCCGGTGCAGGAAATTGCGGCGTAGGTTGGAGGGCTTGCTTAGCTTTGGTGGGTTGGGGCAAAAAAATCTAAGCACTGCACGCACCCGACCGTGAAAAATACGTCATAAAGGTTAAAAGGATTAGAGAGTAAAGGGAAGAAGAACTCACGCCGAGGAACACACCACACGGAAACCAATGACGTAGCTTCTAAGATCTGGTCCGTACCAGTCACGATTCGCCGAGCGACAGAACCTAGGGAGGCTGAACCAAGAGCCACCGCGCAGCACCCGCCTGTCTGTATCCCCTCCTTTTATCCAGGGGGTTCCCCCTGGGGGCGCGCCGTCATAATTATCGTGCCAGTGGTCGGCACACCATTCCAAGACATTGCCATGCATATCGTAGAGCCCGAAGGCATTTGCTTTAAAGCTGTCGACGGATGTTGTTTGTATGCGATACGCCCCTTTCGACCCCTTGCCATAGACGTAATTCCCGTCGTAATTCGCCAAATCTGTAAAAATCTTCTCTCCAAATGAAAAGGGTGTGACAGTTCTTGCTCGGCAAGCGTATTCCCATTCCGCTTCGCTGGGCAATCGATAGTTTTTACCAGTCTGTTGCGACAGACGCTCGCAAAATTCAACCGCTTCGAACCAAGAAATTTGTTCTACGGGGCGATCTAGACCGGAAAAACCTGAAGGTTGGGGCTTGAGATCCACCTTCACTTTCGAGAAAGCCGCTACCTCCATCCACTGCGCCTGGGTAATCGGATATTTACCCATCCAGAATGGCGATACATTGACGGAGTATTGGGGGCCTTCATCATCCGTTCTCTTTTCTTCAGTCTCGGGCGATCCCATCCAAAACCTGCCACCCGGTATCGAAACCATCTCCAGCGTTACATTGTTTCCAAGGGGCTCTGAGTAATTCTCTGGTTCGCCTGATTGAGAAGGTGAAAAATTACTTTTGCTAGGAGAATTTTGCAGAGATGACAGTTTAGTGGATGGCTGTTCAAGCAGATCCTCGACAGTATCGATCAACTGAACCCAGATTTTATCTTGTTCAAAAGTTGGCAAACCCAGCAGAGGTTGCGATGGAGAATTAACAGCTTGGAATTTTTTTAGGGTAGGAGTCTTGGTGAATCGGCAATGTCCCAAAATGACCGGAAGGACTTCCAAACCTTCATGAGTTTGAGCCATCAAAATAGGTGGCAGCTCGTTGTCGTGAATAAAGTCAGAAGCCAAGAAGTCTGCACTTACTAGCAAAATCGCCACGCGAGCTTCGTTCAAGGCTCGATTGATTTCAGCTTTCCAGTCCTGACCCGGCCTAATCTGGGTGTCGTCCCAGTGTTCGACAATCCCCTGCCCCTGGCGCTCCAACGGCTTCAAATGCACTTTTAATCGCTCAAGCGCTGCGGAATCACGATGGCTGTAGCTGATAAATACTTTGATGCGTTTGGGGTGATCTGCCATTCGTAACGCTGCAAATCGTTCGAGACACAGTGGCCTCAGAATACGCGGAAGTCTTGGGCCTGTACAACACTTTTATACGACTTTCGGTTGACTGCAGTTTTTAGGAGTAGAAACGCTTTCATTTCGGCAGTCTTGGCAATCGCTGAGATTGTTTCGCTCGCCCCCTAAATCCCCCATGAATGGGGGACTTTTTTGATGTCTGGATTTAGGTATCTAGGTTTGTGCAGGTCAGCTTCTTCACGGGGGAATAATTGCTGACATCAGGTTCTAATTCCACATCCCATCTTCTCCAGGGCAACCTTGCAAAAATCCCCCACAAGTGGGGGATTTGGGGGGCCAACCTCCCTGTCAAACCGTTTTGACCCGCACTTCACGCTCTCTTCGTTCGCTCCCTTGCGTAGCCAGTAAACGTTGAAACAGTTCCAATAGCCGATTGTCTGTGGCCATGCGACAACTATTCCCTCTCCTTTCCTGTACCGCGATCGCTGGAGCCATAACTCTCCTGCCCCACACCGCATTGGCCGATGACCCGCAACCCTTGACAGAGGCCACTGTCGATCGCTTGCAGAACACCGTCACGGTAGAACTTCAGCAAGAACCCATCCGGTATGCCCGCGTGGATGACTTGCTCGTGCCCGAAGATAAATTGAGCACGGGAGCACAGTCGTTAGCTCAAATGCTCTTTAACGACGAATCCTTGCTGCGTGTGGGGCAAAATTCGGTCTTTCAGTTCATCCCGAGCGAGCGGCAAATCCTGCTGGATCGGGGGTTGATGATGATAGTCACACCACCTGGAGCAGGAGGCGCTGAAATTGTTACACCGACCGCGATCGCCGGACTGCAGGGGAGTTTAGCGACTTTTGTGAGTGAGGAGCAGGGGGGAGACGAGGTATTGGAAGCGGCCACATTTACGAGCGAATTGATTTTGTACAACCGCTCGCGAGTCGAGATTGGGCGGTTGCAACCTGGGGAACTTGGTACCGTTCGCAATGGTGTGTTGGAGTCGGTGCAGCAATTCGATCGCTGCAATGCTCTGCAGGACAATTCGCTGTTAGCGGGCCTCCATCCCGAAGATAGTTCTATTGATGACGAGTCTGACGCGGCGGCGGCAACGCTGCAACAGGAACGTGACTTGCTAGAAGATCAGGGCGCTTGTGACCCCGACCGCGAGATTGTTGCCAATCCCGAACCGCCCGTTGCCCTCAGTCCCATTTGCCAGCAAATTGTGGACTTGTACACGAATAATGTCCGCAGCTTTGGCAGTGGAAGTTGGCAACCGCGAGGCGGGGAAGTTCCTCCCGGATCGGGTCGATTTCGGACGGAGTTGGTGTACGACCTGTCGCGAGAGGGCACGGTGGACAATGTTCGGGTGGTGCAAAGTAGCGGCCACGAACCGTTGGATCGCTCGGCGATCGCGCATGTTCAATCGCTGACTGGATTTTCGGAATTTCCCAGTTGCTATCCCGGAGACACGTTGGAAGTGGACCACGGCTTCACATTATTGGTGGGACCATAATTCCAGAGTGACCTCCCACGTGCAGTGCTGGGTTTGTCCGTTCGAGCCTTCCACTATTTCTACTTATAGAGATTTTTCGCGAGATTGGGGTTCGTATCGCATCAGACTCGAGTTTGAATTCTTCAACTGGTGCTGTTGCCCTAAAGAAAACCGCCCAAGTTCTTGAAAACCGGTCTCAAAACACACTTTGTCAGCGCCATGCGCTCATTGCACGTAAATTGATTTTTCAGTCATAGTCTATATTCACAAAGAAAGGCTGACCACTTTAAGCGCGACATGATTGGGATTAGACGACATTATGCCAGAGACAGCACAGCGGCCAGCGCCCGAACAGCCTTGGGTTTCGGTAATTATTCCTGCATACAATGCGGAGGATTATATCGGCCGAGCGATTGAATCCACGCTGCAACAAAGTATCTCGAATATCGAGGTCATTGTGGTGGACGATGCGTCCACAGATGGAACGCTGACGCTCGTCCGAGACTTTGCCGAACGAGACCCCAGGGTAAAAGCGATCGCTCGCCAGAAGAATGCTGGCGCGGCTGCCGCTCGAAATATTGGGATTGATGCTGCGGAAGGGGAATGGATTGCTCATATGGATGCTGATGATTGGTTTTCACCCACTCGATTGTCAGCGTTGCTGAATGGCAAACAGGAATCCCCAGCTGACGTGATTGCTGATAATTTCTACTTGGTTGACTATGCAAGCCTGAAGCCACAGACAACGTTTTCCAAACTCAATCAGGGAGCCTACGATCGGGCCATCCAGATTACTGCGTCCTCTTTCGTCAAACAATCGAATAAAGATTTGGGTCATGCCAGCAGCCCAGGGTTTCTCAAGCCTTTGCTGCGGCGATCGTTCCTCAATCAACACGGTATCCGCTATCGAGAGACCTTACGGGTTACGCATGACTTTTTCATGCACTTAGACTGTTTGCTCGCTGGGGCTCACTTCCACTTTCATCCCGAACCCCATTATTTCTATCTTCTTCGCCCCGATTCTCTGTGTCGAAGCAACGATGATGGAAAACTTGAACGGTCTCGGCTTTTCATTAAAGAGTTGAAGGCGAGATTGAAGGATGAGCGGGTGAGTGCAGATCCCGAGTTGAAAGCGGCTCTGTCCCACAAGCTCAACGATTGCGAGCAGAAGCTTCGGTATCGGACGGTTGTTAGTTATTTCCGCCACAAACAGTACTTTCAAGCTCTGGCTCAAGCGCTGAACAGTCCTCTCTTTTTAGTCCGTCTCTTTCAATCTGTTGTTTCCAAAAAGGTGGGCAAAAGCGTCTCTTAACACTGCCGGTTGCGATCTGATTGTAGGCAAGCAATCGGCGTTTACATCAGCCGCAAGCCTCTCTTCTGCTGGGGGGTTACGGGCCAATCCCCCTGTCAATTGCCTACTATCGAGGCAGTTCAGACTCTCAGCTCTTCTAGGAGGATGTGGTGCCGGGTGACGATCGCCAACGGGAACATCAAGCGAACGAGCGGACGTTTTTGGCTTGGGTACGCACGTCTGTGTCATTTTTGGGGATTGGGTTAGCGCTGGCACGGTTTTCGTTGTTTGTGCGGCAGGGTAGTGCTGTAGACACAACTGCGAGTAGTTCGGTATCTGGGGATGTGACAACATTTTTAGGTGCGGCGATGGTGGGGATTGGGATTACGACGATTGGGCTGGGGTTGTGGGAGTACAACCGGGCGTATCGGCAAATTGAGGCGGATGATTATCGGCCCAATCGGGTGTTGGTGTGGGTGGTGGCGATCGCGATCTTGCTGTTGGGGGTGATTAGTTTGCCGTTGGCGTTGTGGAGGGCTGCAGCGGTCAAGCCCAAACCGCCAGAGCTTCCGGCGCTGTCCGCTCCTGAAGAGAATTGATGTTTGGATATTCCTTTATGGTTGCCACCTCCACAATTGCAGTGGGGTAGCCGTAGAATCATATGCAACGGCTGCGGACGAGTTTGCATGGGAAATGATGCCGAGTTTGATGTGTTCCTTTGTCATAACAGCGAGGACAAGGACGCTGTTATCGAGATTGCGGACCAGCTAGAAGCATCCGGTTTACGCCCTTGGTTGGATGAGTGGGAATTGCGTCCGGGGATGTCTTGGCAACTTGCTCTAGAGCAGCAGATTGAGCAGATTGCGACAGCGGCTGTTTTTGTTGGGGAAAGCGGTCTTGGGCCTTGGCAGAAACAAGAGATTTATGCATTTTTGAATGAGTTTATTCGGCGGAATTGTCCGGTGATTCCGGTGATTTTGGCGAATGCTCCTAAGCGGCCTGAGTTACCCATCTTTTTGAAGAACAACACGTGGGTGGACTTTAGGCGGCAACGACCCGACCCGATGCAGCGCTTGACTTGGGGGGTCACAGGGAAGAAACCCGATCGAAAACGAGAATCGGTGGTGGAGAATACCTCCCCATCCGCAAAGTCGACAGAAGAGCACAAAGGAAGCACTAAATCTGAAGCCCAAAAATCCGCTTCAGTAAAAGTGGAACTGATTTCTGCTGTGGGAATGGATTATGGCAAACTACGAGATTTATTGGCTGCTGGAAAGTGGAAAGAAGCTGATGAAGAAACCCTACGTGTGATGCTGGTAGTTACTAAATGCAAAAGGATAGGCGGGCTATTCCCTAAGGCGATCCAGAGTTTTCCTTGTGAAGACCTCAGAACCATCGACCGGTTGTGGGTACACTATGACCTTGCCCCGAAAAAGTGGACATTTCCGATAAGTCGAGAACGACGGAGAATGTTCAGATGAGCAGAAAACCACG
>JBCBVA010000013.1:0-50656 GCA_039817825.1 Cyanobacteria bacterium J06642_12 | reverse complement strand
ATTGCCAAGCTCGCCATTACATTTGATTTCGAGAACGAACGAATCACCTGCTTATCAAGATTTTCTTTGACAATCTCACATCTGACGGCAACAACTGCACTCAGCAGACCCATTGTGCCTAATAAGCAGACTGTCAGAAAATCTGAATATAGATATAGAACGATAACCACAAGGCTTAACTTGTAGGCATAGCTTGCAACTGTCATCTGCAAGGGACGAAAGGGAGCAACCTTTTCAATTGCCCCTGCCAACAATACCTGGTGACAATATTCAGATGCGGCAAACACTAAGGTAACTAAGATCAATAACAAGCCCAGCACATTGATCTCACCTGGAGACTTCCCTATCACTAGTGAATTAACAATATTGCCAATCACCCGTGGAACGCTAATAAATAAGGCAGTCGAAAATAGTCCAGTTGCAGTAAACGGAATCCAAAACAGCAGACACTTCATCGTAATATCAATAGGCAAAAAGATTGAGCGCTAAAACGACTCAGACAATATTGCGAATCGTTGAATTAGCGCTGGTTATTCAGATAGAGTCTGCCCAGAAGCTCGGTAGCTGCCCCCGCAATCTGAAGGCGGCGTTCAAGTCAGATATTCGAGAAAATACGTAATTGCTCTCGCAGAATACCGTCAGTGCTAGCTCTTCAGGAACGTTAGCAACAGCTCTCACGCTTGCCCCAATACATGAATTCAAACCTAATCAATAAGAAAGGGCCGAGCTACCTCGACCCCAAAAGCTATTGATTGAATGCTGCTATCAGGATTACTCTTCAGGGTCGTAGGTAGACGCCACATACAGCTCTTTCAACTGCTTATCTTCCACACCAGCAGGCGCATCCACCATCAGATCCTTACCCTGCTGCGTCTTCGGAAACGCAATCACATCGCGAATCGAATCCTCACCCGCCATCAACATCACCAAGCGGTCTAAACCGTAGGCAATACCGCCGTGGGGAGGAGTGCCGTACTCAAACGCCTCCAGCAAGAACCCAAACTTGTCGCGAGCCTCCTCCATCGACAAGCCGATCGCCTCAAACACCTTCTCCTGAACCTCACGCTGGTAAATCCGCAAGCTACCGCCGCCAATCTCCACACCGTTCCATACCAGGTCGTATGCCACAGCCCGAGCATTCACTAAGTCATCAACATCTTCAGGATTCGGAGACGTAAACGGGTGGTGCAACGCCTCATTGCGCTTCTCATCCTCATTCCACTCAAACATGGGGAACTCCGTCACCCACAACAAATTGAGCTGCCCTTCCGGAATCATCCCTAGCTGCTGACCCAAGTGCATCCGCAAGCGATACAAAGACTCGTTGACGATTGTCTCGTCCCCAGCCCCAAACAGCAGCAACGTCCCCGGCTCCGCATGGGTCAGCTCTAGCAACTTCGCCTTCAGCTCATCCGTCAGGCTGTCCTTCAGCGCCCCAATCGTGTCAATCTCCCCGCCATCGCGCACGCGCACAAATGCCAGACCACCTGCACCGTACTGCTGCACCAACGAGAACAGGTCGCCCCCCGGCTTAATGCTGGTATTCGAAATCGTGTCGTTCCCGCCGGGCACCGGCAGCGCCTTGATAATTCCGCCCTTCTTCAGCGTGCTCGAAAAAATCTTGAACTTAGTATTCTCAAACACTTCGGAGACATTCACCAGCTCCATGCCAAAGCGAGTGTCCGGGCGATCGCATCCATACCGATCCATCGACTCCGCATAGGTCAAGCGAGGGAACGGACGGGGCAAATCGATGCCTTTGACCGATTTAAAGATGTGGCACACCAGCCGCTCGTTCAAATCCAGAATCTCCTCTTCCGAGAGGAAACTCATCTCCATATCCAACTGCGTAAATTCCGGCTGGCGATCGGCCCGCAAATCTTCATCCCGGAAGCAGCGAGCAATTTGGTAATAGCGATCGAATCCGGACACCATCAAAATCTGTTTGAACAATTGTGGCGACTGAGGCAGGGCGTACCAGTCACCAGGGTTAACGCGGCTGGGCACCAAGAAGTCCCGTGCCCCTTCAGGGGTGGAGCGAGTCAAAACGGGGGTCTCAACTTCAGTAAAGTCCTCTTGGTCTTCCAAGAAGCGACGAATCGCCTTGACCACCGAGTGACGTAAACGCAAGTTGCTGCTCATGCGAGCGCGGCGCAAGTCCAAATAGCGATAGCGCAAACGCAGCTCTTCTTTAATCGTCCCCTGCTCGATATCCGCATCGTTTTCCGACACGATAAACGGCAACTGCTTACCCACACGGTTGAGAATTTCCAGCTCATCCGCGTAAATTTCAATCTCTCCCGTCGCCAGCTTGGGATTCAGCGACTCATCCGGGCGGCCATTGACGGTACCGGTCACCCGCACCACATATTCACTGCGCATATCCCCAGCCAATTCGTACGTCGCAGGCGTCTTTTCGGGGTCACTCACCAACTGCACAATACCGGAGCGATCGCGCAGATCTAAAAAGATCACGCCACCGTGGTCGCGCCGCCGGTCGATCCAACCGTATAACGTTACTGTCTGGCCAGTGTGGTCAGCCCGCAGGTCTCCACAATAATGAGTTCGACCCGGACGGGTGGTGGCAGTCGTCATGGCGATCGCTCGAATAATTTCCGTTACTTCTGGTGCGGTGGCTTCAAGCTCGTTATGCCTTAATACGAGATGCTGTCTCTACGAGTCCAAGACCCCGTACAAGCAAACGCAGTCAAATGCCTTTTCCGCCTTGACGAGTATAAATCCGCATCAGACTCGTCAGCCTAAAAATCTTAGCTCACACAATCCCCAGCGAAAATCAGTGCCGTTATGAACTGGACCGGTTTCTGTCTTATCAAGTTGTCGTGTTACATGACCCGCGTCCCCAAACACTCGCAGCTGGTTACTGAACTCAAGGGCCGCTTGATGGTGCGACCTACCTTGACACCCTGCATTCGCCCCCTAATCCCCCATGAATGGGGGACTTTTGAACGGGTTCTTCCGCAATATTAAAGTCCCCCACAGGTGGGGGATTTAGGGGGCCATCACTTCGAAAGCTCAGCCATACCAATCAGAGCTAGCCTTCGATCTCTGCGATCGTCTCAGCCAGCAGAACATTGAATGCCTCGGGGTCTTCTAACTGCAGAAAATGGCCCACACCATCCATAATCACCGCATCAAAATCTGCGTACTGCTGGTTCGTGTCCACCGCCGTTTCCGGAATCATCGGAGGTAGCGCATTGGCATTAACACAGCGGATGGGCACGTCAACCTCGCTCATAGCGGCCCCCAAGTCAAACGTGGCGAAATCTTGAAGCAAATCGATTGCTGCCGGAGCATAGGCCGTCTCTCCCCGCTGTACCACCCATGCTTCCACTTCACCACCGCTGTCGGGCAAAAACATCTGGCCCAGCATCTCGCTGCGCACTGCCATAAAGTCCGCCTCCATCTGGGTGGCAATCTGGTCTGCAAACGCCGGATCGAATTCAGCATCCGCATCATGCAGGGTGTCTACGCAAGCAATGCCAATTACCCGCTCGGGCATTTGTCCTGCTGCAACTACCGACACCGACCCGCCCATCGAATGGCCAACCATAATGACATTATGCAGCTCCAGCTCTTCCAGCACCGCTTCGACATCGGCTGCGTGGGCCGCCACCGTCCAGTCCTCGCGGTTAGTCCCCGACAAGCCGTGCCCCGCCAAATCCAGCGACACAACGCGATAATCTTCCGCAAAGGTATCTAACTGCTCCTGCCAATAGGAGCGATCGCAGGTCCAGCAATGCACGAACACTAACGTAGTGTCCCCCTGCCCACGCACGTCATACGCGATTTCAACTCCATCCACTGTGAGTACCGTCCCCGTCGAGACTCCGAGCGGTTCGGTTCCTGGCAGTTCGCTTCCTGCCTCGTCAGTAGATTCTTCGCTACTCGACTCGAGAGTCGGCCCAGGTTCTGCAGTCGGTGATTCGGTCTGACTCGCACACCCGATCGCGACAACAGCCATCGGCAGCACCACAAGAGATTTGAACAGGCCAGATTTGCGCCAGTCTCGCGAGTTACTGCTGAGCGAACAAGAACTAGACAATAGAGAACGAAACAAACAAGAACCAAATCTTAGCTGTACCGGAAACTTGTAGAACGGAAACCTGTGCATCGGAACCTCCAAATCTGTTGAGTCAGCCGCAGGCGATCGCCGCCTCAATCGAGGCTAAGTCTGTCAAGCTCGCTAACGTCCAATCGAGACAACCACCAGTGGAGCATGTGCCGCATTCTATGGCCGCCACTCGGGATTATCTATCGATGCTACTCATCCTGTGTATGAGTGAAGTTAGTCAGCACATCGATCGCAGTTCTTTGCTGTCGGGTTTTCTCGATCGGTCTTTATGCTGTTGCTCTATCTCCCCCGTATAAACTCCCAAAAATCACCCGTTCCCTAGCGCTATCCCTCAACTCCAGCTTGAATCGATAGTAGAGAAACTGTCCCCAAATGTCCGTCAAGAGGCATAATTACGGGGATTTGGTGTGTGTGAGGACGACAAGTGACTGCATCTCCCCTAGCCCGACGGCAACTCCCCCGCCGCGATCGCGACACCCATTCGCGTGCCCCCCTATTCGACGCCATCCGCAATTACGCCGCCCTCCCCAAAGCCGCCTTCCACACCCCAGGCCACAAACAGGGCACTGGCATCTCTCCAGAGCTGCTTGATTTCCTAGGCGAAAACGTGTTCCGCTCCGACCTGACCGAACTGCCGGAAGTGGACAACTTGCACGACCCCGATAGCGTGATTCGGGAAGCACAGGAACTTGCCGCCCAAGCCTACGGAGCTGATCGCTCCTGGTTCCTGGTGAATGGTTCCACCTGCGGTGTTGAAACCCTGATGATGGCGGTCTGCGATCCGGGAGACACGGTCCTTCTCCCCCGCAACTGCCACAAGTCCGCGATCGCCGGAGTCATGCTATCCGGGGCCATTCCCGCTTACATCGAGCCGGACTACGACCGCGATCTGGGCATTGCCCACGGCATTACCCCCGCCTCCGTCGAAGCCGCCCTTAAGACGTATCCCCATGCCAAAGGGGTGCTCTGCGTCAGTCCTACTTACTACGGTGTGGCCAGCGATCTAGAAGGCATTGCCCAAGTCGTCCATGCCCACGGCCTTCCCTTCTTAGTAGACGAAGCCTGGGGACCGCACTTTGCCTTCCATCCCGATTTGCCCAAATCTGCTTTAGAATCCGGTGCCGATCTAGTCGTACAGTCCACCCACAAGGTGCTGTCCGGCATGACCCAAGCCTCGCTGCTGCACGTCCAGGGCGATCGGATCGATCGCAACCGCGTCCGCAATATCCTGCAACTGTTGCAATCTACCAGCCCTAATTACGTGCTGATGATGTCGCTGGATGTGGCTCGCCGTCAGATGGCATTGCACGGCGAATCTCTATTGGATGAGGCGATCGCCCTAGCGGATGATGCCCGTACCCACCTCAACCAAATTGAGGGTATCCATTGCTTCGGCACCGAGCGACTGGGGTCCACCCCCGGTTTCCATGCCCTCGATCGCACCCGCTTAACCGTGACAGTCTCCGATCTGGGAATATTTGGTTTCGAGGCCGATGACTGGATTAACCAGCATCACGACGTTCAGCCGGAAATGTCGACCCTGCACAACGTGGTCTTTATTGTCTCGATCGGTAACACCCAAGAGGACATCGATCGCCTGGTCAGCGGTTTTAAAGCCCTAGCCGGAATGCAACGGGCCGAGATTGCCCAGGGTGGCATGAGCGAGCGCGTGCAGCAGTTGGCCAATATCCAACTTCCATCTCTGCCGCCGCAGCGCATTAGTCCCCGCGATGCCTTTTTCTCTCCCATCAAGCGGGTGCCGCTGCAGGACGCGATCGGCAAAGTCTGTGCCGAGATTATTTCCCCATACCCTCCTGGAATTCCCATTTTGGTCCCGGGTGAAGAGGTGACGGAAGAAGCTGTGAAATATTTGCTACTCGTTCACCAGGCAGGTGGCTTCATCAACGGCCCCGAAGATGTCCGTCTGCAAACGCTGAAGGTGGTCGATCGTTAGATGCAATAGCTATGACGCTCGGCAAGCTATTATTGAGAGTTTTCCGGGCATGTTTCCTAACAAATCAAGGGTTTGAGCGGTTTCCATACTCCAGACCTGACAGCAGGGGGCTACCAGACCTCTGTGCATGTTCCCTGAATTCACTGCTGTTGTGGATGGCGCTAGGAATTGCGTTTGGTTCGAGTTTGATTCCCTTGCTGCTGTAGCAATGTCGCATCAGGCGGGCAGCTATGGGGATCTCCCGAACGTTGTTTCCCCTCTCGTAAGGGCTCTCGACCTTAAAGCGGCTTGCTATAGATGCCATTGATTGTTAATGGTTAATACACATGGCATTGCTAAGCGACATAGATAATTTTCCCATCGATCTCTTCCATCGAAGCCGACCTCTCCAGTGATGAGGGGGGTTCTGTAGTGAGCCGTCAAACAGTGCCCAGGGGAATACTGACTGCACTCGCTACAGTTCAAGACTTCGCGATCGCTCGTTCTCTCTTTGGCGTTGCAATTTATGTCTGCTCGCAACCCCTCCAGTCTTTGCGATATTTTGGGTCAGCTCGTTATGGGGGTGAGTGTTGCCAATTCCAAGCCAGACCTGTATGACGCTGTTGCCAAGCATTTACCGCTACTCATTCCTGCCGATCGCGTCAGTATTGCTCTGGCCACAGCCGACGATACCGAATTAGAAGTCATCGCGTTGGAGGGACTCGCAGATACTCTCCAACAAGGCGTGCGCTTGCCATGCAATTCGAGAACGTTGGTGGGAGATTGCTGGCAGCGTCAAATTCCGCAGATGGCGACGATTAGCGAGAATAGCCCGTATCAAGATCTGGTGGTGCTCGCCAAACAAGGCTTAATGGTGGCGATGAGCGCTCCGTTAATCACCTCCACTCGGAGGCTAGGAACCCTCAACATCGCTACCACCTGCGCCGATCTATATGGAGAATCCGAACTCGAACTTTTGGCTCAGGTGTCGGCCATGGTGTCGGCCACGATCGAGCGATTGGACTCGATCTACCACTCCCAAGTCACGATGGAACGACATCGGCGCTACGCCGAACGGCTGGAAATTCTCAACGAGATGGGTCGACGTCTCTCTACCGCCAAAACTGAAGAGAGCACGTTCCATACGGTGGCAGAAGCGATCGAACATGTCCTGGAGGCTGAACGCGTTAGCTATGTGGTGCCCAATCCAGGCGGGCAATCCTGTCAAATATTTGCCCTGACAGGTAACGATGTAATTCCCAAAGCCCACAGCTTCCCGCTGGAGGGATCGGGCATTGCGGCTGTGTTAGCCGCCGATCGACCGATGGCGTTTCCCGATTTAGCAGCGGCTGCTTATCGGGAGCATGCCATGTTGGTGTCACAAGGATTGCGCATGGGATGGTCAGTACCGATCCACATGAACGGGAGTACGGTCGGCATATTGAATGCAGCAACTAAGATTACCTGGCCGTTCCCAGAGGATGCTCTGACGTTACTCAGCGCGCTGGGGGGCTTCATGGAAACCACATTGGAACGCATTAGTGCCCAGCGAGAGGTCGAAACGACTCTGCAACAAATGGAATATCGGGCCTTTCACGACAGTTTGACCGACTTGCCCAATCGGTACTGGCTCGATCGCACCCTACGGAGCGATCTCCAGCAACATAGCGTAGACCATACAAGGCTAGCGGTGTTGTTTGTGGATCTGGATGGATTTAAGGAAGTCAACGATAGTCTCAGCCACAGTATCGGCGATCGGCTGCTCTGTGCCGTGGCCCAGCGACTGCAGGAGCAATTGCCAGCAGATGGTGAGATCGCCCGCATGGGAGGGGATGAATTTATTGTCATTCTCAGAAACGTGCAGAGTAATGACGACGTCTCTGATGTAGGCCAGCAGTTGCTAAATGCGCTGGCCCCGCCATTTTTTATTCAAGACCAGCCGATTCAGGTACGTGGCAGTCTGGGAATGAGCCTATTTCCCGACCACGGCGAGACCCCCGATGAGTTACTGAAGCATGCCGATCTAGCCATGTATGCCGCCAAAGCCGGAGGGCGCAATCGCGTGCAAATGTACTCGCGACCGATGTCCGAGCGACTGCAGGAACGCATAGAACTGGAGCAGTCCTTGCAGCAGGCGATCGCCCGGGATGAGCTGTTTTTAATGTTCCAACCCCAAATTGAGATGGCCACCGGACAGATTTGCGCTCTGGAAGCGCTCGTGCGCTGGCGTCATCCAGAGCGGGGATTGCTCTCGCCAGGGCTGTTTATTCCGATCGCGGAGGAAATCGGACAGATCGGTGATATCACCGCATGGGTGCTCAATCGCAGTCTTCAAACCCTGGCAGCATTGCGCTCTCACCATCCAGATCTATACGTTTCCGTCAATATTTCCGCCCAAGATTTGCTGGAGCCCTTGCGGCTGCAACAGCACATTCAATCGGCACTGGAGCAGTACCAACTGCCCGGCACCGCTTTGGAATTGGAGCTGACAGAAAGTGTATTTTTCCAGCATGCCAGTACAGTCGAGGGAACCATCGATCGGTGGCGGCAGCAGGGGATTCGACTGGCCATTGATGACTTTGGAACGGGGTTCTCCTCCCTCAATTACTTGCTGTGTTTGACCATCGACACGCTGAAAATCGATCGAGCGTTTGTTACGTCGATTCAGGACAATCAGCGCACGCAAGGGGTGGTAGAAACGATTGTGTCGCTGGGGAACACCCTGCATATGACCTGTGTAGCCGAAGGGGTTGAGGAAACCAGCCAACTGATGAAATTGAAAGAACTAGGGTGTTGTAAAGTACAAGGCTACTTGCTGTCCAAACCCATGATGGCCGACCAGCTACTCGAGTTCCTCGCTCGCAACAGCAGTGAAGGACTCAATAGTCTGCTGGCAATGCACTCCGTATCATCGTCGGGGAAACCGCTGTAAGGTCAAAGTCAGTTCGATAGCGCTACTTGAGTCCGCAGTATCCGTCTTATGAACTGTTCTGAGGAAAGTTTCTAGAGCATTCATCCTCTTTCAACAACAGGTAAAACAACTGTCCGGTGTGATTGATATCCCCAGCGATCGCCTTAGCCTCATCCCCAATTCCCGAAAACACATCCACCCGACCGGGACCTTGAATGGCGCTACCCGTATCGTGGTCGAGGACAAAGCGTCTGGTTTCGGCAAGTACAACAGACCCGTCTGCCTGTCGCTGCGGCAACAGACCATTCAAGAGAGCTAACGCACCGGGGGGCATGAGGGTTTTATCGGTAGCAATCGAGCGCCCCGCCACCACCGGCACCCCCAAACTCCCCAGCGGAGGAGACCCCGTAGTTTCCTCAAAAAATACAAACCGCTGATTGCGGGGAATGTAGTCGTCCAGATGGGCGGGATTCTGGGCAAAGTGGTCTAACACTTTGGGCAAAGTCAGCTCTTCGAGAGTGAAGACACCATCCGCAACGAGTTGTTTGCCAATGCTGGTGTAGGGGTAATCAGTACCGCCCGCATAGCCCACCGACAGGGTGCCACCATCTTCCAGCTCCAGTTGCGCCGACCCTTGCACTTGAATCAAAAATGCTTCCAAGCGATCGCTCAACCAGACCAACTCCTGCCCGGCCAGCAACCCTTGCTGCCCCTGCAACCCGTCAGTCCCTTCCAATTCCTGTCGTGTCGGATGGGGAACCTGCCACTCAGCAAAGTTTGATGGCACTTGAAATAATGGATAGCGATGCTCATCAGTAGGAGTGCGGCTGGCTCGGTAGGTGGGGGTGAAGTAGCCCGTAATCTCAACCGTTCCTTGCCCGTCGGTGCCAACAGCCTGATAAAACTCAAACTCTTCCAGAACGGCTGCCTGTAAATCTGTATCTGTGCGGGCAGAGTCCAGTAACGTGTGAAATCGCAACAGGCTATCCCTTACTCGCTCTAGCGTGATGCCTTCAATCGGATAGTCACGATAATCTGCCCGCGCGGATGGAGTATTGAGATAGCGAAGACTCGCCGTGACAGCCTGTTGTAACTTCTCGCGATCGCGCACAACAGCCTCGTCCCATGCCGCCTCAACCGCAATCTCGGCACTCGGCACAGGAACAAGTGCGTCAACCTGGGCTCGGACGGAGAACTGAGGACTGGCCAACACTGCCCATAAGGCACTCGCAATCCAAATGCCTCCTATGCGGGCCACTAGCTGACACCTGCGGCGTTGCTTCACCATCCATCTACCTCTCGCTCGGGCCGAGCGAACACACTATCCGTGGGCATTAGCCTACTGCAAACGATTGGGACATGGCCGCAGACTATCCCGCAAAATTTGCACAGATTAGAGGGAAGTTTTCAGGTGAGCTTGCTAGGCAAGAACGGTCTCCAGTAAAAAGGTCATGCCAACACCAGCAACGATTCCACCCAAAGCAACAGCAGCAGGAAACCCCGCCGGTCGAAGAGCGGCATGTCGCTGAATCCGTCGCAACACCAGTCCACTCATGACCGCGATCGCCGCCTGAATGGCTGTAAAGCCAAATAAGTACGCCGCAATCGGCGTCGGCTCTGCCCCCACAACGGCTTCACCGTAAGCAAACCCATGAAAGAGTCCAGCCGATGCAGCAACGAGCGCTAGCATCGCGGTTGGGTAAGTCTTGCGCGTCAACAGCAAAAACCCTAAGAGCAAGACCGAGCCCGAAATCGCCAACTCGGGTGCAGGTAAATCCCATTCCTGCAGGTGAACAAACGTTCCTGCAACAGCAGCAGTCAAGAAGGCCACGATCGCCAACCAGCCGGTCGCAGGGGCAGACGTGCTCTCTGAAGTCGAACCGTGACGGTTGCAAGAGCATCCGAGAGCGATCGCGCCAATTGAAACGGTGAATACCAAGTGATCGACCCCAATCACAGGGTGACCGAACCCAGATAACAGTCCTTGAACTGCAGTGGCGGGCAGCTCGCCGCCAAAGGGGTGGTGGGCTTGTGCAGGAGCAATAGATATCCCAAGTACCGCCGTAGTCGCTATCAACCCAGACAAACCGGCAGCAGCCCACTGCCACCTAAATCGAGTGGATGTCATCTGAACCTCGCAGATTTCCGTATGAATCGCGACGGCAGGCATTCTGACTTCGATCGGGCTTCACTCGCTGAAGTCTCGCGATCGTCACAGCTGCGGGACAGCGGCAGGTTTGCACTGCTCTTTCCCTAACTATCTCTTTTCCAACACATTCAATCGAGAGATGCCTCGGCTGAGAACAGCGGTTTGAGATAGCTTCCAGCGGCTGATCCCCACTGGAACCGTAGCCTAGCAATCGTAGCACCGAAGCTCAAGAAACAGGCTTCCAGGATACAGAAACCATCGGATTTCAGGTCCACATCGCACCCTAGCAATCTAATGTCCGATCGGGCCGAGGAATGCTGTCAGTCTCTAAGGCCAAAAGGATAAGCGTCATGCTTTGGCCCACTGAGATGTAGCCCGATTGCCAGCTTCACCCTCAGTCCCGATCCATCTTCGAATTCTTCTGAACAGCGTTCACCAAAAGGGTAGTGAAGTCCAAAAAATCCTCCTATGCTCGAACTGGACTTTAAGCGGTTGCCCCCCATGACTAGCGCCCCTACCGTTCCTTACGGCTCTTGGAAATCCCCGATTACATCCGATGCGATCGTCGCTGGCAGTATTCGGCTGGGGGAGCTGAGGTTAGATGGCGAAGACATCTATTGGAGCGAAGGGAGACCGACGGAGGGGGGGCGCAATGCCGTTGTGACATGGAATGGAGATCGCCAAAGAGATAACCGCAGGATAGATACCTTGCCCCAACCCTTCAATGCCCGCACCCGCGTTCACGAATATGGGGGTGGAGCCTTTATCGTCGATGACGGTACTCTCTACTTCTCAAATTTTGCCGATCAACGACTCTATCGTTCGCAAGCCGGACAAGCCCCCGAGCCCATTACCGCTGAAGCCCCTCTACGCTATGCAGATGCCTTAGTCGACAACCTGGGCAGCCGCTTAATTTGCATTCTCGAAGACTCCAGTCACCCCGCTCGTGAGCCCGTCAATGCCATAGGAGCCGTAGATTTGGCCACCGGCAGCGTGTCTACGTTGGTGAGTGGTAACGACTTTTATTCCTCCCCCCGCCTCAATCCAACAGGCGATCGACTGGCGTGGTTGACCTGGAATCATCCCAATATGCCCTGGGATGGCACCGAGTTATGGGTGGCCGAAGTTCTCGAAAATGGCGACATCGCCAATCCCCAGCTAGTTGCAGGTGGTCTGGAAGAATCGATCGGACAACCGCTGTGGTCACCGGACGGGATTTTGACGTTTGTGAGCGATTGCACCGGTTGGTGGAACTTGTACCGCTGGGTGAATGGCGAGGTCAAACCGATCGTCACCCTGGAAGCGGAATTTGGCGTCCCCCATTGGGTATTCCGCATGTCCACCTACGGATACGAATCGGCCACCTCGATCGTCTGTGCCTACAGTCAGGACGGCGTCCAACATCTAGCCCGCCTGCATCCAGACACGGGAGATTTAACCTCCATCAAAACCCCGTTTACTCGCATTGGTGGGCTGCAAGTCGGGCCAACCCAAGCCATCTTTGCTGGTGGCACTCCCACCTCAGCATCTGTGGTAGCCCGACTCGATCTGACAACGTTAGAGATTCAGATTTTGCGGACGGTCAGCTCGCTTGAGGTCGACAACGCCTACATTTCGGTGCCGGAAGCGATCGCCTTTCCCACCTCCGAAAATCGCACCGCCTATGCGTTTTACTATCCCCCCACCAACCCAGACGTCACCCCTCCAACAGATGCAAAACCACCGTTACTGGTCAAGAGTCACGGTGGCCCCACAGCCGCCACAGCCGCCACCCTCGATTGGCGCATTCAATACTGGACCAGCCGCGGATTCGCAGTACTGGACGTTAACTACGGCGGCAGCACCGGCTACGGGCGGGCCTATCGTGAAGTGTTGAAGGGCAAGTGGGGGATTGTAGATGTAGATGACTGCTGCAATGGAGCCCAGTATTTAGTCGATCGCGGGTTGGTCGATGGGGATCGGCTGGCGATCGACGGTGGCAGTGCGGGAGGATATACGACCTTGGCAGCGCTCACATTCCGCGACACCTTCAAAGCCGGAGCCAGTCTTTATGGGGTCAGCAATTTGGAAATTTTGGTCCGCGACACCCACAAATTTGAGGCTCGCTATCTCGATAGCCTGGTGGGTCCATATCCCGAAGCCCAGCAGGTTTACAAGGACCGAGCCCCGCTCGAACATCTCGACCAACTGTCATGCCCAGTCATCTTCTTGCAGGGGGATGAGGACAAAATCGTGCCCCCCAACCAAGCAGAACTGATGGTCGAGGCTCTAAAGGAGAAAGGATTGCCGGTTGCCTACGTCCTGTTCGCAGGCGAACAACACGGATTCCGCCAAGCAGCCAATATCAAACGAGCACTGGATGCCGAATTTTATTTCTACTCCCGTATCTTCGGCTTTGAGCCAGCCGATGAGATTGAGCCGGTAGAGATTCACAACATGTAAATCGGGAACACTGGGTTGACTGCCACCGCCAACCAGTCGTCTCTAATTATGGCTACTCAGAAAGCCGATCCCGGCCTGCGTCGCAACGCACTCTTCGGTCTCATGGGAGGTGGGGCGCTCAGCGGTGTCGCCCTGCAATTCGGGTTACCACGATTGATGGAGGCAATCGCCACTCAAGAACCGACACAAGCGGTTCGGTCTCTGCAACTAGTCGCGATCGCCGCATTGATCCCCGCCTTCTTGCCCATCGCCTACTTTGCCTACACCGTGGCTGCGCGCGTCAAAACCAGCCAGCGATTTCCGCCACCAGGCATGGCCGTCATCCGAGATACGGAGATCCTGACCGGGGACAAGGCCAATCATTTCGGCAGCACACTGATGGCAGCCAGTATTCTCATGGGCTCGCTAGCACTATTTGGAATCGCGTATCTGCCCTACCTAATCGCGCAACTTGGTTTGGAGTAACCCGCCTGTCAATCGCGCCGTGCCTAGATCGCAGGCGTGGGTTTCTTCAGCACCAAGACCCCCATCAGACCACCCGCAACATCGAAATAGACCGGGTCTGGAAATCCGGCTGCCACAGCCAACTGTTGTTGTTCTGCGCTGGTGGGAAACGCGAGCAAACTCGCTTGAATGTATTCGTATTCCTGCTGCAGCCCCAACGCAGTGGCCGCAGGCACCACAATGCGCTCTAGATACACCTGCTGAAAGCGTTCTGCAACTGTTGGACTGCCACCGGTCTCCAGATGCTGAAAATCCAAAATGGCTGCTTTGGCTCCAGGCTTCAACACCCGCCAAATTTCCCGCAACGCTTGGGGAATATCCACCACATTGCGCAGTCCGTACCCCATCGTCACGGCATCAAAGCGATCGCCCTCAAACGGCAACTGCAACGCATCGCCACACACCCATGATGTAGACCGCTCCCGCAAGGATAATTTGGCCCTGTGCCGAGCGATCACCAATAAGTTTTCGGAAATATCAATCCCTATGACCTGTCCACTGGGCCCAACGGCACGGGCCATTAGCAATCCCACATCTCCCGAGCCACAACAGATATCTAATGCGTCGTCACCCAGTTCTGGCTCCGTCCATTTCACTGCCATCGACTTCCACACACGATGCAGCCCCAAGCTCAGTAGGGTATTAAGACGGTCATACTCGGGGGCAATGCGATCGAACAAGTCGCGAACGCGATCGCTAGAAGAATAGGTGGAACTAGGCATAAGCTCACTCACTCAAAGAGCTTCAGCTCTTTAGGGGCTGATGTGTACTCAAGTCGCCTCACTTAGCGATTGGCGGCACGATAAATCAGACTAGCACCCACCGTCCCCACCAGCAGGTTGGGCAACCATGCCGCCACCACAGGACTAAAGGTTCCCGTTTGCCCCAGCGCCTGACTGACAAACGCCATCAAATAGAAACCAAAAATGATTAAGATGCTCAAGCCCAGGCCCAGAGTCGAGCTAGAGCGCTGCGATCGCAGCCCTAAGGGCGCACCAACCAGTGCAAACGCCAGACAAATAAACGGAATCGCATACTTGAGCTGCAGTTGAACCTGTAACTGACGCAACCTGCGCGGCGTCCCACTAACCGCCTCTACCCTGATAAATTGCTGCAGCTCGGCGATCGTCATCTCCTCAGCACTAGGCGAGAAACCAATATCGAGTGGGGTACGGGGCAACAACACTCGCTGCCGCTCAAAATTGAGAATATTGCGGTACCCCCCATCCGCATCCACGATGTAGGATGTGCCCTTCGAAAACAGCCACGAGTTCACTTCCGGCTGCCATACCCCTTGCTCTGCCAGGATGATTTGATTGAAATCCTCCTGCGAAAAATCCAATACGGTAATGCCAAACATCGTCTTGCCATCAAACCGACGAGCGTAGAACAGTCGCTGCAACACCGATTCCGTATCGATACTGCCATCCGCCTGCGGTACGGAAATATCACCGTATTCCTGATACAAAATATCCTCATTGGCTTGCGGTTGAAGCTCCTGCTGCTGCAACGCCAAGTTCAAAATATTGGCCGCCCGCTGGTTCGCTTCCGGCACCACCAGCTCGTTAAACGCAAACGTTCCAGCCGTTACCACCAAACTCATCAGCATGGCCGGAGCCACCAACTTATAAATGCCAACCCCACAACTGCGCAGTGCCGTGATCTCGCTATCTCCCGAGAGACGACCGTAGGCCAACAGCGATGCCAACAGCATGGACATCGGAAACGTCAGCACAATAATGCGGGGAGCTTGGAGGAGATAGAGTTGGGCCGCAGTGCCGATAGGCAGCCCTTTCTCGGCCATCAGCCGTACTAGCTCAAACAGCGACCCGATCGCTGTCCCAATGGAGGTAAACGCCACCACTCCAAACAGGAAGGGCAAGATCATCTCCGACAGAAAATACCTGTACAGCAGAGCGTACCGATTGGTAAGCGGGACATAGGGCTCTGCAGATAGTGAAGGCGGAGACGATGGAGTGGAGTCGGAAGGGATCACAGTCGAAATTTTTCTCCTAAGTAGTACTTGCGCACCAGCGGGTCCACAGACAAATGCTGAGCGGTTCCCTTCGAAATAATCCCCCCATCATTCATGATGTAGGCGCGATCGGTAATCGCCAACGTCTCCCGCACGTTATGGTCGGTCACCAACACGCCAATCCCCCGATCTTTGAGATGAATCACGGTTTGCTGAATATCGCTAATGGCGATCGGATCGATTCCGGCAAACGGTTCATCCAACAGCAAGAACTTGGGGCCTATCGTGCCCGCCACCAGAGCGCGGGCCATCTCCGCTCTACGCCGCTCCCCTCCCGACACCTGAATTCCTAAACTGTGAGCCACGTGGGTAATCCGAAATTCTTCCAGCAATTGGGTTAACCGCTGTTTCCACTCCCGTCGCGGCACACCAGTTTGCTCCATAACCAGGAGCAAGTTGTCTTGAATGCTCAACCGGCGGAAAATGCTAGCTTCTTGGGCCAGGTACCCGATCCCTAGCTTGGCACGACGATGAATGGGCAATGTGGTGATATCGTCATCCCCCAACCGAACGTGTCCCTGAGAAGGCTGTTCTAAACCCGTTGCTATATAAAACGTTGTTGTCTTACCAGCTCCGTTGGGGCCCAGCAATCCCACAATTTCTCCAGGCTCGACAGCCAAAGATACCCCTTTCACTACTTCGCGGCGGCCGTAGCGTTTACTCACATTGTCGAGAACAAGCTTCATTCGGTTCGGGGCGGATGAACGATAAACAACACGATCGAGAACTAAAGCGGCCGGAGCATCAGCAGCTCAAAATACGACACAACTCAAAAATTACAGCATTAAAAACCTGCGCAGACAGAATACCCAATTACAGATATTCACTCAAGACTGACAAGATGGGAGCCAAGCCTTACAGGCCATTCTGAAAGCACCAAAGGAGTCAATCCCCAATCAATCAAAGGGTCTCATTGGCATCCGTATCGACATCCTCGGGCGATCCCCCATCGTCTCCGACAGGAGCTTCCTCCGGAGGGAACACGTAGACCGACTCCACTTGACCACCAGCAGTGGGCAAAGCTTCAATCGTATTTCTCTCCAGCAAGTAAGTCACCGTCTCTGCTTGCAGGCGATTATCTCCCTGCACAACATCCACACTGCCTTCCATCACAATGCGCTGCTCTCGGGTGTAGTAAGTTGCCTTCTGGGATTGACCGACCACCTGTTCGGCTGGATAGCGAATCGTGACATTTCCCTCAGCCACAATCACCCCGGTATTCGTATTGGCGGATTGGGAATCGGCCACAACAGTGAGTGCCCGCTCCGATTGAGCCATCGCCAGCTGAGGCTTCACAGTTGCCAGCATCAGACCGCCAAGTACCGACATGGAAAGCACTGGCAGGTGAAGCGCTGACACACAATGACGAAAGGAACGGAGTGACAACATAGGGAGGAGAGTCGGCAGGAATAAACTATGGCTACTGTATCTGTTTTTTACAAGCAAACACTGCGTGAGTCCGCTGTTCTGACGAACCAGTAACCGTCGCGGTGGAGTGGAATCTCGAACAACATCAGGCAGCATCCCCAAAATAGAACAGAGCCCGGTACCAGTCATCGCATTGAAAGACATCCAGCTGCGGTCAACCGTCAAGCTGGACTCAGACCAGCGATGCAGCACTTCATAAGATGCCCATCATCGGCCTAAGATGGCGCGTTCGTAATGGCCGCAGCCAACACAGCACTTGCGGTTTCCCAATAACATGCCCTATCTATCAGCGTCCTGGAGCCGAAGCGATCGCTCTTAGCGACCAGCACTCCCAATGGATCGATCGCAGCCCCTTGACGGCAACGACCCAGCAACTGTAAAGATTCAAGTAACCTTCGCAAGAACTCTCGTGACCCCCGATCTCATCTGCCTATTGATCCTCGCCCTCTGGTCAATACCGTTAAATCACACCCCTGCCATCCCCCGAGTGTTAACAGGTGGAGTGGGGTGGGCACTGGGTAACCGAGATACAGCACCAAAGGTTTCGCCGTGGGTGGAACGGGCAGATCGCGCGCAGCGCAATCACCACGACAACTTAGCCACCATCGCCATCGTCATTGCCGTCACTCACCTGGCAGGACAAGCCGACGAGATCACGGCAATAGCTTCAATTGCGATCGTCACCTCTCGCATCGTGCATAGCGTGGCTTACATTGCAGGCATCGGAGCACTGCGCTCTTTGGGCTATTTTGTATCGCTGCTGGGTATCGGAACAATCCTGCTGCGGCTGTTCACGTAAACTCTCACCTTAGATACACCTCGCCAGCAAACGTCAGTTCGACGGAGCGACTGGAGCGAAACAATTCCTCCCAAGCACAACGATGGAATCAGAATTTCATGTCTCTTCCTCTCTTCTCCCAATCTGAGAGAAGGGTTGAGGATGAAGGTTATCGAACTCAGGCCCGCAAACAGGCCCAATCCAAACACCACCGGTTCAGGCGCAAGGTAAGAACACCAGTTGCACCGAAAATCACACACCGGAGTGCGGTTAGTCTCACACAGTGGCAACACTGAAGGAGATATCAATTTTTACACCAAAAATAATCGATTCAACTCTTCGGTGTTGAGTAATCTCAACAACCTCGATTGCTAGACCCAGCGGTTCACAGGCTCTGAGTGTCGTCAACCGAAGCAGCGATCGTCCTCTCACTCTGATTCATCGCAGGTTCATATACACTCAAAACTTCACGTCATGTTTAGGTATTCTCCCCGAGAAGCTGGGCAGGCTAGTGGCATCCAAGAGAGGGCCCTAGCTTCCTGCCATGCAAGACATCATTTCAGAAGTATTTAATCGCGGGGAAATTGACGTTGAAACCGAACGTCAACTAGAGGCTTGCATCGCGCGACAACAGCTCACAATTAACGACCTAGAAGCACTCGATACGCTACTGCTAGCCCTTTTTAATCGCAAGATTGTTTGGCGATACGGAGAAATCCACACCGAGGCAATAGCCAACACCAATTAACCGCCTTAAGCAGCACTCGCAAACAACCGGGTCGAGCCACTCACCTCATAATTCCATTCGTGCTCGCTAGTTCGTTCGTAAATTTCGCTCATAACAGTGACAATTCCATCATCCGTATATGCAGCCAGCATGGGCTGTTAGACTTCTTAAAGCCTTTGAGCAAGCAACATCCTGCGATTGGTATTGAGGAAATGCCAATTAAGCCAGGAACCATGAAGCATCACCTGTCAAGAGTGAGCATCGATGGCACAGGCTTGCGCCAGAGGCCGCAAAAGATTACTTTTACACCATGTAATGCGGCAGACATGAGAAATTCAGCACCAGGAATCAATCTCGAATTTGGATAGGCCCAGTCACAATAACCTGCCAAAGCAGTGCAAGCTGGCCGCATTCAACTGTGCTCGGTATGTCACTCAGCTTGGCAACCGGTCCAGACACATGGCAGGCAAGCGGGATCGCCCTCCAGCGGTCCTCCTGCACCAGCCGCCGCCGATTCTTCGGTGCCATCGCGTGACCTCGTCTAGCGATTGGGAATTTCAAGGAGGCAGACGGACTGAATGGTGAGTTTCGCCATAAGACAGCTTGCGTTTACCAGCTTGGGAATGCTGAGGTTAGCGAGCTTGACTCGAAATGATTCACCATTTCACAAGAGGGGAACTTCTGTGGTTTAGACTAGCTTGTGCCTATATGTTGAGCACTACACCGAGCGTAGAGAGAGGTCAGTGTTACATCCGTAAAAGATGCAAACGTTCCGTGAAAACTGACACAGACTGCCATACGAATGTGATTTCCCCTAGCGCTATCACCAATTGTAAGAAGAACCAAAAGCCTTAGTGAGCGTACGCTACGACGCTCAAGTCTCACACTGTAAAGGAGTTTGCGATGAGAGTAAGCATCTTTGGATTGGGTTATGTGGGTGCCGTATCGGCAGGCTGTATTGCCGATAACGGACATACGGTGATCGGTGTCGACCCATTTCAAACGAAAGTCGATCTGATTAATCAGGGAACATCTCCGATTATTGAAGAGGCGATCGGAGACATCATTGCTAGAACGGTCGAACAAGGCAATCTCAAAGCAACGACTTCTGCTCAAGAAGCCGTTATGAGCACCGATATTTCTCTCATTTGTGTGGGCACTCCCAGCCAACTCAATGGCAGCTTGGACTTAAAGTACGTTCGCAGAGTCTGTGAAGACATCGGCGAAATTTTGAAAACAAAGTCAGAATTTCACGTTGTTGTCTGCCGCTCTACAATCCTGCCGGGTTCGATGAGAAGCGTTGTCATCCCAACGCTAGAGATGGCCTCAGGCAAAACAGTAGGGGTTGACTTCGGTGTCTGCAACAACCCAGAATTTTTGCGCGAATCCACTGCGGTTTATGACTTTTACAACCCTCCTAAAACAGTCGTCGGTGAGACGGACGAGCGTAGCGGCGATCTATTGATGAAGCTCTACGACGGCTTGCCAGGTCCCAAAGTACGCACCACCGTAGAAACAGCAGAGATGGTGAAATATACAGATAACGTCTGGCATGCTGTCAAAGTATCATTCGCAAACGAAATTGGCTCTATCTGCAAATCACTTGAGATTGACTCTCATGACGTGATGAATATTTTCAAGCAGGATACCAAGCTCAATATCTCAAGTTATTACATGCGTCCAGGCTTCTCCTTTGGAGGTTCCTGTTTACCCAAAGACGTTCGAGCTCTAACATACAAAGGTCGCAGCCAAGATTTGGAGCTCCCGCTGTTAAACTCAATTTTGGCCTCGAATGAAAACCATACGGAGCGAGGCATCAATCTAATCAAGGGTACCGGCAGCAAGAAGGTTGGTATCTTAGGCTTCAGCTTTAAATCAGGGACTGACGACTTACGGGAAAGTCCTTTGGTTGAAGTCATTGAGCATCTTATCGGCAAAGGATTTGATCTAAAGCTCTACGACAAGAACGTCAACCTAGCAAAACTTGTTGGAGCAAACAAGGATTTTATCCTAAACACAATTCCTCATATATCTAGCCTGATGGTAAATACAATCGAAGAAATTGTAAGCCATGCAGATGTTATTGTAATTGGGAACGGTTCCGAAGAATTTAAAGATATTTTGGAACTCAAACGCAGCGATCAAACTGTTATTGATTTGGTACGTATCTGCGACAGTAAGACTGATAGCGAGATTGGCTATGGTGGTATCTGCTGGTAAACCCTATCGGGTACTGGTAATTGTTGAGAACTTGCCAGTACCTTTTGATAGGCGGGTCTGGCAAGAATGCAATGCATTGAAGGATGCCGGGTACGAAGTCAACGTAATTTGTCCCACAGGCAAGGATTACGAGAGTAAGTACGAGGTACTCAATGACATTCACATTTTTCGGCACGATCTCAGTTTTGAAGCTAAAGGTTCGCTAGGATATTTCCTTGAGTACAGCCTTGCTTTGTTTTGGGAGTTTTTTCTTGCATGGAAGGTATTTTTCACGCGAGGATTTGACTGCATACATGCCTGCAACCCTCCCGACACGATCTTCCTTATCGGAGCTGTGTTTAGGCTGTTTGGGAAGAAATTTCTGTTCGATCATCACGACATTAATCCAGAGCTGTATATCGCTAAGTTTGGCCGTCAGGACCTATTTTATAAGTGCCTTCTCCTGTTCGAGAAATTAACGTTTAGGTTGGCGACAGTCTCCATTGCAACCAACCAGTCCTATCGCAAGATTGCGATCGAACGAGGTGGGATGCCTGAAGATAGAGTGTTCGTGGTTCGTAGTGGTCCTAAGCTCGACCGCCTACAGATTTTAGAGCCTGTTCCCGAACTCAAGCATGGCCGAGAGTTCATGATCGGCTATGTGGGGGTCATCGGCCAGCAGGAAGGCATTCAATATTTACTCAAGATGATGCAGTACATTGTCTTCGAGCAGAAGCGGGATGATATTCACTGCACGGTAGTTGGTGGTGGTCCTGCTCTCGACGACATGAAACAAATGGCCATCGATCTGGGGGTCGATAGCTACGTTACATTCACCGGCCGCGCCCCCGATCGCCTCTTGCTGGAAGTCTTAAATACAGCCGATGTCTGCGTGAATCCTGACGAAGGCAACGAGATGAATGACAAATCCACCATGAATAAAATCATGGAATACATGGCGTTGGGTAAACCCATTGTCCAATTCGACCTCACGGAAGGGCGATTTTCGGCTCAAGAAGCATCACTATATTGTCGTTGGAACGATCACGTCGATCTTGCTGATAAGGTGCTTGAGTTACTGGCGTCTCCTGAAAAGCGTCAGAAAATGGGGGAATTTGGCCGCAAGCGCGTCGAACAAGTATTAGAGTGGTCGAACGAGATTCCAAAGCTTTTGAAGGCTTACGAGACTCTTAGAAATGCTTGAGGCTGAAGCACAGGTATTGCACCAGCCTCTGGATCGGCTCGCTTAAACGCATGTATTTCATCACAACAAACCACCGTCCCCAAACCTAAATCGAGTTTTGCCATCACAAGGCATCACTATCGTGTTAGCTTTGTAAAGCTGACAAATTAAATCCGCACGCTCGACACCTCGGGTGTCTCGACAACGAGATTCGGTTGAGCGGAGGTTTAACCCGTAGGAGACAATTCAATGCCCGTAGTTTCTCTCGCCGAACTGCTAGAAGCTGGCGTCCACTTTGGTCACCAAACTCGCCGTTGGAACCCCAAAATGCGTCCGTACATTTTTACGGATCGTAACGGCATCCATATCATTGACCTGGTGCAAACCGCAGCCTATATGGAAGAGGCGTACGAGTACGTCCGCAAAGCGTCCGATGACGGCAAACGCTTCTTATTTGTAGGTACCAAACGTCAAGCAGCAGGCATTGTTGCCCAAGAGGCGCTGCGCTGCGGTAGCTACTACATCAACCAGCGTTGGTTGGGTGGCATCCTCACCAACTGGAACACCATCAAAACTCGAACCGATCGCCTCAAAGAGTTAGAGGAAATGCAAGCCTCTGGTCTGATGGATCGCTTGCCCAAAAAAGAAGGCTCCATGCGTCGCCGCGAGATGGAAAAGCTGCAGAAGTACCTGGGCGGTATTAAGACCATGCGCCGCATTCCCGATGTGGTCATCATGGTGGATCAGCGCCGCGAAATGAACGCTGTTCAAGAGTGTCGCAAACTGAACATCCCGATCGTGTCCTTGCTGGACTCCAACTGCGATCCCGACCACGCCGACATCTTCGTACCTGCTAACGATGATGCTATTCGCTCTATCAAGTTGATCGTCGGCAAGTTGGCAGATGCTATTTACGAAGGTCGCCACGGCCAGCTCGAAACCATGGAGCAATTCGATTACGAAGGGGCCATGGATATCGAAAACTACGAAGACGACGCATACGTCGAAGCTGATGCAGTACCTGCTGCTGATGCTGCGGAAGTAGCTGCAGAAGTTACGGCTGCTGCGAAAGAAGCCGTTAGCGAAGAAGCTGCTAGCGAAGAAGTCACTCCTAGTACTGAGGCTGTTGAGGCCGAAGCGACCGAGACTGAGTCTGAAACAACAGAAGCGACGGCATAACATCTGTTGGCCTACGAGCTAATTTGCTCCAGATATTGTTCTGGATTACCCGATAATCGGGATGGTTTATTTTGCGCAATTGCCATTCGAGCAATGAATAACAGAAACAAAGGAACACAGAGTCATGGCAAAGGTAGACGCTAAGACAGTAAAGGAACTGCGCGATAAAACCGGCGCAGGCATGATGGATTGCAAGAAGGCTTTGGTGGAGTCTGAAGGCAATGTTGAAGAGGCGATCGCATGGCTGCGTCAGAAAGGCCTGGCGAGCGCGGGCAAGAAAGCCGGCCGCGTTGCGAGCGAAGGTTTAGTTGAAAGCTACATTCACACCGGCGGCCGCATCGGCATTCTGGTTGAGGTAAACTGCGAAACCGACTTCGTCGCTCGCCGTGATGAATTTAAGGAACTTGCTCGCAACATTGCCATGCAGGTAGCGGCTTGCCCCAACGTCGAATATGTCAGCACTGCCGAGATCGATCCTGAGGTTCTGGCCAAGGAAAAAGAGATCGAGATGGGTCGTGAGGACTTGGCAAATAAGCCCGACAACATCAAAGAAAAGATCGTCCAAGGTCGCATCGACAAGCGCTCCAAAGAACTATCTCTTGTGGATCAGCCTTACATTAAGGATCAAGCCATCACTGTCGAAGAATTGGTCAAGCAATCTGTTGCACTGCTAGGCGAAAACATTCAAATTCGTCGTTTTACCCGATTTGTTCTGGGTGAAGGCATCGAGAAGAAGGAATCCAACTTCGCGGAGGAAGTTGCTGAAGCAACTGGCCAGGCGAAGAAGCAAGAGGAGCCTGCTCCCAAGGCGGACAGCTCTAAAGAAGGCTCTAAAAAGAAGAAAGGCAAAAAGAAGTAGGACTCTTTTTCTATCCAACTCAAGATGCTAGGTTCGGCGTTCTGCCTGTTAAATTTCCCCCTCTGTCTCCAGAGGGGGGTTTTCTGTGGAGATATGGCAAACAACGCTCAAATCAGTAACAGCGAGACAACTCCAGCCCTCACGGTGCAAGCAGAGCATCAACCCAGGAAATCTTCATAGCAGTTTGTCTAGATTTATAGTGGCCACGCCACTGCGGACATTTCAGCTATGTCCATCCCTGACTATGCTTAGAAACTTTTTGGAAAACGCTACATAGTCTTGTCAGCCAAACATGAAACAGCCAATCGCTAATACAGAAGGGCTATACCACCAGAATCAGTCTCAATCTTAAATCCCATCGCTATATCTTCTGCTGGCTTCAGAAAGTCACCATCAGTTCAGACAAACATCATAACGAGAAATCCCTTCTCCACAATGAAGAAGGGATAGTACGTGATATTAGGTAGCCCTGCACTTTGGCAAAACGAGCTTAGAATACCAACCCAAAACAGCAGAGCTAAATCTTGTCGATCCCCACACAGGTAGGGGGAAAGCCTAGCCTACAGCTGCTAGGACGCGTTCTTGCTGAGTGCTTACGACAACGCTACCGTCCTGATTCACATCCATCACAGCCGTAGAGCCATCAGAGATTGCACCCGACAAAATCGCTTCTGCCAGCTCATCTTCCACTAAGCGCGAGATAGCGCGGCGTAGAGGACGAGCACCGTATGCCGGATCGAACCCTTTATCAACCAGCTTGTCTTCGAAGGCAGTAGTGAACTTCAATTGGATGTTGCGATCGCTCAGTCGTTGCTGCACTTGCGTCAACATAATATTGGCAATTTCCTGCACTTCAGGCTTCTGTAACTGCCGGAAGACAACGATTTCGTCCAAGCGATTGAGAAATTCAGGGCGGAAGAACTGCTTCATCTCCTCTGTAACGCGGTTGCGAATGTGTTGGTAGGCACTCGCATCGAGATCGTTGGAGAACTCAAAACCAAAACCACCACCACCAGTTTCAATCTGTCGGGCCCCCAAGTTAGACGTCATGATAATCAACGTGTTCTTGAAGCTGACGGTTCGACCCTTCGCGTCTGTTAAGCGGCCATCATCCAACACCTGCAGCATGATATTGAATGCATCGGGATGAGCCTTCTCGACTTCGTCGAACAGAATCACGGTGTACGGACGACGGCGAACGGCCTCGGTCAGTTGGCCCCCTTCTTCGTAGCCCACAAAACCAGGGGCCGAGCCGATCAGTTTGGAGACCGAGTATCGCTCCATATACTCCGACATATCCAAGCGAATCATGGCGTCTTCGTCGCCAAACACAGTCGCAGCTAGTGCTTTAGATAGCTCGGTTTTACCCACACCGGTAGGGCCAGCAAACATAAAACTGGCAATCGGGCGATCGGGGCTGCTAATACCGGCACGAGCGCGGCGCACCGCTTGGGCCACTGCGTTGACCGCCTCATTTTGACCGATGACTCGCTCGTGCAAGACATCTTCTAAATTGAGTAGCCTAACGGTCTCGGTTTCCGTCAGTTGGTTAACCGGAATTCCCGTCCAAGCCGCGACTACATCGGCGATATCTTCATCAGTGACGATAAGTGGACTTGCACCAGAACCATTGAGCTGAGCTTCCAGTTCTAGCTCGCGATCGCGCAATTCCTTCGCCACTGCAAATTCCTGCAGCGAAATCGCAGCTTCTTTATCTTTATGCACCTGGCGCAACTCATCCCGCAGCTCTTTATCAGTGGTAGCGCGAGAGTTACGGACTCGGACCCGCGAACCCGCCTCGTCGATTAGGTCAATCGCCTTGTCCGGCAATTGCCGATCTTGGATATAACGGGCGGACAAGCGTACAGCTGCAGCTAACGCTTCGTCGGAGATGGATAGGCGGTGGTGGCGTTCGTAGCGATCGCGCACGCCGCGCAGAATGTCCAACGCCTCTAATGGGGTGGGTTGCTCCACTCGCACCATCTGGAAGCGGCGCTCTAGTGCAGCATCGGTCTCAATCGACTGGCGGAACTCGTCCAATGTCGTAGCTCCAATACACTGCAACTCGCCACGAGCCAGTGCAGGCTTGAGCATATTAGACGCATCCAAACCGCCATCTAATGCACCGGCTCCCACCAACGTATGAATTTCGTCAATTACCAGGACAATGTTGCCGTCAGCTCGGACTTCTTCAACGACCTGCGACAACCGCTCTTCAAAGTCTCCTCTAAAGCGCGTCCCAGCCAGCATCGACCCTAAGTCCAGAGAAACAACACGCTTCTCTAGCAAGGCAGTGGGTACATCCAGATTAACAATCCGTTGGGCTAGTCCTTCTGCGATCGCTGTCTTACCGACACCGGGCTCACCAACCAGCACCGGATTATTCTTGGTGCGGCGGCTGAGAATTTGCATGACCCGCTCAATTTCTGTCTCGCGGCCCACAATGGGATCGAGCTTTCCGTCTTTGGCCAACTGGGTCAGGTCGGTGCTGAACTCAGCCAGCATCGACTGGTCACTTTGAGCGCGGTCGCGACGCTCGTCGGATTCTCCATCTCGACCCCCTGCGGTGACTGGGCGAGCCTCGGCCAATTCCCTTAGCATTTTGGCTCGCAATTCGTCGGGGTCAGCGCCCAAATTTACAATCGTTTGAGCGGCAATACTTTTCTCAGAGGCAAGCAACCCTAACAACACATGCTCGACGCTAACGTAGGGCTGACCCATTTGGCGGGCCTGTCGCAAGGATTCTTCGAGAGCTTCTTTTGCTTTAGGGGTAATCGGAATTTCGGCGGGAGAGAATGCATCGCCACGACCTAGCGTGTCCTCGATCTTCTGGCGGGCAACGGCCAACGTGATCCCGGCCTCTTCCAGAGCCTTAGCGGCTTTGCTCTCGCCGGAGGACAACACACCTAACAGTAGTTGCTCGGTCCCGACAAACCCTTGCCCCTGACGGCGTGCTTCTTCCTGAGCTGCCACAATGGCGGCGATCGCACTTTTGGTGAACCGTTCAAACATTGCTTGCGCTCCTTGAACCCACTGCGAACAGTGCAAAATCTACTTAGAGTATACGAATTTACTTTTCACTTCGTAAATTAATGTACTCAATAGCGAACGCCGTCCTGCTCTATATGCCACCTGGAACGTAGCCAGTATGAGAAGTAGTGCAGAAATCGATGCGTACAGGCTGGTTTTTCGTAGATTTACATCTGTATACATAAGTGTACGAGGTTTTGCATTGCTCAACAGTGGGGATTGCCGCCCTTTCTTGTCCAGTCCACATAGTCGCTCGGTATTGAGCTCTCGAAGCACGCTGCGGTATTCGGGACAAAGCTTGTCATCACTGGACATTCGCTGGACATTTTCAAAATTGAATCAACACGGAAAGACATACAGAACAAGATCCGCCATCACATCTCAGATAGCACCGATCGCATGGCTAGAATATTTACATCTTGACATCTAAGATTGCTGCGATCGCCAAGCGGGCGGGGATAGGTCATGCGGTTTACCTGGTACGGTGCGAATTCTTGGCTAATTGAAGTATCGGGCCTGCGCATTTTGCTCGATCCCTGGCTGGTGGGGCCATTGGAATTTGGCGGACTATCCTGGTTATTTCGAGCCTCTCGTGATCGGTCACCAACCATTCCCGAGGCAATTGACTTAGTACTGGTATCTCAAGGATTGGAAGATCACAGCCATCCCGAAACTCTGGACACATTGGAGAAGTCCATTCCAGTGGTGGGTTCTCCCAAAGCAGCCAAGGTCTGCCGCCAGTTGGGGTTTGAACAGGTGACCCCATTGGATTTTGGAGAGACGTATCGCTTGCACGATCGAGTTGAGATTCTGGCGATAGAAGGGGCTCTGACCGGGATCAAGCCCGAAAATGGTTATGTCTTGAAGGCTGTGGAGACGGGCAGCAAGATTTACTACGAGCCCCACGGTTTCTACCCCGATAGTTTGCAGGAGCAAGCCCCTGTAGATGTAGTGATTGGTCCAGTGAGCGATATTGCGATTCCGTTGGCAGGGGCAATCGTGCGAGGTAACACGAGTGCTATCGAACTGACGAAAATGCTGCAGCCCCGCTATTTCTTGCGCAGTACTGCTGGTGATGATGGTGTCGTGTATGGTGGCTTGCTCAGCAGTGTGTTGAAGGCTAGAGGTAGCGTGGAAGCATTACAAGCTGCGATCGACAATTTGAGACTGAATACTCAAGTACTCTCGCCGTCTGTCAACGAGCCGCTGCAGTTGTCGATGGAGACACCGACTGCCGCTTCAACAGACGTCACTTAAACACAAGTTGTGATGTCTGGCGGCAGCTATATGCCGGGTGCAATACACTGTTCGCACCCCCCATTGAGAGCTGAGACGATGAGTACTGAATCGGCCGAATGCAATACGTCTCAATACGGTGCGACGCCTGAAACTGTCGCACAACTTAGCGATCGCATCTGGGATTACAAGCCATGGTGGTGCCAGCCATGGTCGATCGTGCTGACTGGAGTCGTGGTTGTAGCCGCCAGTTGGTTGGTTCTGCATCGCCTGTGGGTGACTGGACTGGTTGCGTTACCGATCCTGGTATGGTGGGCGCTATTTCTGGTACTGTATCCGCGAGCGATGGCGCAGCCAGGCATGATAGCTGACTATCAACAGGGACTGCGTGCAGAGGAATGACGAGAGCGAAACATTCAGCGATCGCCAGCCGCATCTACTGCCAATTTCCCACCAACACGAATGCCCCCCAGTAAAAAGGATGCTGTCGTTCGGTATCGGCTTCGGTATAGAGCGCTAGCTGGGCTTGTTGTAGAGCTTTGGCTTTGGTCATACCGTCCACCACTAAGTTCTGGTAGAACCGATCCACAATGTTGGCGGTCATTTCGTCGCTCACTTTCCATAGGGTCGCCACGGTACTGCGTGCCCCAGAGCGGGTAGCAATACCGGCCAATCCTAGCGCCGCCCGCCGATCGCCGGCTGCTGTTTCGCACGCACTGAGAACTAGCAAATCGAGAGGACGTTCGCGGGAAAAATCGCTGGCGACAATGAACGACCGCAGTTGATTGATATCGATTGTGTCATCCCACGCCAGCAGGAACGTGCGATCGAGTTGGGAGCTAAATTGACCGTGAGTGGCGATGTGCACGAACGAAAAGTCGTCGTCTCCCATCGCTTTCTGGAGAGATTGTTGGGTGAACTCGCGATCGCGTAAGCTGCGACCCGCTAAATTGGCGTCAATTTTGTCCAGCTCTGCAATGACGTGGGCCAGTCCGGTAAAGCCCTGGCGGGGCTGGGATAATCCGGCAGTGAGAATGCGGGCATCGGGGATATCAATTTGAGCAGGGGGTAAGAGTTCCAGACCAGGGCTAACGGCGATCGCATAGCGTTCTAGCAAGTACTGTTCCCCATCGTGCAACGCCCCCATCGGCACGTTGCGCAAGATGCCGTCCGGAACGAAGACCAGCGTGTCCGCCCCACTTTCGACCAAGTCGGCAGCAACCGGACGCACGATCCAGTCGTACAGTTGCTGCGCGAGCGGAAGATATCGCGTACTGGTGCGCTGTCCAAAGGCCAAGCGGGCCCGAGCGACGGTGCGGGCAAGTTCATCGCTACTGACTTCTACGGTTACTTGCCTGAGGGGTTGTCCGGGCAAATGGACTAATAGCTCCAGGCGATCGGGCAACACAATCGGATATATGACCACAGCGTCGGCATCGACATCCTCGATCGCGACGGGAACGCTATCGATACAGGCAGCGCGGAAAAAATTATCTAGCTCTGCTAACTGCAATCGTTCAAGAGTTTGCCGAGCCACATCCAATCGCTCGATCGTCTCGTTTGACTTAGACCTTGCATCTATCTCCTGTTCCTCCTCCAGCAGCAACTCCACCAGTTGGCGATGCACGGGTTCGATACTGTCTTGGAACGCAAATTGGGCGTCGGGATTTACGGCAGCCAAATCACCGCGCAGGATATCTAACGTGGCGAGCGCAGATTGATAGGCACTGATGGCTGCAGGGCGATCGCGTTGGGCCACTAAGATGCGCCCCAGCTGCCACTGCCAGCGATAAGCCACATCAAAATTTCGCTCTGCTTGTGCCAGGGCAATCGCCTCTACTGTCAGGGGGGTCGCATCGTCAAATTGCTGGCTTTGCTCGTAAAGGTGACCCAGAAGACCGAGGATCTGAGCTTCAGCGCGGCGATCGCCCAGCAGGCGGGCCTGCTGGCGGGTGGTGGCAGCCCATTCCACCATGTCTTCAGTTGCTGGAGCAAGATCGGGCTGTTGAAGACGCAAATCAGCAATGAATGCCAGGAGTTTGACTCGGGCAAGGAGGGCGTTGCGGCTGGGAGGTAAGGCAGCAATGCGGCTTTTCAGAGGCGAAAACTGCTGCTGGAGCTGCGACCAGCGCTCCGCTGTCAACAACACATCCAATTGATTCAGATCTGCCCTGAGTTGCACATCAGAATTGTGACGGCGGGCTGCGGCCTGAGCGTAGTAGTCCAAAGCCAGCTCTTCGTCGCCGACCCAGCGAGCCACATTGCCCAAACTGAGTTGACTGGCAGCGATCGCCTCGGAGTCCTCAGTCTGGCGGGCAATCTCCAAGCTACGCAGGAGATTCTGCTCCGCCCTAGTCACATCTCCTGCCAACAGCAGTGCATTACCAAGCTGACGAAAACCGGAGGATTGCAAGTGGCGATCGGAGGTGGAATCAAGGTCTGCTACGGCAACCTGCAAACGATCGCTGGCCCGTCCGTAAAACCCCAATGCTTGCAGTACGCGGGCTTGCTCAATTTGGATACGAGTGCTGCCCGCCAGATCTCCAGCCGCTGCGAATAGCGCTTGGGATGTCTGCCACGCGTCGTACGCATCTTCGAGCCGATCGCGATCGAACAACAGTCGTCCGCGCACATCCAGTACCTGAGCGACTAGCTGCTTGTGCTCGGATGGCAACGACTCTAGTTGATTAGAGTCAGATGGATTGGACTCTACTGAATTGGAGTCAGACCAATTCAGTAGCTCCAAACTGCGGTCAAGGGCTAGATCGGCTGCATCCCATAACCCCATTTGACCCTGAACAGACGCCAAATTGCTGAGAGCGATCGCTTCTCCAATCTCGTCCCCTTGCCCTCGATAGGAGGCAGCCGCTTGTTCAAACTGGTTTGCGGCTGCCTCAAAGTCGCGCTCGTCCGCCAGTTGTTTACCATGCAGTTCCAACTGTTCTGCGGCCTGTGCCAAATACGGGTGCGAGAGCTGAGCCCAGGCTGACCCCACTCGGACAGGGCTACACCACAGAACTAGGGCTAGTACGCAGATGACCACTAACCGGAGACTAGAGACAGCCTGGAGACTAGAGGCGGCCTCTCGCCAGTCCAACCAGTTTGTTGGCTGCTTCAAGAAACCTTTCCCGCCAGACCATTGCCACCGTAACGAGGAGCGTTTGTTGGAACGGAGAGTCAAATTAGGAACCGAATAATGTGACATGGCTGCCAAACAGGGTTTCAAATAGTCAAGTGCCAACAACGGTGGGAAGACGTCGATTAGAAAAAGGTGTAGCGCACTCCCATCGAAATACCGCTGTCTTGCAGGGTATCGCTGGTAGAATTGCCGTCAATCAAGGGAATGCCCCAGGTAAATCGGGCAACAAGGCGATCGCCTTGTTGCCACAGCAAGCCGAGCCCCGTCGAGGCCAGAGCATTATTGGGGCGTCCCACGCTCAGCTCGCCATTATTCCAACCAGTCCCCGCATCTACAAACGGTACAAACTGGATACGACCGGCTCCATCAGGGTCATCAAATAGGGGAATGCGAATTTCAGTCGAGAATGTGACACCGTTATCTGCCAGCAGCAACGATTCTCGGTAGCCTCGAATGCTATTCAACCCCCCGAGCTGAAATTGTTCGACAGGAGGCAGTTCGCGATCGGCCACTTGGACACCACCTCGCATGACCAGGAGCGTCGATGGGGCCAGCGATCGCGCCCATTGTGCCTGTCCCCGCCAGATAACGTACTGACCATCCGGGTCGGTCGCATTGGTCGTCGCATCCAAGGCATCTAAACCGAATGACACCTGCGATCGCCCGGCAACGACTTGGCGGCTGCCCCGCCACAGCCCTTCTTGATCGAATCTGAGTACCGATAATCGCGATCGCCCATCCTCATCGGCCCCCCGTAATGGAAACCGAAACCCAAAATCCTCAAACTCGGTGCGAGCGCGACGCAAAAATCCCGATACCCCCAGCGATACTTCTGCCGAAGGTTCCAAAACTAGTGGTTGCCGAAAAGACAGGGTAAAATCGGCTGCCTCGGAGGTAATGCCGAGGCGATCGAAGGGCTCTTCCACTACTTCTCCCCAACTTTGGGTGATGTCTAGCGAGAGCGTCCCTTCTTTGGCATTGAGGGGATAACTGTAACTGCTGCTGAGAACATCACTGCCATCGGTGTTGCGCCAGCCCAAGGTGAAGCGATCGCCCCGTCCAAATAGGTTGAGTTCTTCCAGTAAGAATCCCCGCTCGAACGATCCGACATTGGGAGATCGGTTGGTGTTGAGTAAGACATCTACCCCCACGGTATTGGCTTCAGTCACATCAACGGTCAGTACCGACTGCCCCAGCCGGGTTCCCGCCGCTAGTTCTGCAGACGTGCGTTGAATGCGGGGATCGAGCTGGAGCAATTGCAGGGCTGCGACAATCCGATCGGTATTGAGGGGAACGCGATCGGCTCTGGCTAGGCGATCGCGAATGTAGCGAGACTGCAGGCGATTGGTGCCGCGCACCTCGATGGCTTCTAGCGAGCCCTCGATGACCTGAATGCGGACGATGTTGGATTCAGGAGTTTGCGGTGGAAGGAGCGCCACAGAGGTGATGTACCCAGCATCCACATACAGCTGGGTAATGGCAGACCGCACCTGCAGTAGATCGTTAAATAACAAATCTCGATTGACGAAGTCTGCGGTCGCCTGCGCAAAGTCATCTGAGGAAAATACCGTACTGCCGACCACTTCAAAAGCAGCGACAAATAAGCGATCTGTACCCGGATTGGCTGGCACCGGAGCATCAACAGGAGGAGCCTCCCAATCCGGCACGGTGTCGAGAGGGGGAAGCGGGGCAGGGGGGTCAACCAATGAAGGAGCTGGACGGGGAGAGATCTCTTGAGTAGCAGCAGGAGGATCGGAGACAGGCTGAGCGGTGACCTCCACATCCCAGCCCAACAACAAACCGACAGAGCTTACGGCTAGCCACGCAGCCAAATTGAGCCATGCTGACTCAGCCGCATATGGCTCTTCGTTTCCTGGGGTGGGGGCATGGGAGGCATTCACCTCAGAGCAGGCTGCAGCCCCCTGAGATCGCGGTGCAGCCCCATTGAATTTCAGTACCATACGCCGCGATCGGCCAACTGAAATCGAGCGCGAGCTGGAACTCCAGACATTGACACCCCACTGAACATACGTCGCTGTTGAACGTACTAATATCAGACCAAAGCTCTTTTTCTCATCAGAGTGTCGTGTTTCCTAACATTTAGCCGTTCTTAGATAACCTACTAGGCGTAAAATAATACATGCGCTGCCAGCCGTAAGATTAGCAGGCCTGGGAAACAGCCAGAATACTGACCGCAGAACGAGATCTCTAGACAGGCTGAAACGTTCTGGAGACAAAACATATGTCGAGGCACCTGCCTAGCAGCTGACTTCGCGCGATGAGCGGTCGGACTCTGACAAGCCAAAGCGATCGCCCCAAAAAACGACGACCGATACTAACCGGTCGTCGTAATAATGACTGTGCTCGACTGATGCCAAAGTGAATGCGGTATGAACTCAATTGCTTCCCGAGCGCTTTGACGCAACTGGCACGAGCTACGTCACGTGGAATATGCAATGCCGCTTATGCGATGCCATCACAAATGGGCCAATTGCAACCGTTGGGCAATTCCCCCCAGCGATCGCTCGGGTGTCTCCTCAGTATCGTCTAACCAACGAGGGCGTAGAGTCTCCCAATCTGGCCAGTGATGGAGATCGGCGCAGGGGCATGGGGAGACAGTCAGAGACCGGGGAGCCGGCATGGGCAAGAGCAAACTGCAGCGGCTGCAGTTCGAAATATCCCAGCGATCGCTCAATAAATCTTGAATACTCTCGTTCGTGCCGCTTAAATAACAGTGCTTAGGATGGCGACTGACATAACGCCAAATTCGTTCGAAATGCTCGCTGTAGCGACTCTCTTCTAACACCACATCAGGCTGCAACAACTGATGCTGACCCTGAGGTCGATCGACGTCAATCGCCTTCCCCATTTGCAGCCAGCAGGCAAGATACGCTTTGACTTGATCCGAGCTTGCCATAACACTTGCATCCATTTCCTACTTCGATTCTAAAAAGCCCGCTAGGGGCAAGGATTAGATGTTGAGGGATAGGGGCGAAAGTTTACATACTGTCATTTCTGGTTAGGGTTTGCGGCAACCAATCACCGGCGCCAGCTCCTACACTGGAGCTGGTGGTTGTAGCCAAGTGCTTTGAGGTTGATTTATGGCGTTTATTGACAATCGCGGCAGACTGTTTGGCAAAGTCAGTGTGATCGATTTGGGTGCAGCTCTGGTTGTACTCGTAGCCATGGTGGCGATCTTTCTTGTGCCGGCGAATAGCCAATCGGTTCCGATTCCCGGATTCAATACCAGCAATCAGAAGCCGGTTGAAGTGGACGTCGTTGCTCGACGGGTGAGTACGCGATCGGCCGAGGTCTTTAAGCCTGGCGAGAGAGCTAATATTGTCATTCGCAACCAACCCTACGGTGAAGTCGATGTTGTAGGCGTTGAAGATGTCAGTCGTTCTGTACCGGTCGTGCTACCGGACGGATCCATCGAGCGGGTAACTGAGGAACAATTTATTGCCGATATTGTGGTGACCGTCTCGGGACAAGCGGCAGTCACTAGCAATGGTGTCGTATTGGGCAACAGCAAGGTCAAGGTCGGCGTTCCGATCGAGTTAGAGACGTTCGACTCCCTCATCCACGGAACGGTGATGGAGGTTCGCATTCTCGATGATGAAGCTCCTGCTGATGCTTGACGGTATCTACCAGGCGCTTGGATGCGACTTGAACTGACAGCACTGCTTGACTATCAGTACATAGAAAATAATGGAGTGTCTCAATTCAGAAGAGGCACTCCATTTTGTTGTCTTGCGAGTCTCAGTTGTTCGTTAGCTCTTGACTAACTGCTGATCATCTTGCGCCAGGTACTTTTCCAATTCAGTCAAAGCATCCGCATCAACTTTGGTCTGCATGGGGCAGAACTTGGGACCACACATGGAGCAGAACTCGGCAGTTTTGTAGATATCTGCCGGTAGCGTCTCGTCGTGGTACTCGCGGGCACGTTCAGGGTCGAGGGATAGATCGAACTGCTTGTTCCAATCGAAGTTATAGCGAGCTTCGGAGAGCTGGTCGTCGCGATCGCGCGCACCAGGACGGTGGCGTGCAATGTCAGCCGCATGGGCCGCAATCTTGTAAGCAATCAAGCCATTGCGCACATCTTCCGCATTAGGCAACCCTAGGTGCTCCTTGGGAGTGACGTAGCACAGCATTGCCGTACCGTGCCAACCTGCGACAGCCGCTCCGATCGCGGAGGTGATGTGGTCGTAGCCCGGTGCAATGTCGGTAACTAAGGGGCCGAGAACGTAGAAGGGAGCTTCGGAGCACTCTTCCATTTGCTTCTTGACGTTGAACTCGATCTGGTCGAGGGGCACGTGACCGGGGCCTTCCACCATCACCTGAACGTCGTGTTCCCAGGCGCGGCGGGTGAGTTGACCGAGGGTCTTCAGCTCTGCCAATTGGGCATCGTCGGATGCATCATGGGTGCAACCGGGGCGCAGCGAGTCGCCCAGACTGAACGACACGTCATACCGCTTAAAAATTTCTATGATGTCGTCGAAGTGGGTATAGAGAGGGTTCTGCTTGTGGTGATGTAACATCCACTGGGCCAAAATACCGCCACCGCGAGAGACGATACCTGTGATGCGACTGCGTACTAAGGGCAGATGCTCGATCAGCAATCCGGCGTGGATGGTTTGGTAGTCCACCCCTTGTTGAGCGTGCTTTTCGATGATGTGCAGAAAGTCATCAGCAGTCAGGTTAGCGACATCCCCGTGTACGCTCTCCAGAGTCTGATAAACAGGGACGGTACCGATGGGCACGGGGGAAGCGTCAATAATCGCCTGACGGATTTCATCCAGATTGCCACCGCCGGTGGACAAGTCCATAACGGTATCGGCACCGTACTTGACTGCCAGCTCCAGCTTGGCCACTTCCTCTGAAAGGTCAGACGAGTTAGGAGATGCGCCGATATTGGCATTCACCTTGCACTTGGAGGCAATCCCGATCGCCATCGGCTCCAAATTGGTGTGATTGATGTTTGCGGGGATAATCATGCGACCACGTGCCACCTCGTCCCGAATCAGTTCGGGAGAGAGATTTTCGCGCTTGGCGACATAGGTCATTTCTTCAGTGATGACCCCTTGACGCGCGTAGTGCATTTGGGACACATTTCCCTGTCCGCGACGCTTAGCGACCCAGTTAGTGCGCATATTAACAAGTCCTTCTAGAGACGGCTTCCCTTCGCTGGCATTACCCAGGCTCAGGTTCTAAGGGTGTTATCTCAGCCCGAACGGTCGGGCACCCCTAGCGTTGGCCATATTCTACTGTGGCCGCAGCAGGCTGGGGATCGGCATTCCGAATAAGAATTCCTGAGTTATGTAGCTGTTCTTTGTTCTACCAACCCTGAATATCGAGCCCAGTATTCTGCCAAATCGATAAACGTCAGCCTGACAAAACACGAGCTGTATCGAGCACTGGCGATCGCGATCTCAGTTTCGTCACCAGCGCTCTTGAAGTCATCCCACCAACAGATGAAAACCGTTCATCAAATCCAGCAATTGCATGTTTGTGCTTGGGGTCACCTGCCCGACTAAGATGGAAGCCGGACACAAGGATTACAGTCGAAACACCTGTCATGTCGGAATCACCGGAACAACCCAAAATCTCGCTCCCGAAAACGAGCGAATCGGATACTCTCCATCGCATCCGACACACCACCTCTCACGTCATGGCAATGGCGGTACAAAAGCTGTTTCCCGGTACCCAGGTCACCATCGGTCCTGCAACCGATTACGGGTTTTACTACGATTTTGATGTGTCCGAACCCTTCGAGACCTCCGATCTGAAGAAGATCAAGAAGGAGATGATCAAAATCATCAAGAAGGGTTTTCCTGTGATTCGTGAGGAAGTCTCGCGTGAAGAGGCACAGCATCGAATTGAAGATTTGAAAGAGCCCTACAAGCTGGAAATCCTCGGAGATATTCCCACGGGTGAGAACATTAGTTTTTATCACTTGGGAGACCAGTGGTGGGATTTGTGTGCGGGGCCACACGTCGAAACCACGAAAGACATTCATCCCAAAGCCTTCGACCTGCTATCTGTCGCGGGTGCCTATTGGCGCGGCGACGAGAACAAAGCCCAACTGCAGCGGATTTACGGCACCGCTTGGGAAACACCGGAGCAACTGCAGGCGTACAAAAAGCGGTTGGAGGAGGCCAAGCAGCGGGATCACCGCAAGCTGGGCAAAGAATTAGGACTATTCCTGTTTTCGGATGATGTTGGCCCCGGCTTGCCGCTGTGGACCCCCAAGGGAACGATTTTGCGCTCCACATTAGAGGACTACCTCAAGAAAGAGCAGCTCAAGCGCGGTTACTTGCCGGTTACCACCCCCCACATTGCCCGCGTGGATTTATTCCGTACTTCCGGTCACTGGCAGAAGTACAAAGAAGACATGTTCCCGATCATGTCGGAGGACGATGAGTCGCGGGCCAACGAAGTGGGTTTCGTGATGAAGCCGATGAACTGCCCATTCCACATCCAGATTTATAAGAACGAGCTGCGATCGTATCGCGACTTGCCGCTGCGATTTGCGGAGTTTGGGACGGTGTATCGGTACGAGCAATCGGGTGAACTGGGGGGCTTGACGCGGGTGCGCGGCTTTACGGTGGACGATTCTCACCTGTTTGTCACCCCCGAGCAACTGGATGACGAATTCCTCAAGGTGGTGGATCTGATTCTGAGCGTATTCGAAAAGCTCGGGCTGAAGGATTTCTCGGCTCGCTTGAGTTTCCGAGATCCCAATTCCGACAAATATCTGGGCTCGGATGAGGCATGGGAGAAGGCTCAAGGGGCCATCCGGCGTGCGGTCCAGAAGCTGGAGATGCCTTATTTCGAGGAAGAAGGGGAAGCGGCGTTTTACGGCCCGAAACTGGATTTCATCTTCCGGGATGTGCTCGATCGCGAATGGCAGCTCGGCACCGTGCAGGTGGACTATCAATTGCCCGAGCGGTTCGATTTGGAATACGTGGCAGAGGATGGCGTCCGCAAGCGCCCCGTCATGATCCACCGCGCTCCATTCGGCTCGTTAGAGCGGTTGGTGGGAATTCTAATCGAGCAATATGCCGGAGATTTCCCCTTCTGGTTGGCTCCCGAGCAGGTGCGGATTCTCCCAATCTCCGACCAGTTCTCGGAGTATGCCGACACCGTGCGTCAATCGTTGGCGGAAGCTGACATTCGTGTCACCGTAGATAACGCCTCCGATCGCCTCGGTAAGAAAATCCGCAACGCCGAAAAGGCGAAGATTCCCTACATGTTGGTGGTGGGGGCTGATGAGCAGGAGAGTAAAACGGCAGCAGTTCGCTCTCGTAAAGGTGGTGATGCTGGCTCGTTGGCGATCGCCGATTTAGCCACCAAACTGCAGGAATTGGCGGAACAGTAATGTGAGAAGGGAGCCGCATTAGCGACTCCCTGTCAGGAACTCGCTGCGATCGAGAACCGGTGGATCGTGCCGTCTAAGCTGCTTGTGCTCGCGTTCTCACTTCATCAAGTGAGTACTCCTTCAGCAACTGACCGTTTTCGTAAACCGTCACCAATTCGCTGTCGGAAGCTTGTTTCTCTCCATTCAGCACCACCGTGACAAACTCGCCATCTCGCTTGATTAGATCCAAGCGTCCGGGCTTGCTGCGTTTGCCGGGGTCAGTGGCCGGATCTTTAAACACGGGAATGTTTTGCCCGTCTATGGTGACTTGGCTGCACTTGTAGGCAAATTTCTGGGTGTCTCGGTTCACCTGCTGCAGTAGCGCTCCCCCCATGCCAAAGGCAACATTTTCGGCACTAAAGCCCAACTTGACGATCGCCTCCAACACTTCAACGATCGTGGTCGTATTCACCCCATCCCCCTGAATCAACCGCACGTGCTTCAGCACTTTGTAGTCCTTCGAGTTTGTAGTGGTTCCAAAGCGATCGGCCAGAATCTTCAGCAAGCGACTGACTACCATTACCGGGTTACCGGAATCCGGGCGAATCACCACCGTTGCTCCTGAATCAATTACCTCTTGCTTGAGAGCGCTACCCCACAAGTTCTCCACTGCATTCCAGATATCGTAGGAATCGGACACAACAGCCACCAGCGCCCCAGGCTTGGCAAATTGCCGCACCATATTGCTATATGCTGCTTCTTCACCCGCTTTGCCCCACGCGGTCATGGTGGAGTGCTCTGCCGCCGGAATGGAAAACCCCGCCATGTCACAGCAATAGAATCGATTGGCGTACAGCACCCCCTGCACCGTATCGCTCCCCAAGAAATTGACCAGATGAGCCATCCCGCCAATCCCAGAAGACTCGCGACTGGACACTCCTCGTGCCCCAAAGTCGTGCAGCTTAAAGCCAATCTCTCCATCCGGATCGTCAGCCGTCTGTTGCAAGGCCGCATAAATGGTTTGTCGAACATTCCAGCTCCGCGTCGCCACCGTCACCGGGTACCACACCCGCATCAACAGCGTCTCCAACCAAGACACCACCCAAAATACTTGTGGGTCAGTAGACTCAACCGTCATCAATACGTTGTGATTGGGAATCACCATCCCTTCCGGTACGGCTCTGATACGAATGGGTAATCGACCCTCCAACTCCCGCACGATGTAGGTCCAGCCCTCCTCGTTAAACGGCTCACCGTGTGCCTGATAAAACGCTTTCGCCTCCTCCACCATCCACGCTTCAATCGGCTGCGACAGGTATTGCTTGAGGATGTACTGCAATCCGAAAAACACAGTGGCAGGATACTGCCCTCCGCGACTTTCCACATAGGAAAACATGCCGCTAGTGCCGGGAGGATACTGCAGCCAGTGGCTGGCTTTGTAGGAATCGGTATCCAGTAAAGGGTTGTAATTCAACATCGAGAATCCTTGTTGCGCTCCGCAACAGTAAAGGTCTGGCTCGGTCTATCCAAGCCATCTCCGACGCGATCGCCCGAATCTCAGATCGGTTCAAGCAATCCCATCGAAATCATCGAGTGACCGATGGGTCACCCAGCACATCTCAACGCTCCTAAGCTCCAACAGAACTCAGCTGTCTTTGTCGTAGCTGAGATATGCAAAACCGGATGTCAGTCTCGCTACTCCAGGCAGCACATTGCTCATGGCCGATCGCTCTAAACAGTAAGCCTGAAGCTTGAAAAACACCTAAATCCGACTGACAAAATGCTGGACGATTTGAAAGTGGTCTTCGAAAAACGTGTCTTCGTGCCCGTACAGATCGGATAGAGACATCCACCAGGCTTTATCGGCATCATCACTGCCCTTGACTGGGGGTAATTTACCCGCTTTTAACTGAATGAAGTAGGCATGGGTAATGGTGCGACCTCGCAGCGATCGCCCGGGATTATCAAACACGTGCTCCCCCACGATCGAGCCCTGCAACACTGGCCGAGGAACCTTCAAACCCGTTTCCTCCCGCAGCTCCCGCAGCATGCCATCCAAAATCGTCTCGTCCTGCTGCAAAAATCCTCCAGGCAAGGCAATCAACCCTTTCCCCGGCTTAGCCTTACGCCGCACCACCAACACGTGACCGGACTGCACCACAACAGCATCCGTTGTCACAAACGTGGGAGGGTATGGAGCCTGCTCCCAGGCGTTTTTGTAGGACTGAATGAACTGATACTCCTCAGTCAAGCGTTGATACAAAGGCTGCTCGCGAAACCCTTGCAGAAATTGCTCCGTTCCAGCGGGTAACAGCGACAAAAACTCTGACTCGGAACTTTGACTGAAATAAGAATTCCGAATATCCGTGGAATTAATGCCCTTGAAGTTATCGGTGGGTATATACGTCCACTGGGGAAACAGATCCAGGTAGTAAGAGCTGCTGTCCTTGCGATAACCGATGATGGCAATGCGGGAATCTTCCTCCGCGATGCCAATCACCTTTTGCTGCACGTCCGTCAACCACAGATTGTCGCTGTAGAGGCGATCGCGCACTCGCACAAATTGAACCCGCTCGCGGTGGTCCGGCTCGATGCAAGACAAAATGGTCTGCTCCCGCACCGCCGCACTCCACGGGTTCTTGATATTCGGGGCAACCTGGTGGCTGCCTAAAATAATAATCACCGTCTTCGCTGTCTCGAGAGCTACCTGTACAGTTTCGAGGTGACCGAGATGAAACGGCTGAAAGCGTCCAATGTAGACGCAGTAATCGTATTCAAAATTCATTCCAGACTCCCTGGATAATGCAGCCTCCTCTCCGGAAGCTAATGAAACGCTATCAATAGTTTAGAGAATGCGTCATGTTCAAAATCACACTGCAACAACCAGCAATGCCGACCGGAGCCCACTCGTCCTAGCCCTTGAGTCTCAACCCTTCAAAACGTGGAGTGCTCTATAGAAGCAGGCGATCGTCTTGGCATCTACGTCCTTCGAATTCAGCGCCAAGTCCTGCAATTCTGCAACAGACAATTCCACCACTTCAATGTCCTCGTCTTCATCTCCATCTGGTGGCACTGGCAATTTCTCTAGATCGCGGGCCAGATACGCAAAAATCGTTTCGTCTGAGTATCCAGGGGCAAGAAAGAATTGTCCCAAGTTATCCCATCGACTGGCAGAATACCCGGTTTCTTCCTCCAATTCTCGACGCACCGTAATATTGGCAGGCTCATCGGGTTCCAACGTTCCTGCCGGAAATTCGTAAATGTAGTCGCCGACGGCAAATCGATACTGACGAATGACGATGAATTTCCCCTCTGCTGTGACCGGTACTGCAACTGCACCGCCAGGGTGAATGATGTAGTCGCGATCGGCTTCAGTCTGGTTGGGAAACCGCAATCGACGAGACAGGTAGGTAAACTTGGCTCCGCTGTGACTGAGAATTTCCTGCAGCACCTGGGATGGTTTTGACGGTTCTGGCTTAAAGTCATCCGCTGTCATAATCACAGGCTCCGAGATAATGAGATCGAACTAGCCGTATTTCTTGAGAATCGAGTTGACATCGGGAAACTGTGTTGGCACTTGAAATGTAGAGGGGTTCACCACTTTATGGGTGAAATATCGATGTTCGATACAGTAGTCATCCCACGGAGAAAGTCGAGCCCCAAAATACGGGGCGACTTTGCGCGCAAAGCGGACCGGCAAGGGAATGCGGAAGTACACCGGCTTGTCGTAATAATGGCTAATTTGCTCGATACAATCGTTCACATGGAGTTCGGGGTTGCCTAAGACCCAGTCGCCAGTCTGTACAAGTGACATGAGTAAGTGTCGCGTCACTTGGGCAATGTCGAAGGCATGCAAGAAATGAAAGCTACCTTCCGCTTTGAAGAAGCGAATCAGGAAAATCCAGCGGGTGATGTCTGTCAGACCAGATGAAATATGAGAGTAGGGATGAAACTCATCGCCACCAAACACTAAAGTCGGGAAAATAGTAATGGTGCGATCTCGCAGTTTGATTTGTCCCCGCCTCATCAGCATTTCAAACTTAGTGCGAATGTACGCAGTACCGGCCTCACTAGCCACCTCCACCGGACGATTATCGCGATCGAGCAGGCTGGCAGTGGAAAAATACAAAATCTTCTGACAGCGATCGCGATCCAAGAGATTGAACAGCTCTAATGTCTTTGTGACGTTGACTGCCCGAGCGACATCATCACCTCCCCAAGCTGCCGCTAAATGAATCACCATATCCATCTGCTTGAGCAGCGGCTCGTGTTTTTCGATGGTCAACATATCTCCGTCAACCAATGTGACGCGCCCCCCCTGGATATCTGTCCAATGCAGCAGGAGCTTGCCACGATTGCGAATCAGCAAGTAAAGGTGCAAATCCGGTTCGGATAACAACGCCTCAATGACGTAATGACCAATGCAACCACTGGCTCCAGTGATAAAAATATTACGCAACGATTTACACAGCTCGTCAGTTCGCTGGGTTTTATTGTATGCGGTGGCCACACGGCTTCGGAGATTTATCGGCAAACCACAGTCAATCGACCCGTTCGTTACACCGGTGAGGATTCAGACCATCGAGAGAGGGGGTTGAGGGGGAGTGCGATCGCCCCAGCAAATCTCAGAGGCTACTCTGGAAGCACCGCTTCCATCCAACATGCTGCACACGCAGTACTCCCTAATATCTTGTCAGGCTTACTGTTGGGGATACCGTCTCTCCGCACGTACTTTGCAGTCAGCCTGGCAGAGAGCATGAAACCCCTTGCTGAACGTTGACAGAGCACTAGCTGCAGGTCTTGGCTGTATGACTCAACTGCAATCTCCATCCCCATCCCCTCAACGTCTATCAATGGGTAATTGGGGGCTGGTGGCAGGCGTAGTAGGACGCAAGCTATTGCAAGCTGCCTTGACCATGCTGGCGATTTCTCTACTGAGCTTTCTGCTCATGCAACTGGCCCCCGGAGACTTTCTAAGCCAGCGTAGTCTGTCAACAGAACTGACTGAAGAGCTGATTGCCGCCGAACGTGCCAGATTGGGTCTCGATCGTCCCATTTACATGCAGTATTTACTGTGGCTAGGCAACTTGCTGCGGGGGGATTTGGGGGTGAGTTACGCCTTTCAGCTCCCGGTGTCGGATCTGATTTTTCAGCGGGCGGGGGCGACGTTATTACTGGCGATCGCCTCGCTGCTGGGCACCTGGGCCCTTGCGGTTCCACTGGGCATCCTGAGCGCCCTCAAACAAAATACCTGGGTCGATCGTTTACTGCAGCTCATTAGCTATACCGGACAGGCCATGCCTAGTTTTGTTCTGGCAATTCTGCTGTTATTTGTGGCCCAAAACGTTAGCGGCTTACCTGTGGGTGGAATGACTAGTATTGATTTTGACCAGCTTTCATGGTGGGGAAAAGTACGCGATATCGTTCGCCATTTGCTACTGCCCACATTGGTACTCAGTATTACCGGATTCGCGGGTCTGCAAAGAATTACACGTGGTTCATTTCTTGACATCTTGCGGCAGGATTACATCCAAAGTGCTCGTGCAAAAGGACTATCCGAGACACGGATTATTATCGTTCATGCCCTAAGAAATGCGATCAATCCCTTAATTACGATTTTAGGGTTTGAGTTCTCGACCCTACTCAGTGGCTCGTTCATCGCCGAGTTCTTTTTTAATTGGCCTGGTCTCGGCAGACTACTGCTAGATGCTGTCCGTAGCTTCGATATTAATGTTGTGATGGCGGGGCTCCTACTAGGCTCACTGATGTTAATCATTGGAAATTTCTTAGCGGATTTAGCGTTGCAATATGTCGACCCCCGTATCCGCATTTATTCCTAAACGAATCTTTCAATGTAACCAAACATTAAGGATTTAAATCGTAAAAGATGGCAATCCCTACTCTTTGCCTAAGAAACTAAAAACTGACAAGGAAATTGCCTTAGATCGGCAATTCTGCAATAGAAATGTAATTGACTGGCTACAAATAGCACCCATAATCTGCACAAATGTGCGTAATGTATAGAGCAGGTGCTCATTTTTTTTGAAACAACATTAACCTGCTCCAGTGGTGGGAAATGTTGTTAAATTTTTTCGTTGCTTCCGCAGCTTCTCACGGTGGTGTTTGCAGGTTTTCGTGCAGGCACCAGTAGTTATAGCTTGAGAACACTTTTGCTGTTCTCGTGCACTGTCTCAGCATCGTTCATTCCTGGCTGAGCTTTCGTTCATTGCTGAGGTCTATACCTTCTATTGAGTGAGGAAAAACAGTGACATTAATTGATGACATTGGCTGGCAGTTATTACGCGATTTGCAGCGCAATGCTCGACTGCCGTTTGCTGAATTGGGCCGGCGGGTAGGCCTATCTCTGCCAGCTGTAGCTGAACGAGTTCGACGGATGGAGGAGTTAGGGATTATTGAAGGGTATAGAGCTGAGGTAAGTGCCGAGCATATTGGCCTTCCTCTCATGGTGTTTATTCAACTGAAAGCAAGTGCAACCTTTTACACAAAACTCGTGCAACAAGTAGAGCACATGCCGGAAATATTGGAATGCCACCATATTACGGGGGTCGATTCTTTCATTATCAAAGCTGCTGTTCGTTCTAAAGAACATTTGGCAGAGATTATCTGTAGTCTGAGTCCGTTTGGTCCGACGACAACATCATTGGTGTTATCAACCCCCATTTCTAATCGCGTATTGGAGCATAGGGCTGAGTTGAATGGTGCTGTCCATTCGAATGGAGCGTTGAATGGAGCATCAAATGGAGCAAAAGCTTCATCGAGATAGCGTCTTCGTATTGGGTTGGGTAGTCCCCTGGATATCAGAATGATGGTCAGGGAAAACCTGGATTGGCAATGGTGCCAGAAGTCTATCCTGAATGACTTGGTGGACTACCCCTTACTCCATAATTCGAGAGATCTAACGGGCGGTTGGCCGACTGCGGCATGACAGGCTTCGTTACCCTACTGATGTTGCGACTGTCATGCTGGCCAGCTCGTTGGGGTCGAGCTGCCCATTCACAATTTGGCCATCCTTAAACCAAATCACCCGCCGCGTCATTCGCGCAACATCTGCTTCGTGAGTCACCATGACGACAGTAATGCCGTCGCGATTCAATTCCTCAAAAATTCCCATCACTTCTAGAGTCGTCTGACTATCCAGAGCCCCCGTGGGTTCATCCGCTAGCAACAAGAGCGGGTTATTGACGATCGCCCTGGCGATCGCCACTCGCTGTTGTTGCCCCCCAGATAGTTGAGTGGGCTTGTTGCGCAGGCGATCGGCCAATCCAACTTTGGTCAGTGCGTCTGTGGCTCGCTGCTCCCGTTCTGGGGCCGGCACGCCTGCGTACACCATCGGCAGGGCAACGTTTTCTAGAGCCGTCAGTTGCGGCAATAAGTGAAATTGTTGAAAAACGAAGCCGATTTTGCGATTGCGGATGTGAGCGAGTTCGTCGTCACTCAGTTGGGCAACATTGGTGCCGTCCAAAAAGTACTCACCGGATGTCGGGCTGTCCAAACAGCCAATGACGTTCATCGCAGTAGACTTGCCCGAACCAGAAGCCCCCATGATTGCGCAATATTCGCCCGCTGCAATGTCAAGATCGATACCGGAAAGGGCACGAACTTCCGTATTTCCAGAACCATACACTTTGGAAACACTTGCAAGCTGGATCAGGGAGTGGGACATGAGATTGACCGGGGCTGGTTAGTATTGAGCATCTGCTTGAATAAAGGCTGCGATCGCACTGTCAGGCATTGAGTCAGACCTACGTTACGCAGTCCTGAGAGCAACAATCGGGTCGAGTTTGGCGGCTTGACGGGCGGGAATCACACCAAATATCAGGCCGATGCAGCTCGAGACTCCCACTGCACCCACCACGGCACCGACCGAGATTCCAGGCACAAATGGAGCCACTGCACCAATAGCAACGATGCCAGCCGAGCCAATCACAATTCCAATCGCACCGCCAGCCGCTGCCAAAATCACAGCCTCGATTGTAAATTGCATCAGAATATCCTGTTGAGAGGCACCAACAGCTTTGCGCAAGCCGATTTCTTGAGTGCGCTCTTTGACCGACACCAGCATGATGTTCATGATGCCAATACCGCCGACTAGCAGTGAAATACCGGCGATCGCGGCCAGTAAGAGTGTCAGTGCCTGGGTTACGGTACCAGTGAATTCCAGTAGAGTTTGTTGACTGCGAATCACAAAATCATCCTCATCCACAATCTTGTGCCGCAGTCGTAGCAGGTTAGCGATCTGAAACTCTGCCGCATTCATGTTCGCTTCGTCATTTACCGATGCCGCAATGTAGGTGAGTTCGGTCCCAAACGGTGAGGTTTCTCCAGAAATCCGACTGGCCAATGTGGTGATGGGCACGATAGCAGCATCGTCATAGTTGAGGCCGACATCAGAGCCCTTACCAACCAAGACGCCAATCACTTGGAAGCTAACGTTGTCGATACGAATCCGCTGGCCAACGGGGTCTCTGGTGGTAAACAAGCGCTCGGCTAAGTCAGCGCCCAAGACCGCGACAGGCGTATTGCGTTGGCGATCGAGGTCAGAGAGAAAGCGGCCGCTGCCGAGATCGAAATTACGCACCACGGGAAAATCGGAGGTGGTACCGACAACCGTGGTGTTGGTGCTGCGGTTGCCCATAGAGATGGTCGCTCTGGCATTAAATTCTGGGGCCACGGCGGCAATCGAGGGAACCTGTTCGGCGATCGCCTCTGCATCCGACAACACCAGGGTTTTGGGCTGATTGAAACTCGCCCGTTGTGACTCCTGATTTCCAGGCAACACAAATAGAAGATTGGGCCCCAATCCTTCGATTTCGGACTCCACATAGTCCTGTGCCCCCTCACCAACTCCCACTAGAGCAATCACCGAGGCATTGCCAATCACGATGCCCAGCATGGTGAGGGTACTGCGCAGCTTGTTAGCCGTCAGCGTTTTCACCGCCATCGAGAGACTTTCAGCAAAATTCATGGGAGAACCGTCGCAACATTGAGTAGTGGAATGAAATACATTTCAGGCAATCGATATGCAAAAGGCAACCTGCCTTGCTCGCCTAGTCTTCGTTCCTATCTCGTCCAAAATTGAGGTTTTCCAGGCTTTGACCGGGAGGTAGATCGACAAACACTCGGTTACCCGCCTCTAGCCCGTCCAAGACCTGAGTTTTGCTATCGACAGCAGAGCCAATCGTGATGGGCCGGAAGCGAATTCGATCGCGCTCGTCCGGCACTAAAACCCCAGTTCGGCCATCCAACGTCACGATCGAGACGGTGGGAACCACTAGCCCAGTTTCGGGGTTATCTCCCACAAACGTAGCATCCACGTTCATGCCAGACAGGAGCCGATCCAGTCCCGTGACTAAATCCACTCGCACCTGAAATGACGTGACGTTTTGCTCCACAACCGCTTCGGGCGACACCAGCTTGACCTGTCCCTCAAACACTGCGTCAGGATAGGCATCTGCCACAATCTCCACCCGCTGGCCCACTTCAATCTGGCCGATATCCACCTCCGGCACTTCAGCCAGAATCTCTAGGCCATCAGCCAAAGACACAATCGCTGTTGAGGTAGCCGACACCGCATCTGATGCCGATGTCGTTGGTGTGACAAACGAGCCTTCTGTCGCAAATTTCTGCGTGATCGTTCCGGCAAACGGAGCCCGCACAATGGCATCCTCTTGCTGCACTAAGGCCAATTGCAATTGAGCCTGGGCCTCAGCCAGCTGAGCCTTTGCCGCATCAATATCCTCCACCCGAGCCCCTCGGCGGCTCAAAGCCAAAGAGTCAGTTGCTTCTCGCAAGCTCGCTTCTTGCAGGGCCACGGTTGCACGGGCCACGCTCTCCTGATTCACAGCTCCATCTAGCTCGTCTCGGGAAATTGCTCCTTCATCCGCCAGTGCCTGATTGCGCTCTAAGCGATCGGCCGCCAGCACCAGTTGCGATCGAGCATCTGCCAGCCGGGCATCTGCTTGCCTCACCCGAGCTTCCGCTTGGGCAATTTCCTCCGGTCGATTGCCCGCTAGCAAAGCATTCAACTGCGCCTGATTGCGAGCCACCTGTGCCCGTGCCCGAGCCACATCCGCCGCAACGCTATCTGCCTCCATAAAGGCAATTTCTTGACCAGCCTCGACTCGGTCCCCTTGCTCAACCATGAGTTGCGCCAGAATGCCGGCCGTTTTGGGGCTGAGGTTGACGCTATCAATGGGCTGTACGGTGCCGCTCGCCGTGATGCGAATGGTGACGCTTTCCTCCTCTACTGAAACCGTGAGGGCATCGACATCCAATCCATTCCCCTGCCGCTGCTGCACGATCGCCCCAGTAGAGACGATCCCTACGGCTAACGCTGCTGCAAGTCCCCACGGCCACAGCCTTCTACGGGGTCGTGAGCGGGGGGCAGGGGTCGAGACTGGAGATGGAGCTGGTGTGGTCGGTCGGTCGGTGGTTTGAGCCATGATCCTGAGTAACTCTGGCAAAGATGAATGAACAGGCTGAACAAGCGATCGCCAATAGTAACGTTACTGACGAGACACGAACAGATACAAAACTTAATCTCTCCATTCATTATAGAGATTGCTTGCTGACAGTGAAATATCCATGCAAAGTAACCGCGCCTCAATGGCCGCCACCGCTCATGCGGGAGTAGTTCCCTTCACCAGCCAAACCAGCACGTAGACATAAGCAGACATGCAACGTTTTCCATTTCAGTTAAGACGCAGATTCCTATACACAGTTAGGGATGGACGTAGCTGAAATGTCCGCAGTGGCCATACCACTGCCATAGAACGCACAGTTAAAGCCAACCGATCCCAAGAACCAGTTGCATTCGACGCGCAAGGCAGTACTGAGTCGGACTCTACTTCCATCAAAGCTTGACCGACTTGGAGTCAACTAGAGTCACCATCGTCAATAGGACTGCGCAGAACAGCGTTTTGACTCATAAGTGACGCGATGCATATATGTCTGGATTTATCGACAGAGCTATCAGTTCACTTGCAACGCTCATCCACCTCACCTTGTATTTCAATATCCCCAAAGTGTTGCTCCGAGCTCCACCTTGCGATGGAGCGCGATTGGAGAACTGCGATCAGGCTAAAACCTTTGTAGAGAGGGTGGAAGGGAGAGAAATTGCCATTGAGCGTACATCCGAGGCAAGAGAAAATCGAAGAGATCGTTAAATTGCTTTACATTTAGAAACAATTGGCTATTATTAGTTCATACATATTCCATCCATTAAGGAATCATTCGAAATGACAACTCTAGTACAACGCCGCGAGAGCGGCAGCGTATGGGAGCAGTTCTGCGAGTGGGTCACCAGCACCGACAACCGCATCTATGTAGGTTGGTTCGGCGTCCTGATGATTCCCTGCCTGCTGACTGCAGCCATCTGCTACATCATCGCCTTCGTTGGCGCTCCTGCTGTTGACATCGACGGCATCCGCGAGCCCGTTCAGGGTTCTCTATTC